>CAYVSQ010000108.1:0-9965 GCA_964453815.1 uncultured Acidobacteriaceae bacterium | reverse complement strand
GAGGGCATCGAGCACCGCCTGCTAGCTGTCGAGGATGTTCTGAGGGGGCTTGCCGCCCAAGGGCCGCTTGGCGGCAAGCTGGAAAAGGAAATTTCTCTCTATACCGGAGCCGGAATGTCCCGGCTGCGCAGACTCCTCAACCGTTCGGGATACAGCTCTCATTTCATCTCGCAGATGAATGCCGCTGTCTCGCTGTTGGGCCGCCTGGTCGATCTTGCCGCCAGTCTCCACCACTTCCGCGCCGGCCAGTCCACGCCTCTCAGCGCAGAAGACCGGGAGCGCTGCCAGCGCCTTGCAGACGAAATTTCCATACTGCGCGAGGATTTAGGACTGCGCAAGCCGCCGCGCCCGATTAACCTTCCGCATGGGGGGCAGCCGTCGAACCTTCCTTTCCTCCCCGCCATGGAAACGACGGCCTCCCTCATCCCGCGGGTGTTTGTCGGGGCCGAATCCATCAATGAATTCATCCCCGCCCCAATGGACGACGAAGTCAAGCAGCCCTTCTTCGCTCCAGACGCATTCTCCAATCCGGATCATCTAAAATTTGCCATCCGTGGCATGCTGGCGGCGACCGCCAGTTACGTCGTGTACACGGCCGTCGATTGGCGGGGTCTGAGCACCTCGATCCCAACCTGCATCATTACCGCGCTGTCAACCATCGGCTCATCACGGCAGAAGCAATTTCTCCGTCTTGGTGGAGCGATCATCGGCGGGATTATCGTCGGAATGGGAGCGCAGATATTCGTGCTCCCTTACCTTGATTCCATTGCCGGGTTCACGCTTCTATTCGCAGGAGTCACGGCGCTTTCAGCCTGGATCGCCACTGCATCCCCGAGGCTGTCCTATCTTGGCGTGCAGCTCGCCCTTGCCTTCTACCTCATCAACCTGCAGGAGTTTGCGATCCAGACTTCGTTGTCCATCGCGCGCGACCGCATTTTCGGGGTCTTTCTTGGTCTCCTGTGCATGTGGCTCATTTTCGACCGCCTGTGGGTAAAGGACGCCCTTGAGGAGATGCAGACCGTCTTCGCCCGCAATCTTGATATGTTTGCTGAGCTCGCAGTACAAATGCTGAAGGAAGACCGTAATGAGTCAGTCAAGCGGGTCCGCCGCTTGCGCGACCAAATCAACGCTGGCTTTCAGGCGGTAACTGCGCAGAGCGACGCCGTCCTCTTCGAGCTCGGCCCCTCACGTCCTCGAAAGCTGCAGGTACGCGAAGATTTTAAGCGATGGCAGCCTTCCCTGCGCACCTTGCTTCTTGTGCAGCTCACAGCCGCGCAATACCGCCTGCAGATGCCGTTAAGTGAACTGCCCGAGGCGATCGCAAAAGCTCATGTTGCATTCGAGCAGGACACCGCCCGTGTCATGCAAGGGATGGCGGACGAGGTCCGCGGAAAGACTTCGGAGGCAGTGCCGGACATCCAGGCCTCTGCCGCGAATCTGGGCCAGGAAATCCGCAAATCTTATGAAGAACTTGGGCTGCCGGTCGCTCCTCAGACCTCCGATATGATCAGTCTGACCGAAAATGTTGCATCGATTCTTGCGCCGCTCTATAAGGACATCCACGCTACGTTCGCGACGCCTCAGGAGGCCACGGGTGGCCTTCAGCAATACAGGCCAGGAGAGGCTTGAGCGTAGAATGAGGCGACCTCCAAGAGGTCAAGGCAATTTCGTCTGAATGGCGGAGCATTTCGCAATGGAATTTCATATTTCCCGGGCTATCAGAGAAAAACTGAATACCGACGGTCTGCTGTTCAGTTACACCGGAAACGTAATTTTCGCCAATCTAGCGGCAAGCCGGAAGCTCGCAAGCCAACTCAACGATGCTCGCGGAACGGCAGCCGATCCGGCAAAGATAGTAAACGCGGGCGCTCTGTTTGCGATGGGGATGATCGATGAGCTTAATCACGCTCTGGTCGCCCGCTATCGCATGGAAATTGATCCCTCTGTGCTTTCCGAGGCGATTCGCTGGTTTGCAGCAAGGATCGAACCAGCCAATCTGGAACGGCTGCTGCTGATCTTCGTCGAGCAGTTTCCCGGTGTGGCTGTCTATCAGGGCAAACAGACCGCTGCCGAATGGCTGAACGGCACAACCGAGGGATTGTCGAACCGAGAAGCAACGCTCGAAGAGCTTATGCTGCTGTGGCTCGCCAACATGAACCCGGCCTTTGCGCCCTTTCGCGAGTTGTTTGAAGACAAAGACCTCGCGCGGCAGACACTCTATAAGAACGTGACCGAGGCTCTTCCGGATTACCTCGGTACGCGGCCCCCTTTAGCCCCGGAAGTGGGTAGCCTGTTCGAGGCTCTGCGTGCGCCGATGCTTGCCTCTCCCGATTCGCTCACTGGACAGCTCGACTTCATTCGCGAGAAATGGTCGAAATACCTGGGCGAGGATCTGCGTCGCGTCCTGCTGGCGATCGATGTTCTACGCGAGGAAGATCTTGCCATCTGGATGCGTTTCCACCCGCCAGGACCCGATAGATATCGCCATGGAGCGCCAGGGTGGGGAGGTGAAGGCTTTGTAGGGGATGAGTTCGTCGGGTTCGATGAGGATTTCGCTGGACCTCGCCGACGCTATGCCGCCGATTATCAGGCGCCGCTACACGAATACGAAGCCTTCAGTGCCGATCAGGCCTGGATGCCGAACGTGGTGCTGATCGCGAAGAGCACGTATGTATGGCTGGAACAGTTGTCGAAGAAGTATGGACGTCATATTCACCGCCTGGATCATATTCCCGACGAGGAACTCCGTCTGCTGGCCGACAGGGGCATTACCGGCCTGTGGCTCATTGGCCTTTGGGAGAGAAGCATTGCCTCAAGAACCATCAAGCGCCTGCGAGGCCACGGCGATGCGGTGGCGTCAGCCTATTCGCTCAAGGAGTATCAGATAGCCGAAGACCTTGGTGGAGAGTCCGGCTACATGCGGCTGCGGGACCGCGCCGCTGCCCTTGGTATCCGGCTGGCGAGCGACATGGTGCCCAACCATATGGGGATCGACTCTCCATGGGTAATCGATCATCCCGACTGGTTTATCTCTCGGCCGGAAAGCCCGTTCCCCGTATATAGCTTCACAGGCCCTGACCTCTCGCCCGACAGTCGCGTCGAGATCAAAATAGAAGATCACTACTACGACCAGACCGACGCGGCAGTGGTCTTTCGTCTGCACCATCACCGCAGCGGAACAACCCGCTATGTCTATCACGGCAACGACGGAACTACGTTCGCATGGAACGACACGGCGCAGCTCGACTATTCTAAAGTGTTAGTCCGGGAACACGTCATTCAGACGATCCTGCACGTTGCCAGGCAGTTCCCGATCATCCGATTCGATGCCGCGATGGTGTTGGCCAAGCGGCATGTTCAACGCCTTTGGTTTCCGCTGCCAGGCGCTGGAGGCTCGATTCCCTCTCGTGCCGAAAATGCAATGTCGCAGGAGGAGTTCGATGCCCTCATGCCGCATGAATTCTGGCGTGAGGTTGTCGATCGAGTCGCCGCCGAGGTTCCGGGAACACTCCTGCTGGCGGAGGCCTTCTGGCTGCTCGAAGGATACTTTGTTAGAACCCTGGGCATGCATCGGGTCTATAACAGCGCGTTCATGAACATGCTCCGCGACGAAGAGAACGCGAAGTACCGGTCCTATCTAAAGAAAACGATCGAATTCGACCCGGACATCATGAAGCGCTATGTCAACTTCATGAGCAATCCGGACGAGCGCACTGCGATCGACCAATTCGGCACTGGAGACAAGTATTTTGGCGTGTGCACGCTGCTGGCTACCCTGCCCGGCTTGCCCATGTTTGGCCATGGACAAATCGAGGGTTTTACCGAGCGCTATGGAATGGAGTTCAAACGAGCGCGCTTGGACGAGCATCCGAATGACGGCTTGATTGCCCGCCATCAACATGACATTGCGCCTCTTCTGAAGAACCGCCGGCTATTCGCTGAAAGCACCAACTTCGTTCTGTACGACTTCTGGACCGACCATGGAACCGTCGACGAAAACGTCTTCGCGTATTCAAACCGCTGGCATGACCAGCGCGCCATCATTCTTTACAACAACCGCTACGGAAACACGCGCGGCTCCATTCATATCTCGGCGGCTTCAATGGAAAAGGCGGGCGGCTCTCTGCGGCAAAGGAGCCTAACCGAAGGGATTGCATTGCCCATAGAGGACTCAGTTATCCTTGCGTTTCGCGACATGTCGCGGGGCCTCGAGTATCTGCGCCGCTCCACCGACTTGCACCATCATGGTCTGTATCTCGAGCTGCGCGGCTTTCAATATATGGTATTGCTCGATTGGCGCGAGCTTCGAGCATCCACAGACCAGCCTTGGGACACGCTCTGTGACGCTCTCAACGGCAGGGGGGTTCATAGCGTGGATGAGGCGCTCACCAAGCTCCGCCTGCGGCCCCTGCATGAGGCCCTTCGTCAGGCAATCAGCGCCGACAATGTCCATTTGTTCGCGGAGATCGCCGGTGAGCCGGTGCGCAGAGAGATCCAAGACAAGGACGAGGAGGCTAGGGCCGTAGCCGCCGCAGACAAAGACACCGGAAGAGCTAAGCAGGACGCTATTGCAGAGCCGCAGAAAGAGCGAACCTCCGACATACAAGAGCCATGCGTCAGCCTAGGTACTGTCGATCCTCGACTCAGCGCGTTTATCGAGAACTGCCAGCGTTGTTTCGAAAGAGCCGTAGAATACCTTCCCGGCGAAATCGGACCGGCGACGGAAAGCCACGCTGCTTCACCCGGGCGCAACGCGACGGTTTTTGCCGACCCGAAGTTGAGTTACCGGAATGCATGCGAAGCGATGACCGTGGCCGCCCTCCGTCTGCCCTGCATGGAACGGATCTTCTCGACAGCCTGGCCGCCCGCCGTTCGCGACACGTTGCCCAGCAACGAACCAGGAGTACCACTGCAGCAGACCTGGGCTCCTATGCTGGCGTGGATTGTTCTGCGCAGCTTCCCAGCACAAGACACCAGAGTCGCTCTGTTTGACAAACTTCAGTTGCGGTTGGCTCTCGCAGAAATTTTTTCATCCCTGGGAATGGAAGATGAAAAAACGTGGCGAGCGGCTGCGCGGATACGAGTTCTCCTGTGGCAGGCCGACGCGCCTTCAGCCACCCCTTCCGTATCAATTGGCTCGGAAGAGTTCTGGGCTGACCCTGACGTCCAATGGCTCGCCGGCGTCAACAGCGCATCCGGCAAAACCTGGATGAACAAAGAGCAATTCGAGGAATTGCTCAGCTGGCTTCAATTGCCTCGATTGTTGGAGATTGCGCAACAAGATTCCGAAGAGTCGCGGTCTCTTGGCGATCTCGAAGCTGCTGTCTCAAGAGCTTGCCTGGTGGCACAGGATGCGGGATACAATTTGGAAACGTATCTCAGTCTCTTGAATAGCAGTCATCACGAAACCCCGTCTCCAAGCTCCTCCGAGTTGCGAGAAGCTCCACGGCAAGCGTGACTCGAGAATGTTGAGAGGCACTAGGGCATCGAGGTCAAGGGAACTACTGAACCACGAGAAGGACATCAAGAAAACGCGGCCCATGGACTCCTTTGATCCGGGTCATTTCGATATCGGCTGTGGCGGACGGACCGGAGATGAAGGTCGTCGGCCGGGTTGCACTTCCCTTCAAGCGCCCGAAGCATTCGGGAAGCGTTTCGACAATCTGGTGCTCGTACAGGATACACAGGTGGTAGTCGGGCAGCAGCGTGAGGGCACGGCGGCCTTCGGTGAGACTATGCTGCAACACGATGCTTCCTGACTCAGCAACTGCTGCGGTGGCGCCCGTCAACACACCGTCGAAACCCTCAATCTGGGTATAGGGCAATCCCTCGCCGGCGCTCTGTGAATCCGCAGCCCAGAAAATTCGGTCGTCCAGCCAGCTCTCCGGCACACCAGCTGGATGAACCATCCGCAGTTTCTTTCCTTCAAGAAGAGTCGTGGCGATGTTTTCCCGCAGATTCTGTCGGGAAGAATGAAAGACACGCGCGCCGTAATCATCGAGTCGACTCTCGAAGAGCTGAACTCGCTGCTCGTCCGTCAGTATGCCCGTGAGGCGATAACCAGAGATTGGCGCGATGGGTTCATGATTGCTCCCGCTCAAAGCCGAACGCACCCGATTGAGGACGACCTCCCGGCTCACTGGCGGCCTCCGTTCGCCTTTGGCCGGCTTTGCCACCACTCGCGGAACGTTTGTGCGGGGAATGCTTCGAGGTCGCGTGCCACGGTCCACTGACCGCCGAGACCTGGCAGCCAGTGGATCCAGCCATCTTTTCCAACTAACGGCTTTTCCAGAACGCGGGCCATGCGCTGGGCTGCCTCAAAGCGCTGGGGACTGAGAAAGATGCGTGCCATCATCTTCATGCCGATTCGTTCCTGATTGAAAACGGATGCCAGCTTTCCTCGATTCCGATCGACCACGCGCGACCGCAGGTAGACGAGGACTTCGGGGATGTTGATCTTCACAGGGCAAACTTCGTAACAGGCGCCGCACAGTGAAGATGCGTAGGGCAAAGACAGTGCGTGCTCCAGGCGATAAAGCTGTGGAGTGAGAATTGCGCCGATGGGTCCACTATAGACGGAGCCATAGGCGTGGCCGCCGGTCTGGCGAAAAACCGGGCAAGTATTCAGACAGGCCGCGCAACGAATACATTGAAGTGTCTGGCGGGAAATTTCGTCGGCGAGTACGTGACTGCGGCCGTTATCCAGCAACACAACGTGAAGATTTTGCGGACCGTCACCCGGCGTAACTCCGGTCCAGACGGAATTGTAGGGATTCATACGCTCGCCGGTCGCCGAGCGAGGCAGCGTCTGCAGCAGCACCTCCAGATCGGAGAAGTGCGGAATCACTTTTTCGATGCCGGCTATGGCGATCAAGGTGTCGGGCAAGGTAAGGCACATCCGTCCATTGCCTTCGGATTCGACGATGCAGATTGAGCCTGTTTCCGCGATAAGAAAGTTTGCACCGCATACCGCAGCTTTCACCTTGAGAAATTTCTCCCGCAGATAGAGACGGGCGGCTTCGGTGAGGGCGGCAGGCTCGTCAGTCAAATCGGGCAGATGCATCTCGCGCGAAAAGAGCTCGCGCACCTGCTGCCGATTCTTATGAAGAGCTGGAGCAATGATATGCGAGGGCTGCTCAGCGCCGAGCTGCAGGATCAACTCTGCAAGGTCGGTTTCATAGATACGGATACCGTTCGACTCCAGACTTTGATTCAGCTCGATCTCAGCCGTGGTCATGGACTTGATCTTGATGATCTCGGTGGCCTGCGCCTCACGCAGAATGCCAAGAACAATGCGTTGCGCTTCTACTGCATCCTCGGCCCAGTGAACGTGTCCCCCGGCCTGAATGAACTGCTGCTCAAACTGCTCCAGATAAGTATCGAGGTGTCGTAGAGCTTCCTTGCGAATCTCCGCGCCCGCAGAGCGTAAGGCTTGCCAGTCCTCTTTCTCTGCTACTACTGCCGCACGCTTGCGCTGGATCACGTCCGTGGCATGTGCGACATTTTTGCGAAGTTGGGTATCGCGCAGGAGCTCTGCCGCCGCCTTGGGAAACGGTTTCGCCTTGCGCGGATCAAGCGTCACCAGGGTCATCGATCGGTCCCAGCGGCGAGTATCTCGGCTATGTGCATGGCGCGAACGGTGGCGTGCTGGCGATGCAGCATACCCTGTATGTGCATGAGACAAGAGTTGTCGCAAGCGGTGCAGACCTCGGCACGAGTATCCAATAGCGCTCGTACTTTATCGTCGAGCATAGCCGCCGAGACCTCGGCGTTCTTGACAGCAAAGGTGCCGCCGAAGCCACAGCAGCGGTCTGCATCCTGTAACTCAATCAGACTGATTTCGCGCACGTTTTTCAGGAGGCGCAGGGGCTTGTCACCCAGATGAAGGCTGCGTAGGCCATGACAGCTCGCGTGATACGTAACTCGATGCGGGAAGTATGCGCCCACGTCTTCAAGCTTTAAATGGTCGGTGAGTAACTCGGTGAACTCAAATATCCGCGGCAGCAAGCTGTCTACTTCCTGAGCCATTTTTTCGTCGTTGTTTTCACACGCGAGCGCTGGATAGCAGTCGCGGATCATCGCTACGCAGGAGGAGGAAGGGATACAGACCACCTCAGCATCCTGGAATATCGAAAGAAAGCGCTTGGCCAGTGGATAGGCTTCGCGGCGGTACCCAGTATTGAAATGCATCTGACCGCAACATGTTTGTTCCAGAGGAAACTCCACCGTGTGCCCCAGACGTTCGAGAAGAGAGACCACGGCCTTTCCCGTCGCGGGAAAGAGCGTGTCATTGTAGCACGTGATGAACAGAGATATACGCATGTCAGCAGTGATCCGGCGAGGTCAGCGCCTTGGCCCAGTGTGCGATCCTGCTTGGCGAGTCGGGTGCGCCTTCAAGTGCAGCGAGCTGAACAGCAAAGTTCCCCGCTGTTGAGCTCTCCACTGCGCCGCGACACAGCTCCAGTCCGGTCGCTTCGGCTGTCAACCTGTTCAGAAATTGATTCAGACTCCCCCCTCCGACAATGGCGAGGCGTTTAAGACGCTTGCCGGTAAGCTGTTCAGCATCCGCAAGCACCATAGCATATCGATGGGCAAGACTATGAAAGATGAGGTTGGCGAACTCAGGCATTAACGAGGCGCGCTCTTCGATTGGTGTAAAGCCACGTCGCGTGAGTTGAGCGTTGATGCGAGACGCCATATCGCCTTGGAGCCAGAGCTCCGGATCGTCGACGTCGAGAAGGCCTTCGGGCAGGCCTACTTGTTCTGCCGCGGCGGTTAGTTCCGGCATTGGCCATTGACTGTCGATGGGGCACAACTGGTGCAGCGTCTGCTTCAAGAGCCACATGCCGTTCACATTTTTGTGGAAGCAGATGCGATCGCCGGTCGCGCCAAGATTCGTAAATCCTGCCGTACAGGCCGCCGCTGTCTTGACGGGGCAATCGAGCAGCGTACCTACCAAAGACCACGTTCCGGAGCTGATGTAGCCCCAGTCGTCTCCATCGATGGGAATGCCAGCCACGGCCGAAGCTGTGTCGTGACAGGCGGGTGCGATGAGATGGGTTTCATGGAAAGCAGGCAGGCGGCGAAGCGAACCTTCGACGATTCCGATCTGCGAACCGGTCGGGACAAGTTCGGGCGCTGCTTCCAGGCTTAGTCCGCAGAGGTCGAATATCTTCGGATTCCAGTTGCGCGTTGCGATATCAATTAAGCCCGTGTGGGTGGCGTTGGTGAACTCGGCGACGATTCGGCCGCCGAGTTGCGCCAAAACATACTCAGGAAGATTCACCCAACGCGCTGTCGCCGAAACGCCGGCTGACTGATCGGCCATGAGCTGATACAGAGTATTAATCCGCAGGGGCTGCGCACCGCCCAACGCGAACAAATCTTCGGCAGAACATCGCTGCTCGAATTCCACTTTGACTGCTTCTGTCCGCGTGTCACGATAGCAAAAGGGCTGGGCGACCGGCAGCCCGTTCGCTGTGAGGCGAACGTAGTCCACTGCCCAACCATCTACCCCGATCGCAGCGATTGGGGCTAACGTTTTCTCTGCGCAGCGAACGAGTCCACACTCAATTTCGGAAAGAATGCGGTGGAGATCCCAGTGCAGCTCTTTGCCAATCGTCACGGCAGAATTGTTGAACCGGTGAACCAGCTCAACGTGCGGCGTTTCCTCCCTCCACTGCAACAGGGAGACGCGGCAGCTTTCCGCGCCAAGATCAACTGCTATCGAAGCTCTTCTGTCGTTCGGCTTCAGTGGTCGTCCTAAGGAACTTTTCATTGATTCTTTCTCAGTCTGGCTTCCGGCGGTTCAGCGCAGGAATGCCTCGGTCAATCCTCCGTCGACCGGAATGATGTGGCCAGTGGTACAGGGTGTAAGGGGACCGCCGAGGAAGAGGATGGCCTGGGCACAGTCCTTGGGATCGATGGGTTGGCTGGTGAGGGTGCGGCGGGCGTAGAACTTTGCG
>CAYVSQ010000107.1:0-11660 GCA_964453815.1 uncultured Acidobacteriaceae bacterium | reverse complement strand
AAGCGAAAAGAGAGACCAGGACAGAGAATGGCAGATTTGGTTCAGTACTATGGAACGGGACGGCGCAAGTCGGCGATCGCGCGCGTGTTTTTGCGCCCGGGCAGCGGTAACTTCAAGGTCAACGAGAAGGCTCTTGAGGCTTACTTCGTGACCGAGCAGCAGCGGGTTTCGGCGGTTCGTCCCCTGGTGCTCACCGAGCTGACGGCGACCTTCGATGTGGTCACCACGGTCAAAGGCGGCGGCGTAAGCGCGCAGGCCGATGCGGTGAAGATGGGTATCTCCCGCGCACTGATCGAGTTCAACGCCGAGCTGCGCAAGACGCTGAAGACCGAAGGGCTGCTCTCGCGCGATGCTCGCGCCAAGGAGCGCAAGAAATACGGGCAGAAGGGCGCCCGCAAGCGGTTCCAGTTCAGCAAGCGATAGTTTTGCTCTCCCACGTCTCAGAAACGACCCGTGGGCAACCGTTTTCGCAACCTGTTGTTAGGTAGTTAAATTTTCCCAAGAGGGAATCAATCCCGGCACTCATACCGCCGGGATGCAATCCACAGAGGAGGCTGTTTGGCCACGATCACTATGAAGGAGCTGCCCGAAGCAGGTGTTCACTTCGGGCATCAGACGAAGCGCTGGGATCCGCGGATGAAGGAATACATCTTCGGCGAGCGCAACGGCATTTACATCATCGACCTGCAAAAAACCCTGAAGATGTTCAAGGAAGCCAGCAAGTATGTAACGGACCTGACGGCTTCGGGCAAGGTAATCCTGTTTGTGGGCACCAAGCGCCAGGCTCAGGATGCCATCGCTGAAGAGGCGACCCGCTGCGGCATGTTCTACATCAACCAGCGCTGGCTGGGTGGACTGCTGACGAACTGGGTGACGGTGCAGAAATCGGTGAAGCGCCTTCAGGAACTTGATGACATGGCTACAGACGGCCGCTATGAACTGCTCACCAAGAAGGAAGTAATCAAGCTGGAGCGGGAGCGCAAGCACCTGCAGGCGAATCTGGCCGGCATCAAGAACATGCGCCGGCTGCCAGATGCCCTGTTCATCGTGGACTCGAACAACGAAGCCATTGCCGTGAAGGAAGCCCGCAAGCTCGGCATTCCGGTGGTCGCGGTGGTCGATACGAATTGCGATCCGACGGTCGTAGACATGGTGATTCCGGGCAACGACGACGCCCTGCGCGCCATCCGCCTCTTTACCTCGAAAATCTCAGATTCGGTGATCGAGGGCGTACAGATGGCCGGCAACAAGCAGAATGCGGAAATCGCCGGAGTGACGGCGGATACTCAGGTTGATCTCCAGGGTGCTGCTGCCGAGGGCGATGAGGCTACGCCGGTGGTTTCGGCGGATGATTCGGCTGCCGACTCTGAGGTTGTCGATCTGGAAGCGGTGCTCGGCGGAGGAATTCGGAAGGCTCCGGCGGTGGTCGCGGCGCTCGAAGAAGCTGAGGCGGCTGAAAGCAGCTATTAAACTTTACGCGCGGTTCAGCAACCGCTGGGAAGTTGAGGAAGCGTGGCTGCGTTTGAGAAACGGCCACGCTTTCTTTGTGTCTGGCGACCTCCGCTTTCACCGGCTATTGACAAGCCGCGTGGCGACATTTGTGGGATTCTAAAATGAAGGAATGGATATAAGGAATGTCAACGGTGACTGAAAAAATCGATGCAAAGCAGGTAAAGCAACTTCGCGAGAGTTCAGGCGCGCCCATGGGCGATTGCCTGAAGGCGTTGCAGGAATCGAAGGGCGATATGGAAGAGGCTTTCGTCATCCTGCGCAAGCGGGGCATGGCGTCGGCTGCGAAAAAGGCTTCTCGCACCACGAACGAGGGCGCGGTAGGTACCTACATTCATGCCGGAGGCAAAATCGGCGTGCTGCTCGAAGTGAACTGCGAAAGCGATTTCGTGGCGCGCACTGCGGAATTCCAGGAGCTGCTGAAAGACATCGCGATGCATATCGCGGCGACCGATCCGCGCTACATCCGCCGCGAAGACGTGACGGCCGAGGACCTGGAGCGCGAGAAGGATATCTATCGTGCGCAGGCAGCGGCGACGGGCAAGCCGGCTCCGGTGATCGAGAAGATCGTTGAGGGCAAGATGGGCAAGTTCTACGAAGAGGTCTGCCTGCTGGAACAGCCCTTTATCAAGGAGCAGACGCTGGCCATCAAGGACCTGATTGCGACCAAGGTGGGCAAGCTCGGCGAGAACATCACCGTCCGCCGCTTTGCGCGCTTCAAGGTCGGCGATCCCAACTGGACCGTGGCTCAGGTGAAAGCGTCAGACGAAGCGCAAGACTGATTACGAGAGCGATCAGACTGAGCCCGGCGATGAACCGGGCTTTTTGTTTGCCCGTGAGGGTTGGACCGGCGCCTGAACCTTAGCTCGTTGGCTTGACTGCGCCGGGAGTCCATTCCTCGCGCCTGCGCCCCGGCTCGACCTTTGGCTTAGGTTTGGGCTTCTTCTTTACTTCTTTCTTTCCTTTGTCTTTGCTTCCCATGCGGAATAGTTTATAGCAGCGCGGCGTTTTGTGAAGAGGCGCGCCATTCAATTGGCACCTCGGTTTCTGCAGAGGTGCCGGTCAGGTTACTCTCTCCTCAGGTCTGGATTCAACGGAGGCAGTCATGGATTTTTCTGCGCGTCGGGCGGCGTTTCGGAAGCTGCATGAGAGCGGCTGCTTTGTGATTCCCAATCCGTGGGACGTGGGCACGGCGCGATATTTGCGGGGGCTCGGCTTCAAGGCGCTGGCGACCACCAGCGCGGGCTTTGCGTTTTCGCGAGGTTTGCCGGACGCGGACTGGGCGATGCCGCGGCACATGGCGCTAGAACATATCGCGGATATTGTCGCAGCGGTGGACCTACCTGTGAACGCGGATTTCGAGTCTGGCTATGCGCATGAGCCGGAGGGAGTGGCCGCGAACGTGCGTCTCTGCGCGGAAACCGGAGTGGCCGGTCTCTCGATTGAAGATGCCACCGGAGACTCCGAGAAACCGCTCTATGACCTGGGGTTGGCGGTCGAACGGATTCAGGCGGCCCGGGCAGCCATCGATGCGTTGGGTGCGGATGTGCTGCTGACGGCCAGGGCTGAGTGTTTTCTGGTGGGACACGCCGATCCTCTGCGCGAAGCGGTCAAGAGGCTACAGGCTTACTCTCAGGCCGGCGCCGATGTGCTGTATGCGCCGGGCCCGCAGGGACGCGAAGAGATCGACACAATTGTTGCGGCAGTGAGTCCGAAGCCGGTAAATGTGCTGGTGAGCGCGAATAGCGGACTGAGAGTTGCCGACCTTGCGGCGATGGGCGTGCGCCGGGTGAGCGTGGGGTCGTCGCTGGCGCGCGCGGCGTGGACAGGGTTCATCCGCGCAGCGAAATTGATTGCTGAGGATCGGAGTTTCGCGGGGTTCGATGGATTGACGCCATACGGGGAGCTGAATGAGTTCTTCAGGAAAAATTATGTCGCTAAGGAATAGTGAGAACTTGGGGATTCTGCCACTCATGAAGGCAGGCGATTGCGGTAATGATGAGCAGATTCTTCCGTGAGGACGAATCCCAGGCGGTCATAGAAGGAACGCGCAGCTGTATTCACCTTCAAAATCAGAGAGGACAAGCCCGCGCTTGCGGGCAAGCGCGGGCTTCAGCCAATTGTCTTGTAAGAACTGTACCGAACCCCTGTCTTTGATGCTCGGGGGCTATACAGAGTGTGTGCAGCTCAATGTCCCGTCCACACTCAATTGTCATAAAAAGCCGACGCGCTCACCTTCATGCTCGACGATCCGAGTGTTTGGGAGCTGCAGCTGTTCGTGGAACTGTGCTTGCTCTTTGGCTTCATCCCAATACCGACGTGCCGCTGTGATCTGCATTTGCATCGCCTGCAAAAACAGATCAGCCATGAAAGCCGCATCGTCATCGGTGCGTGACGTATTGTCAGTGGCCTGGGCATATTTGTAAGGCAGTTGATTACATTTTGCTCACGTCGATCATGTTGTCTTCAGGATTGCGATCGATGAGTTTGTTGTAGGGATCGATGCCCGCGCGGGTCGGCTTTTGATCGATGGTGAATTCGATCGTCGAGTCGTTCTTCGTAATCCATTGCTTCTCGACATGGATCGGCTCCTCATGATCTTTCTTGCCCGAGAAGACGCCCACCTCAATGAGGTCGTGGAGGGGGACTTCGGATTCGACGCCGTCTCCGTTGGCCTTGAGCTTGCGGGATTTCACGTTGAGGATGACTTTATATTTGTGATCGGGCGTCTCCTGCCATGTTGCGGAGACGGCGCGGTTGTCGTAGAGCGTGATGCTCTCGAACATGTCGGCGATGAGATACTGTAAATCCGGCGGAGTAGCCGCTCGCAAGGCTCCAACGAAGCCGCGCGTGTCGGGATAGGGCGGCTTGCTATAGCGGTTCTCGCGCAGATAGTTGCCCAGCGCAGCGTTCAGCTTGTCTTCGCCGATGTAGTCGCTGAGGGCGTAGAGTACCATCGAGCCCTTCTGATACCAGACGTATGGTTCATTCTGAACCAGTACAAGCGGGGGTTCGTGGCGAACCTCGCCGGCGCGTCCGCGAAGGTATCCGTCCAGCTCGTATTTAAGGAAGCGGCGCATCTGCGCGTCTCCATACTGGTGCTGCATCACACGCAGAGCGGAGTACTCGGCGAGGCTTTCGGACATCATGTTTGAGCCCTGAACATTGGCGCCAATCAATTGATGCCCCCACCACTGATGCGCGAGTTCGTGAGCAGTCACGAAATAGGTGAAGTCGATGTCGTCAGGACTTTTGAGGCGGCCGATGAAGCCCATGTCTTCCGAGTACGGGACGGTGTTAGGGAAGGATTGGGCGAAGGCGCGGTACCGGGGGAATTCGAGAATACGGTACTGCTGGAACTGGTAGGGGCTGTAGTTCGCAGTGTAATAGCCGAGGCCGCGCTTGGATGACGACAACATTTTATCGAGTACGAAGGTGTGCTGCGGCGCGTAATAGATTTCAAGGTTCACGTTCTGCCACCGGTCCCTCTTGATGGTGTAACGACCTGAGAGATAGGAGAAGAAATCGTTGATCTCGGTCGAGGCCATGCTGTACTCGTAGTAATTGCGGCCGTTCTGGGACCAGTGCTTCTGCAGATAGCCGGGGGCGATGGCCATCTGATCGCCGGATGTGCTGACCACGGTGTGATAGGTGATCCAGTCGGAGTCGGGGCGGAAGAGATTGAGCTGTGAGTAGTAAGGGTCGCCGCGCGGCGCGAGCTCTTCGAGCGGGCCAAGTTTTTCTTCGCGGCGACGGACCGGATTGTCGAGCTCGACGTTGCGGTTGTAGCCGAGATAAGGGAAATAATCCGAGTCGAAGAAGGTTCCGTTGTAGGCGAACTCGGGGCGTTCTCCCCCGTCCTTGAATCCGTGCGAAGTGTAGGAGCAGCGGAAGTCCATGCGCATTTTGTCGCCGGGCACGAGCGGTTGTGCAAGGCGATAGATGGAATACCAGTGCAGATGGTCGTCGAGGACGATCTGCACCGGGCGATCGAAGTGAATCTCGTCGATCGAGTCGCGCTGACCGGTGATGTGAATGTCGGAGATGGGCTGGGTGGTGCGGTTCTCGAGAATGTACCACCCGGTGGCGGAGAAAGATCGGCGCTCAGGGTAGATGTTGACCGTGGTGTCGACGGCGACGATCTTGGGCAGCGGCTGCTTTTCGTATTTCTTATACAGCTTTTCGTAGTCGGCTTGTAGCTGGCGCCGTTGTTTTGTGGTCTGGAATGCATTGAGGCGGTGGGTGTTGTAGTAGAACCAGCCGCCGCTGCCGATGGCAACGGCAAGCAGCACGACTGTGGCGAGGACAAGTCCGGGGAGGCGCTGGGATGCACCGTGGAAGCGCGCCTTCCAGGACGTTTCGCTGCCCCGCCGAGCCATGGCGATGGAGATAACGCCGAGCAGCCCGCCGACAGACAGCCAGTAGGTAAGCGACCAGAAGAGCGCGCGCACGAAGTGGCCGTACCCGTTCATATCGGAGTAGGTATAGGGAGTGATTTCTCCGAAAAGAGCGAGGCGGTTCTCGAAGCCGTAACGGTAAAGGATAGGGATGAGGAAGAAAAATCCGATTACGATGCCGTGGCCGAGGAACTTGTTCGGAACCAGGGTTTGTATGCAGAGGGCAAGGAACGAGTAGATGACCACCTGGGCGAAGGTGATGAGATAGAGCTCCTTGAAATATTGCAGGAACTCGTAGTGGTAATAGCCCTGAACGGTCTGCGAGACGATGGCGCAGAACAGGACGACGGTGAGCAGAATCAGTTGCACTACGGCGAGAGAGCAGAATTTGCTGAGCCAGTCTATCCCCTCGCGCATGGGCAGCGAGTCGTGAATCTGCTCGAAGCTGGTGTCTCTTTCGCGCCATATCAGCTCGCCGGCATAGAGCGTGGTGACAATGATCAGAAACAACATGGCGTTGCCTTCGACGGCCTGGAGCATCAGATAGGTGACAGGCCAGACATCGCGGCCCTGTACGCGGCCGGCGAAGTGTCCGTTGACGAAAATGTAGACAACCATGATCAGCGTGATCGCCCAGAAGGGGATCTCGCGGACGATGTTGCGGATGCGCATGCGCACCAGCGTCCGAAACTGCAACCATGTGGTACGCGAGCCGAAATACTGATGCACGCGGGGTAAGGAGACGCCAAAAAACGGCCGCGGCGGCCGCACTTCCTCCTGCTCGACCTTCTTCTTTTTCCGAGAGACGCGGGCGGTAAGAGCCTCTGCTGACATGGGAA
The DNA here is from genome assembly GCA_964453815.1 of uncultured Acidobacteriaceae bacterium. Classification (GTDB taxonomy): domain Bacteria; phylum Acidobacteriota; class Terriglobia; order Terriglobales; family Acidobacteriaceae; genus Silvibacterium. The sequence continues at coordinate 4,915 of CAYVSQ010000107.1, read as the reverse complement.
AGAAGATCCACGTGGCGAGAAGCGAAAGAATGCCAACGCCGATCCAGAGGAGACGGTTCCAGAGGAACATGCCGGTCCAGGCTGGCGTCAGGGTGTTTTGCTCGACCACGGTCCAGTAGCGCGTGATGCTGTCGGCAAGGAGAATGCCGAGCGGATCGAAGACCGAGGGCCAGAAGCGGTCGAGGCTGCGCGTCTGGAAGACCGACACCAGCAGGATGAGATAGACGACGAAGAAGGCAACACCCTGGAGGTAGACAAAGATGATTCTTCGCGTGAGCGCGGCCATGGCGAAGAAGAGGCTGCCGAGGAAGAACACCTGTACGACTACTATTGAGAAGTAGAGCTTCGCGAACATTGCGAGATGAATGGGGCCGATGCGGGTGTGATCGGCCCAGGGCGCGAAGCAGCCAGCTATTACGCCAAAAATCTGACCGGCGAAGATGAGCAGCGTGATAACGATCGAACCGGTCCAGCGTCCGCCGAGGTAGGCAAGCTTGGAGATGGGCTTAGTGAAGACCATCTGGTACGTGTCGCGCTGAAAGTCGCGCAGGATCGATGGTCCGAAGATCGCCGACATGATGATCATGCCAAAGCCCGTCCCATTCAGCAGTATCTGCAACGTGGCGTAGGGGCCATTCAGAAGAACTTTGCCAGCACCCACTGGGCCGAAGTCTTCTGCCGCCACGGAGAAGAAGGCAAACAGAAACAACATCATGAAATAGACGTAGGTCGAGATGCTCTTCAGCCGCAGCTTCAACTCGAATAGAAAAAAATCCAGAAACACGGGTGACTCTCCTCGCTCGGGATCAGTTGACCTTGGTGCGATCCTTATGGCGTTCCATGTTGAGAAAGTAGACATCCTCGAGGTTGGCATCGACGGGCCTGAAGCCGCTGCCGGGGTCGGTCTCGGAGTAGATGCGGACCTCGTGAGCGCCACCCAGCAACTGTACGGAGACGATCTGCAATTGCGCTTCGAGGGTGGTGAGTTCGCTTTCGAAGGTGACCAGCTTGCTCCAGATACGGCTGCTCAGGGTTTCCAGAGCCTCGACCGGGGCGCCTTCCAGCAGAAGCTCCCCATTGCTGATGATCGCCATGCGGTTGCATAGCTCGCGAACATCTTCGACGATATGTGTCGAGAGAATGACGATTACATCGCGGCCAATGGAGCTGAGCAGATTGAGGAAGCGGTGGCGTTCGGCCGGGTCGAGGCCGGCGGTAGGCTCATCGACGATAATGAGCTTGGGATTAGCGAGAAGCGCCTGGGCGATGCCGAAGCGCTGCTTCATGCCACCGGAATAGGTGCTCAGGGCTTTCTTGCGGGCGTCCCAGAGATTGGTCTGGTTGAGCAGGGCGTCGACCATCTCCTTCCGCTCGCGGCCGTCGGTGATGCCTTTCATCACGGCGAGATGGCTGAGCATGTCGAGAGCCGAGATCTTGGGATAAACGCCGAACTCCTGGGGCAGATAACCGAGCAGGCGGCGCACGGTGTCCTTCTGCTTGAGCACATTGATTCCGTCCAGCCAGATTTCACCAGAGTCCGGTTCTTGGAGCGTCGCGATGGTGCGCATGAGTGTACTTTTGCCTGCTCCGTTAGGACCGAGCAGGCCAAACATGTTGTTGCCGATGGTAAGATTGAGGTCTTTGAGCGCCTGGACCCCGTTGGAGTAGGTCTTCGACAAGCCAGTGATAGTCAGTGGCACAAAACTCTCCCGATATGCGCATGAAAGGCATGCGCGAAAAGTGCTTACAGTGCGAAAACCCTGGGGTCGTTCTCGTGTTAGTGAAGTATACGTATCCGGGAGTGGAAATGGTTCAGGTAAAAATAATGCAATGGCGCGGTTATGCGAGTCTTACCTCGTCAGATGAGACCAGGTGAAGGCCGCCTTTATCGGGAAAGGCGAGATTGTGGACATAAAAACTACCGCAGCATTTGCCCTTGCTCATACCGCCCAGCGTTACCGAGGGGGCTGAACACAGAACTATATTGCCGCAGGTTCCGATCCATTCCTTGTGCCGATGGCCGTGGATCACGAGAATACGCGACGCATAGGGCGCGATGGCGGCGAGAATATCGGGGGCATTGACCAGCGCGAGTCCGATACGCTCTCGTATCGCGATTGACGTAACCGGATATTCCACGAGTTGATGATGGAGCATGAGAATCCAGGAACGATCGGGATAGTTTTTGAGAATCAATTTCAGCGCTCGGAGCTCAGACGGGCGAACTATGCCGATTGCGTTGGTGAGGGAGAGGTGGCTACTCGCATTTGAATTCAGGAGGATCGCTCCGTATTTGTCATCGCCTTGCGGAGGTTCGACCATGGGAAAGATTGTCTGCCAAACCTTGGCTATCTCCTTGCGTCCGCGCATGCTGCCGCGTTGCGCGAGAGAGCGCAACAGATTAGGGCGTTCTCCGTGCTGTAGATAGTCTCTGAGCAAAGGGCCCAAGGCGCCTGTCTTGTGGTCTACCACGTGGGCCCGGTCACCTTGGGCCGCATCGAGGGCAAGCACTACACGGAGCTTGCGAAGTGCTGGACCAACACTCCAGGGCAAATCGAGGCGTCCCGGATTGGTGCGGTCAATGACATTCACATCGTGGTTGCCGGGAACAAATGACAAGCGTCTCCCAAGGTTGGGATTGCGGCGAAGAAGATCGACGAACTCCGCCCACTCCGACCGCGTGCCGGCATCGGTTACATCGCCGCTCAAGAGGACGCGATCCAAAGGGGTCAACGCGTCGATCGCTTTAAGCTGGCGCATGGTACTGCGAACGCAGAGATTACCTCGCGGTCCGTAAGTACCGCACTCCATGCGAATTCCGTAGCGCTCGCCGACCATGTGGAAATCCGAAACATGCGCCACTCGGATGGTGGGGAGTTCCTGGACTGAGTCAAGCGGCTTCCAATTTAGTACCGGCCCCTTGATGGAGAGCTCGCGCCAGATCCAGAACAGGCTGGCGACGGCGGTCGAGAGTCCGAGGAAGACCGCCGCGTTCCCCATCGCGGCTCTTATCTCCACCCACGGCTGCACTTGCCGGATATCGATCATCTGCAGGCCAAGACGAAGGTCCACAAAAATAGCCAGGGCAACGCCCGCACCGGCAAACAAGACCCCTGCAAGCACGGTGCCGAAGCGTCGTCCGCGATCAAGCTGCAGGGCAGTCGCGGATGGATCGCGGAGCCATTCCACAGCCGCTCGCAGGAGTTCCCGTATAACGACGAAGATCGGAAAGACCAGGGTGTAGTGGAGGTGCCAGAAATTGTCGATGGCCATAGCAAGCAGCGGCCTGCCGATCCATAGAGCTAGGCCAACCAAGGCGGCCAGGAGGGTGAGCGTTATGGTTGGACGGTACCCCAGCGATGCAGATGTATAGAACAGCAATCGGCCATAGGTAATCACGACCGACGGTGCAATGCCGACCAGCAGTGCCGGCCCGAGAACCAGAGTCAGAAAGCTGATCGGCGCCTTAAGATTGAATTCCAGGAACGCCGAGAGGAGGATGCTCCTCAGGCCGAGACCATGGGGGCTCATCCGGTTATCGTCGTTGTCGCCGCGCCGCAAACTCCAAATGGACAAGACGCTAAGTCCTCATCGTGCGCAGTTGGCATGTAGAGGGCAAAGGAACATCACTTCCAACAGGTCTTGCAAGGGGCACGGGTTGAGACCGTGTCCGGCTGCCTGAGTGGCAAATAGACTCCATCTTTCAAGGCGCCCCGATACATCTTGCGTGAGACTCCGACAGTCCTCATGCAACTAAGGATTAGGCAGCCGTCGCTAACGGACGACCTTTCAAGGCCATCAGGAGGCGAGTCGTGCCGCTGACAAGCATGCTGATTCCCACAATGATTCCCAATGCCCAGAAAGAACTAACGGGCCAACGCCTCCAAATCATCAGACCCAGAAGCAGGGTGACCACGCCATGGAGCAGCAGCCACTCAGAGCCCGGGTCCTTATGCGTCCAGACATAGGTGATGATGTCCATGGCGCCTTCTACAAAGAAGAACACCCCCAATATGAGTGTGAGACCGACAAGTCCTAACAAGGGCTGTGCCAGCAAGTAAAGGCCGGCACCGATGTACAAAATGGCCACCAGGAGCTTCCAGATCGTGCGCCCGACGCCTTTGGAGCGAAAGGCATGGACCAGCTGGAAAATCCCGTCGAAAAGCAGTAGCCATGAGATCACTCTGGCGACCCCGATGGACGCGAGAGTAGGCAAGATGACGGCCACGAGTCCGAGGACTATCAGCAGGATCGCCAATATGATCGACGATTTAGACGAACGACTGCTGGCGCTCATCTTTGTCCACCCCCGCGCTCAGGCTGAACACCGTCGTCATGTTTGTTCATTGAGCCGGTACCCACGCGCTATCTGCGGATATCAACTCTACACCCGAAACTTCGGTGTCCACAGAAACCGACTGCAAACCCGCTCTCCGGTTTGGCGCGATTCGAAACTCGAGAAGATATTGGTTGTCAAGACTCTTTTGGATACTCTCCAGAAATGGCCTGAAACTGACGGGAGCCCGGGTACCCAGAAAGAAGGCCTCACCGCCGGTTGCCTCAGATAGTCTGGCCATACCATTCTGCCCGTTGGTCGCTTCAAGAAAATTCCGTGATAAGTGCCCTACTCCGGGGGTGAAGAGCCCATAGATGATTGTTCCGGTGCGCTGGCCAACTGTGGTTGCAGAATTCACGTCGGGATTCGTGCTCAGGCCGGGAGAGCGTGGTCCGCCTCTGGCTCGATCGATTCCATCCGTCACCATAATCAGCACTCGGCGGTTGGGGTGCGCGGGCCAGCCATTCATCAGACTGATCGCGGAAAGAAAGGGGCTTCCGAACGAGCCGGCGTTACCCAGAGGCAATCGCACGGAGTTGGCTGCCGCAGCATGATCCGGTGTAAAGTTTTGCACGATCT
>CAYVSQ010000106.1:0-13210 GCA_964453815.1 uncultured Acidobacteriaceae bacterium | reverse complement strand
GGCTCGAAGGTGCTACAAATCCGTTCCAGAACGCAGCCGAAGTTGCCAAGCAGACACTCGATAAACAGGCGTCGGAGCAGCCCAAAGAAGAGGAGGCCAAGACGCCGCCAAAGCCTGAGGAGGCCAAGACGCCGCCAAAGCCTGAGGATCCCAAGGAATAAACCGCGATACTCGATCTTCGCGGAGCTTTTCATTGGAGATTGGAGAGGTGGGTACCATGCCCAGTCATTCTTCGACCGTTGGTCTGATCCGAAGCGCTAGAACGGCTCCTCTGCCGGGCGTCCCCGCCGCGTCAATCTCTCCGGCTGCCTCATGGCGGCGTCCTGTTCTGTCCGTCTTGCCCGCACGGCCAGATGCAATTCCCTCCCATGCTCAAGAGAGCTCTCACCCGGTTGCGCCTATCTCGCAGCTCGCCGTCAGCCCGGCCGATCAACCGCTCGAAGCCGAGGCTGACCGAATGGCGGCGCGCGTTTCGAACAACGGTATGGCAATGGGAACGGGGACAGGTACCGAAGCCGCGACTCCATCGCCGCGTCGTCAAGCGGCAGGGCAGCTCGGAGTTCGCGGTAGCGGACTGCACGAAGCGCCAGCCACCGTACAGCAAGCCTTCAGCTCCCCCGGCAAGCCGCTCGACTCGGCAACCCGCGCCTATATGGAGCCGCGATTCGGCACCAATCTGGCCGGTGTCCGTGTGCACACCGGAACCGATTCAGCGGCTGCGGCGCGCGCCGTCGATGCTTATGCCTACACCGTCGGGCAGGATATCTTCTTCGGCGCCGGACGCTACAATCTGCAATCGAAAGAAGGACGGCGACTGCTCGCGCACGAGCTGACCCACACCGTGCAGCAATCCGGTGGAAACGCGGGAAAGCGTCTATCGAGCGCCGCGCGCGGCGTCTATCGTGATCCAACTCCGCAAGGCGCAGCCAAGGGAGCTCAAGGAACGACCGTCGACAATGAAACCAAAAAGCCCAAAACCGCCCAGGTCACTGTCTCCGTGCCTCCGGCCATGCTGCAGAACCTGCAATTGACGCGGCCCTCCTTGCTCGCTCCTCCTCAACAGCCGTCGATCTTTTCGCCCAGCAACTACACTTTGGGCGGACCGACCGGTGGCAGCTCGCTCGGACATCCCGGCCCGTCGCTCTTCCAACCGCCCTCGCAGTATTCGCCAACCAGTCCATCGATTCTTCCGCCGGCGGCACAGTACACGCCCTATATCCCGTCGCCGCTGGCTCCAACCAGTCAGCCCACCCCAGCGCTCGCTCCGGCTGGCAGCAGCGGCGGATCGGCAACGCCCGCCATCGCGCCGAAAGCGCCAGACGCCGTCTCCCTCTTCAGCTCCGGCCCCTTTAGCATCCGGGCACGCTTTGGCTTTCCCGATCTGTCAAAAGATGCCAAGCCCGGCGATTCTCCCAGCGCGCTGCAGGAGTCCATCAAAAAAACCGAGGTCCTGCATTTTATGTTTACCGGTGCTCCGCCCTCCGCTTACGCGCTGGATCCCGGCAAACTCGTCGGCGGCATCTGGGGAATTGTTACAGAGCTTGCCCCCGGTATCACCGACAAGATTGCGGCCAGTTTGGCCAGCAAGTCTGCGGGGGCGGGCGTGTCCTATCAGCTCGACGCAACGATTCTCTTCAGCCCCGGCAGCGGCTCAGGCCCAACAGCTACTAAGACCAGCGGAGGCGGAGGAGCCACATTCACAGTGCTCTTCTAGAACCGCCCATGGTCTCAGTTAATAGGTCGTATTCACCGGCGCCCTCACTTTCGCAGCCAACTGCGGCAGTCCACTGACGGCGATTCACTTCGCGATTCACTTATGGAGGAGTAACCTCGATGGCGGCGCCAGTATCCGCGCTTTTGCCAACCCGAGCTAACAAGACGGCTGCAAAGACCGCCGGCAGTGCTGCGCCCGCTGCAAACCAGGCTGCACCCCAGGAACCATCCCGGCAGCTATATCCCCTGCACCCCGCCCTGCCCTTGAATCCCTCAGCCATCCCCGCCGACACCCCATCTGACGGCCGCGCTTCGCGGCGAACCTCGGCCTCGGAGAGTCCGCTATGGGTGCAATGCAAGCTGGCCATTGGCGCCTCGGACGATCCGCTGGAATCCGAGGCAGATCGGGCGGCGGAAGATGTAATGCGCATGGACGATCCCGTCGGCATCGGGAGCCCCGCGCCGCCACAGTTGCGGCAGGCGGCCGCCAACGGTCCCGCCGCTGGGATGTGGAATGCTCCGCCGCTTGTCCACGAGGCGCTGGGCTCTCCGGGCCGTCCGCTGGACCGCGAGACACAGGCGTTCATGGAACCGCGCTTTGGGCGCGATCTCTCGGCTGTGCGCATTCACACTGGCGCACAGGCGGCCGCTTCTGCGCGGGCAATTAAGGCGCGGGCTTACACCGCCGGCAACCAGATTGTTTGGGATGCGGGGTCCTACGCCCCACACACCGACGTCGGCAAACGCCTACTCGCGCATGAGCTGGCGCACGTGGTGCAGCAGGGGGGCGTGCCGCCGGGTAGAAACACAACCATTCGCAGGCAGCCGGCGGGAGCCGTGATGGATCCGCCGCCTGCTCCAGCGCAGGAGTCGCCACAGCCAGCCGATGGCGCGGATGCGGAGCAGGGAACCAAGGAGATAGGCAAGCGCGACAGCCAGATGCAGGACAAGGCAGAGGCGAATCTGCCCGGCCTGGACAAGATGGGATCGAAGGCCGCGAAGATCAGAGACTCGACCAAGAACGAAATTCAGGGGAAGGTTCAACAGGCGCTGCAATCCCCGGCTCCGGCGACAGCCGGCAAGCAAGACGATGCCGGCGAGGGAGCGGAGAAATCCCTGGCAGGATTGTCGACCGGGAATCTGGCTTTGATTGATACCGAGCTTGCCGAGCATCAGCGTTGGGGCGCGGCGGCGAGCAAGGTTGGAGCCACCGGTTCCGGCGAGAGAGCGGAGTTCATCGCCGAGTCCGCAGCCGGCGGAAGCAACTTCCTGGAGAGCCTCGGTAAAGGCGCCGCGACCGGAGCCGGCATCAAGCTGGTCGAGAAAGGCGCGGAAAAAGGCGCTCTCAGGCTGGCGGCCAAATTTGCCCCGGCAGTGGGCAAGTTTGCGCCACTGCCGGCCGTTGGCGCGGTCATTGGCGGCGTCATGTCGGCCTACGATCTCGCTTCCCGGGATTGGAAGGCAACCGGAGAAACCATCGGCCGATTTGGAGAAGGCGCGGACGTATACGACACGCTGGCCAATAGCATTGAATCGATCAGCACGATCATCGATGTAGCGACGGGAATACTCAATGTGATTGCCGGCATCATTGGGGCAATCTCCATCGCCATGTGGATTATCACTATTGTTACCGTCGGCGTCGCATCGCCGTTGGCACTCACGCTCTCGACGATCGCCGGAGCAATTGGCCTGGCCAGCATGGTTCTCGACGGAATCAACTCGCTTGTCCTCAAGCAACTGGTCACCATCTTCCGCGCCCTGCATACCTTCACCAGCGAAGCCGACCCGCGCGACGTTGTGACCCAGGGGAATGCGATCGGCCTGGCGGCGGGGGCGGCTACCGGATTTCTTGGCGGACTGGGCGGTGGGCTGGCCGGAGGGGCCATAGCGGAGAAAGGTCTTCATATGGCCTCGGGCAAGCCCACACCGAAGGTGCCGGACCATCCAAATCCCGGGGCCGGATCGGGTGACGGACCAAGCGTGAAAGCCGAACCGGGGGAAAAGGGGGCTGGCGCTTCGCATGAGACTGCCCCGGGCGGCAAGCCGGGCGCGCGAACCGCAGAGCCTGTCAAAGAGACACTCCCCGAGACAACTCCGGCACCCGCTCAAGAAGTTGCCCCTGCGACTCCACAGGAGATCCCTGCTCCGGGTGCCCCCGAGGTTAAGCCGGAAGTCAAGCCTCCCACCGAATCAGCCCCGTCCAAGCCAGCGCCAATCGAGATTCCCGAGTTGCCCGAGGCGCCAAAACCGATTGAGATCACCGCGGTACCCGAAAAGCCCGTTGCACCGGAGGGCACACCCACCACCGAGGCACCCACCTCGGAAAAGCCCGCCGCCACCGCCGCCGAAGAAGCCCCGGTGGCCTCATCCGAGGAAAAAGCTCCAGCGGACGGGCCAGAAACAGAGACTGCGCCCGAAAGCACGCCTGAATCTGAGCAGAAGGGCGGCGGCGACGATGGAAAGCCAAAGGAGAAACCTCTATCGAAGAAAGAGCAGGACAGGCTTAAAAAGAAGATCCGCAATGGAGAAGATCTGACCAAAGAAGATATAGAAAAACTGGCACAACATGCCGGTGTTTCGCCGAAGCAAGTGAAAGCTGAGATCAACCGGGTTGAGATCGAGGGACTGGGTGAATCGACCGGAATGAAGGACGAGGATGCCCGGATCGTCCACGATCAGAAAGTGGAGCCTTATCTGGCGCCCGACCGGGTCACTGAAATCGATCCGAAAACCGGTAAACCGAAGATCGATCCGAAGACCGGCAAGGTCGTAAAAAAGACCGTTCATCCTAGACCGGGCGGACGGTTCGAGGTTGATCCAGGAGTCAAACAGGATTTGCGCGCACAGGCACGGGAAGAAGCCATCGGACACGTCTCCGGAGAACCGGAGGGCGGCGCCCTTACCGACCAATATACGGAGCGGACCCGTGAGCTCATGGAGTATGAGTCCCAGATCGACGAGCTGAAGGCAAACGCCGAAGCCGTCGCGGAGTTGCGCGCCAAAATCGAAGAGCTCCCGCCCGAACAGCGCGAGGCACTGCAAGCGGACTTGGAGGAACTCCTCGAGCAGAAAAAAGAGGTGCTCAGAAAGATCCAGTTCCATCATCTCGACACTGTCGCCGATCACCCCCACACCGCCGGCAGCCGCAAAAGCGGCCTCTTGGCTACCGAGAGAATCCACGCTGAGGCTGGACACGGTAAAGGGGGACAAATCGACCATTCTTTCCCCATCGAAGGTGGAGTTTTGCGCGATGAAGCTGCCATCAAACCCGCCGACGCTCATGTCGATCCGCAGTCTCTTCCCGGCGGACGGAAACCTGTTGAACAAGGCGCGATCCCTTCCAATAGGAAAGAAATCTCCCGCTATCGCAAGGAAGCAAGCGAGGCCAAGAGCCTGGCGAAGAAATCCGCAGATGCGGCGGCGAAAGCCACGAAAAACGCACTTGCCGCCGACGAGCAGGCCCAGAAAGCCGCGCCGGGAAGCAAGGAGGCCAAGCAGGCTGCGAGCCGCGCCGACAAGCTGCGCGAACGGGCCCAGGAACATCAGCAGGAAGCAGCGTTACAAGAGGCGGAAGTTCGCGACCGTGAATTGAAGATCAAGAAGATCGAGGAAGGCCTGCCTAAGCTCGACGCAATCATCCGCAATGCCTCTCCCGAGGCTCGAAGGGATCTCGGCCGACCGGCAAATCAGCCACCCAAACCCGCGGCTACACCTGCCGCCCCGGCCGCCGTACCCACGCCGGTTGTGACTCCGCAGATTCAGTCAGTAACACCCGTGCCCGAGATGCAGCCACAAACTGCTACACAAACACCCGCACCGGCCGGAACGAAGCCACCCGAGACGACCGCGCCGCGTCGGGAAGCCGGATCCGATCGCCACGTCGAGGCCATCTCGGCGACGCCGCCGATTGTGCAGCCGGGGCCCGTGCTCAAAGCTCATGCGATCAAAATTCCCGCTGCACCCGAGCAACCCGCTCTGGCGCCCCAACCTGCGCCAATAACCAAGCCGGCGCCCGAGACGCGGCCCGGGCCGGTCAAACCGCTCGCGTCCAGTGTGGCGCCGAAAACCGCAGTAGATGCTGCGCCTGCACCCGAACCGGCGCCCTCGCAGGCACCGGTAGAACAACCCGCCAAAGCTCCGAAGCCGCCCGTCAATGTCTCCCATCTTCCGCCCGCCGCGCATATCGGCGCCAAGCAGCCTAAGAAGAGCGAAGGCAAGGACTCCGAGGAACCAGAATCGGGATTGATGCGCAACATCCGCGCTATAGGGGAAATGGATCCCAGCAAGATGAGCACGGCCGAGAAGTCCGTCTTCATTGCAGGTGGCCCCTTGGCGGGAACAGCTGGAGTGAACGCTATGCGCGGATTCGAAGAGGCGAGGCGCGAGCCGATTGTCGAGCATGTGAACCCCAACTATGCGCCGCCGCCCTGCACGCCGCAGGACATCGTCGACGTCGAGAACCAGATTCTCGAGACGCTCGACGCCCGCGCACAGAGCGAAAAGGCCGCGGCTATCATGGCTGGCCAACAGGCCCATCACAAAGCAAATGAGAAGCCACTGGCCAACGTGCAGGAGAGAACCGAAGAGGCCATCAGCGCGACTGAAGCCCACAAGCAGGCCGTCGAACGACGGACCCAGGCCAACGAAAAGAAAAAGGAGAAAGAAGACCAGGCCCAAGGTACGCTGGCGGACTACTCCGACCGGGCAGCCAAGCTCTCGGTGATCACCGTTCCCATGCGTGGCTTTCACCGCTTTACCTCGCTGGCCTATTCCCTACCCGAGAGTGAGGACGATCTTTCTACGCTCGAGGAGATAGCGATCGAAGCGGCCACACCGCCGTGGGAATCGGTCCAATCGGTCCTTGGCATCCTGGTCTCAGCCAAGCACGCGATATTGAAGGCGAACGCGGATTCGGGGAAATTCCTCGAGCAACTCGACAGTATGGACAACACAATAGAGCAGCAGAAGACCGCGCACGGCGAGCGCGATAAGCAGGTCGCGGCAGACGCGTCGACTCTCAAAGAGACCGGCAAGAACGCGGATCAATCTGGCGAGGAGCTGAACAAGGCGCAGGAGACTAGCAAAGATCTCGACGCAAAAAACAAAGACCGTATTACCGAAGCCAGCCTGCTGCACCATGAGGCTTCTAAGAATGCAATAACGCTCGATGGACAAGCGCAGCAAAAGCAGGGGCAGGCGCAGAATCTCGCAAGCAGTCTGCAGGAGTGGGCGCAAATTCATCAACAGGCCCGCAAGGATTCTCTGGAAGAGACGAAATCGAGGCTGGAGCAGCAGGGCTATAGAATCACCGAGGTCAAGGAGCTCTGACCGAGATGGCTGACGACGATCCCCAGGCAGCCCGGATACGCGACGATAAAGCAGAAGCGCTGATGCAAACAGCGAATTCGCTGATTCCGCAGGGCAAATGGCCCGAGGCTGCAGAAGCTCTGGAAGAAGCGGCATGGCTGCATGCGGAAGCCGGACGCAGCTATGACCAGTCCAGATGCCTGCAACTGGCCGCGACTCTGCGCCGCTCCTCCGGGCAAATGGAAAAAGCCCGTTCTCTCGTTGCGCAGGCCGCGGACACAGCGCCAAGGGATCAACCGCTGGCGGTATCGATCGCGGCCGAGAGAGCGGAAACTGCTTTTGCGGAAGGCCGATATGAGAATGCCCTCAGCGCGTGGAATGACGCCCTGGACAAGGCGCAGGAGGCTGGCCTCAAAGCTGATGGAAAGAGCGCGCTGTTGCGCCGGCGCGCGGTTGCTTTTCTAGCTCTGAGGGAAATCGGCCCGGCAAGAAACGATTTCGACCTGGCATGGGAACTGGTTGCCGCCACGCATGGACCTGAGATTGCGGGCTTCGTTCGCACCGAAGAGGCGAATCTGCTCTTGCAGCATGGATATTCGGACCACGCCGAACAGGTTCTCAGCATACTGGAGACCGGCCTGCTCGAAGCCGCGAAGGATCCGCATCTTGCCGCGGAGATTCTCGTCGTTCACGCGCGGCTTGCCCGAGCGACAAAACAGGGCCACGCGGCAGTCGAGTACGCGCTCCGGGCCCGCTCAGCCGCACTCAAGGCGATCGCGCCGCTCAGCTACTTTGCCGCAAGCGTCGAACTGGCCGAAGCGTTAGAGGCGCAGGGCAAACTCGCCGAGGCTTACGGAACTCTCGCGACCGCCTGGGCCACCCTGTCGGAGGTACTGGGCAAGGATGCCGCCCAATCCTGGGTCGAGCCATGCCTCATGGCGTATCAGCTCAAGTGGGGCGAAGCGAACTTTGCACAAGCCCGCAAAGAGTACGAAGCAACGCGACGCGCGGAGCTGAGAGTGTCGCCGTCCGGCTGATTGCCAGGTCGAGGCCTTCACTCTGCACCCTCATTGCAATCCCTCACGGAGAAAAGCAACACAATCCCCTCTCCGCATGAAAGGCCGAATATGCGAGCAGTCTGGTCATTCTGGAGCAAGCCCTTCAAGTCCTGCAAAGGTCGAATCTGGCGGGAACCCTCGCATCACTTGCTGGCGTGGGGACTCTCGCTTCGTCTGGCCCGGCAGCACTTTGCGGAAACCCTGCTGGTCACCGACACCCCCGGCAAGCGGATGCTCGTCGATGCGCTGGGCCTGAAATTCGACAGCGTCTCGACCGAACTGGATCGGTTGCGCGACGCCCCTCCCGGCTGGTGGGCGTTGGGCAAGCTGACCGCCTACAGTCTGCAGGACCGCCCCTTCACTCATATCGACACCGATGTCTTTCTCTGGAAAGCGCTGCCGCCGCAGCTCACCTCCGCGCCGGTCTTTTCGCAGTGCCCGGAGACTCACTCGCTCGAGCATGAATGGTGCGGCCCGCGCGAGATCGAATCCCTCTTCGATCGTCACAACCTCAAGCTTCCCGTCGAGTGGCAGTGGGCCTCCTCGCGCTGCACCACCTGGTTCCGAGAGGACAACTGCGGTATCCTCGGCGCGAACAACGTCGACTTCATCCGCCACTACGCTCAGACCGCCCTCCAACTCGTCGGCGACCCGGCCCATCGCGCGCTGTGGGACGAACTCCCCGACAAGACCGGCTTCACCATGCTGATCGAGCAGTTCCTCCTGGCCTGCTGCATCGACCACCACCGCATCGCGCCCGAGTCTCCCTATCGCGGCGTCAATATCCGCTATCTCTTTCCCTCGACCGCCGAAGCCTACAATCCCAACACCGCGGCCCGCGTCGGCTACACCCATCTGCAGGGCGACAGCAAGACTCATCCGGAGGTAACGGCGCGTCTGGAGCGAAGAGTCGCCCAACTCGATCCCGCTTTTCTCCGCCACTGCAACCGCATCGCCAAATGGAGGTTTGCATCGCGGATTTGAGAGGCTCTGCCGTTCCTCTCTGCCTTGTTACCACGCTCCAATAGAGCGGCTAAAGAGAGCGCGAAAATCTCACGCATCGGTGTAAAGTGAAAACCTCTCAAGCGAACCATCGAATCGGCTGAGGACTTTCTATGCGTTATCTCGCAACCAGAACGGAACCGCTCGGCCCTGGCAGTCAGTCAAGGGTGAAAATCCTCGTCGGTATCTGCTCCTGCGATCGTTATTCAGATAGGCGGAGGGTCGTACGGGAGACGTGGCTTCGCAATCTTCCCTTCGGAATCAGTGCTCTCTTCTTTTCGGGCAATGCCGGTGCGACCGACGAGCCTGGTCTCGTCTCCCTTCCAGTGCCGGACACTTACGACCAGCTCGCGGGTAAGGTCCACTCCTTCTATCGTTACGCGCTGGAGCGCTACAACTTCGAATACCTTTTCAAGTGCGACGACGACACTTACGTGCGCCCCGAACGCCTCTGCACCTTGCCTCGATCCGGAGTGGACTTCCTCGGCAGCATGCAGATACGGCTGGGCTACGCGCAAGGGGGCGCCGGCTATCTCATGTCACGCCCGATGGTCGAGTACTTCGCCAGCCAACCAGTCGAGACGACCCAACCAGAAGATCTGTTTTTCACCCAACGCGCCATAGCCAGCGGAATGAACCTGGCAAGCACCGCGCGGCTGCAGGGGTATGGAGACCAGGTCCCCGAAGTCGGCAATGATGTCGTGTCCGGTCATTGGCTGGGCCCTTTTGAAATGCGACGGGTCCACGCCGGCTTCACCGGCAAGCATCCTGCGCCCCTGTTCAAGTTACGCGCATTTCATGACGCATGGTCAGGATGGGTTCGTCTCTACGCCGACGCCTCATTCTGGAGCCAGGGAGGGTCCCGCCCCAATGGATCGTGGGAGGTCGCTGATCACGGTCAGGCGCTCGTCCTGCGCTGGAACCATTGGCCCTCCGAGACGCTTCGCCTCCACCCCTGGGGATTTCAGGGAGAACCGCTGCGGCTGGAGTTTGAAAAGGGCGAAAGTCTTAAGCAGTGGCGGCAAATCAGCGCAACCTGGCGCTGGATGCCGAGCAAGATGGGTCTGCGATGAAGCGGTAGAGCAAAGGGAGATAGGTGTTCGAGGCGCACCCGGTCACTCCAGCGCAGGATGCGAAAAATGAGACCAGAAGACCGGCTGGACGAAATCCTGATCGGCACATACCAAAGATAAAACCTGCGGCATTCGCGGCCCTGAGCTGATCCAGAACTCGCAGCCGAGTCGGGGGCTGTTCTCCAGTGCTGAGGGATGACGCGGATTGGCATAGTACTCGTCAAACGGTGCGAGCTCGCGTACCCAGCCAGCTCTCGCCCACCAGAAATTCCCCGAGAAATGCGCAATCGGCGGACAGTTCCGCCAGTTGACGCCAATCACGTCGAAGGAATCGAGCTGGGGCACAATCTGGCGCCAATTGACCAGCACCTCGTGGTTCATCAACTTCCTCCACTTGCGTCGATTCTCATCGTCCGGAGCGCTGACCCCTTTGGTATGGAAATAGAGAATGGATCCGGTTTCCGGCGCAGTCCCCGCCCACTCCTCGATCATCTTCATCGCAGGTGATTCGTAAGCCATCAGCTCGCGATTGAATTGAATTAACGAAGCCTGAATACCCGCCTTCTCGGCGATCCGGCCCACGACATCGATCCCATCGGAGCACCCGACATAGCTGAAGCGGACTGAGTGGATCTCGGCGGCGCGAAGGATCTCAAAGTGCTCTTTGACTACAGCCTCCCAATTTCCCATTTCCGCAATATGGTAGAAGACAGCAACGTCGTAGACTTCCATCAGGAACTTGGCCTCGCTGAGTACGTAATGCTCCAGCCGCCAAAAGTCACGCCGGTAATCGAGTTCCAGTGGCAAATCGGAACGCGGGCTGGCGGTAGCGCGCCGGGCCGTGTCGATTACCCCGCAGCCCCAGTCGCAATCAACGACGTAGCAGTGGCATTCGCTGGCAGTGAAGCATTTCAGTACACTCTTCCAAACCGTGCCGTTCCACGACTCCCCAAGGTGATAGTCGCGAGCTGGACGCTGGTGCCACTCGTCAGGAGGCAGGCAGTCGTGCAGGATGATGACCCCGCCGGGGTTCAGACGGCGAATTGAGTGAGCAATATCTCGATCAACTTGAGGTTCTTCATGCATTCCATCGATGAAAATCACATCGAAGGTATTCGCGTTTTCTCCGAAAAACGCATCGGAGTCCACGTGTTGAACGCCCTCGACGCAAAAGGCTGGATCGATGCCATGTTTGTTGTCGCACTGTATCCTGTCGAAGTTCTCACGACCGATTCCAACGCCGATCTCCAGATAGCTTCGGTATCGCCGATGGCGGAGGAAACAGTTGATCAAATCAGTTCGGGTCATAAGGGACTGCTCAACTGTCACTCCCAGTCATCCACCGAAAGCTGCTGGCAACTTCACTTTGCCGCCTCGTGTAGAGGGAATAAAAAACTCGATGGCCTCATTGATCGAACCAGAACCACGCGGGCTAGCCGGCCGAATCCGGCCCAGTCCGCAGGACCGCCAGTAGCTCCCGGCGAAGTTCCCCCGCCGAAATCTTCTGCTCCGTCCAATCGAAATCTCAAAGCCACTTCATCTCCTCTTCCCAAGCCCTTCGTAGCCGTAAGCATCGTCTTCAGCCAATCCGCCGATCTCACGAGGTATCGCCCATTGCTGCGACTCTCAGCCAGATGCCGAAGCAACTCGGTCAGCCCACGCGAAGGCCGCCGCAACACCAGAGCCCCCTTCGAAGCCTCCGCATTGGCAAACTCCTTCTCCGCCTTAGTCGCCGCATCCGTGCAGAAAGGCCCCACCCCACGATCTTGAGAAGCTACGGCGCACCATTTCATAGGTAAGCAACGATCTGTGGAAACTTCGTCTCGTTCTTCTCAAACCCACGCACAAACCTTTGCTCATTTGCCGCGTAATTGCATTCGGAGAGCCCATGGTTCCCACGCCCGGGTAATAGTACAACACCTGTTGCTCGTCAATGACATTGGAATGACTGTCGCCAAACTCGTTTCCGGTTCCGTCACAGCAAACGACAACGTTTTTGACATATGTTACTCCGCCAGGCCGGAGACGCTCCCTTCTTCAAAGCGCATGTGTGCGTCGTCTTCCTAGGTTCTGCGACCGGCGGCCATCAATTTCTGCGGATCGGGATCCATCATCCAGTCAAGACGCGCCGTCCTTCGATAGACATCAAAGCATAGCCATTGTTATACGATTGATTCTAAAGCGTTTGGCTCTCGAGACAAGGGCACTTACTTTGCTGGCATAATCACAATATTGCGAAAGGCGACGTGACCCTTTTCACTGCCTTGCAGGTAGATAGGCCCAGGCAACGCTTCGTGACTGTTGACTGCGCCACCTGTAATACCAGGGATCTCCTTGTTGTCGATGACGGTTTTGCCGTTCTGAATCACAGTAACTCTGCGACCGATCAAAGTAATATCAAATGTTTGCCATACATCCGGCGTGCGAGGCAGTTCGGGGGACGGAGCAAGAAAACCGTAAACGCCTCCCGTATGGTGACTTGGCGGTTCTGCCTCCGACTCTGTTTCAATCTGAACTTCGTAGCGGCCACGAAGATAGAGTCCACTGTTTGAATCCCTACCGCAGTTAAATTCAAGGTGCAGCTTAAAGTCCTGGAATTTGGAATCGCTGACGAGCTCGGGGCCGTGTCCGGGACTGACAATGGCTCCATCCTGCACCGTCCACTCAGGCGGTCCTGATGCACTCATCTTCCAGCCGGTCAGGTCCTTTCCATTGAACAGCTGAATTGGCTTGCCCCACTTCGGCGTACTGGCTCTCTCCAGCGCAGGCGCCCTTACACCAACCCATTGCCAGGTTTTTCCATCTGGACCATCGACCGTGCCCGTCAGAGTTTCGCCTGTAACCATGCCTTGAAATACCAGATCAGCTTTGCTGCCTTCTTCTTCTTTAGGTGAAACGAATGTGAGCTGGCCGTCTGACACCTCAACCTTTGGCAAAGGCCGCTCATTTCCCCATCGGCCGACC
Organism: uncultured Acidobacteriaceae bacterium; assembly: GCA_964453815.1. GTDB lineage: Bacteria > Acidobacteriota > Terriglobia > Terriglobales > Acidobacteriaceae > Silvibacterium. Next base: position 90 of record CAYVSQ010000106.1, on the reverse strand, counting down.
ATCTGCGCCTTCAGCTGATCATCGTCCTGCCGTAGCTCCAGCCATGAAGGATAGTCCCGGTCCGGAGCCTTCAACGTAAGATCCCATCGC
>CAYVSQ010000105.1:0-6955 GCA_964453815.1 uncultured Acidobacteriaceae bacterium | reverse complement strand
CGTAGGCGGAAAGATTGATGAGGTGTCCTAAGCCGAAGGTTATGGGAGGCAATCCCAACATCCAACGAGCGGCGATGATTGCTTTGTCTCGCCATGCTGCATTGGGTGTTGCTGTCGCAACGTAAACGATTGGAGCTGGGGCGGCCAGAAGCACCTGTGCGGCGATTCCGCCTAAGACGAAAACTATGACACCGATTCGAAGGCCCAACTGATGAGTCAATGCATAGAACCGAGGGACCCAGAACAGAGCAAAGATGAGGTAGATCATGGCTGCTCCTGCGGCCCCGATCCGCGCGGTCGGTCGCCACAGGATAGCGATACCAGTGGCGATCAGCCAAATACCGGCGATGACCGCTAGCACCTGTTCGCCGGGGATATGCTGGCCGAGGGATTTTATCGGTTGATGGGAGGCTTCGAATTCGCGCCAAACAACATCCAAGATTCCCGTTGCGATTGTTGCCAATCCGTATAACCAAACCCCGACTCTCATTTGGTCCATCTTCATTTGAGTACTCCGTTTACAAGCACGGCTAAAAGCACGGCCAGATTTAACAAAGTCCAGTGCTGATACTATGGACTGGCATTGGTACGTTTGGTAGAGCCATTTTGCTTTGAGATCGTTAGACCAATCCGAAACTCATGCCACGAACCATCAGCTCGTTTGAGTTCACTCTCAAGAATCGTCCGCAGCATCAGACGTTAACGAACTGGCTCTATGGAGAACTGCGCAACGCTATTCTCGAAGGCCGACTTGGGTCTGGCACGAGGCTGCCAGCCTCGCGAGATTTCGCGCGCCAATATGGACTTTCGCGCGGGACGGTGGTCAGCGTTTTCGAGCGTTTACTAGATGAGGGATACATATCCAGCAGAGTTGGATTTGGTACCTGGGTCAATCGGGTTGTGCCAGTTCAACTTAACCAGCAGACGACTTCGACACCTCCCGCCTACATTCGCAGTGTCATCTCGGCATATGTGCGACCGAAGCCTTACGTCGACCTGGTTTGGAAAGAAGAGAGTCATCCGTTCCGCGCGGCGGATCCGGCCATTGCCGAATTCCCGTCTGAGGTTTGGGGACGTATTTCGGCAAAGCACGCTCGGAATTTCAGGTCATGGCTTGATACGCCGGGAGATGGGCGCGGTTATAAACCATTGCGCGATGCGATTGCAGATTATTTGCGCGCGTCGCGAGGAGTGCGATGTAGCTCGGAACAGATCATGATGGTTTCCGGAATACAGCAGGCGCTTGATCTGTTGGCACGCCTTCTGCTGAAGCGGCGTGATCCGGTGTGGATGGAAGATCCTGGATATTTTGGGGCGAGCGTCGCTTTTGGCAATGCGGGCGCCAGGATCATCGGCGTGCCAGTAGACGAAGAAGGACTGTCGGTCTCAGCCGGCAAAAAACTTTGTCCGCATGCCAAGGGTGTATACCTAACGCCGGCTCACCAGTTTCCGCTGGGTGTGACGATGTCTTTGGAACGGCGGATGGCGGTTCTCAATTGGGCATCGCGTGCCGGCGCTTTCGTGATTGAAGACGATTATGACAGCGAATACCGGTTCGAGGGTCAGCCGGTACCCGCGTTGCAAAGCCTGGACGAAAATTCAAACGTCATCCTTATCGGATCATTCAGCAAGACGTTGTTCCCATCTTTACGTTTGGGCTACATCGTCTTGCCTCCGTCCTTAGTGGAGAATTTCTTAGCCTTCCGCTATCAAACTGATTTCCGCAATTCGAATTTCGATCAGGCGGTGCTTTGTGACTTCATCGTGGATGGGCATCTGGCTCGTCATCTGCGACGGATGCGTGATCTGTACGCCAGCCGCCTCGAAGCATTGATCGAAGGCGGGAATGAGTATTTAGGTGGGTTGCTTGAAATTTCCAACGTCAGGGCAGGACTCTATACTGTCGGGTTCCTCAAGAATGGGATGACTTCGCGGCAGGCAGAGAAGGCAGCGGCTGCTCGCGGGGTTGAGGCCATCGGTATCGACCGATACACGTTGAAACGTCCCGACCCTAAGGGTGTGCTCCTGGGCTTTGCTGCCCATACTGAGACTGCGATTCGGCAAGCATTAATTCAGCTCTCTGCGGCGTTGAGCTGACATGGGCTTGACGTTCTCAATATTCGTCACTCTTTCCCAGCCCTCATATGCTGGCTGGTTTTTGCTGTCGCTCTTCTGAAGGGCAGAAGCATAGACCGGTCGATGATTGCCGAACTTGCCGAAAACCCGACATTGCAGGCACTACGAAGACAGCCTATGATTTTTCCGGCAGGTTCTTGATTTTTTGTGCTGCGAGGAGCAATCGTTGTAGGCTTGGTGCCTAAAGGCAGGAGGAATTGCGTATGTCCGACCATTTTGCCTTCAAAGTTGAATCAAATAGCGTCATCTTTTGCGTTGCCTTACTAGCGGGCTGCTGCGCGTTTAGTACGTTCTTTGGTCTAACCCCGGTCTTTGCGCAGGCATCGATCCAATCAGATCACGCTCCGCTCGGATGGTTCTTAGCCGGGAGCAAACCGGCAAACTACAGAACCGGCATCGACACACAAATGCTTCGCAACGCCCTCCCGAGCGCGTATCTGGTATCGACGCTTCAGGACACGGGCGGATTTGGAACGCTGATGCAATCCATACAAGCGACCGAGTATGCCGGTAAGCGAGTTCGCCTCAGAGCCTGGGTTCGGTCAGAGAATGTAACTGGTTAGGCAGGACTGTGGATGAGGATCGACAAGGGACGGGCAGTAGTTGGTTTCGACAATATGGAACAGCGAGCGATCCACGGGTCGCAGCCGTGGACGACGTATGAAATCGTGCTTGATGTCCCTGCTGACGCGACGGGAATCTCGTTTGGCACCTTGCTTTCCGGTCCTGGCGAGGTATGGCTTAACGACGTGAAGCTGGAAGTCGTCGGACAAGACGTTCCCACGACTGGGACGGCCGCCCCCGACCCGCTGCCAATAACTCCGGTGAATCTGAATTTCCAGAAATAGAGGATGAGCTTTTTCCCGGAAACGGGGTTTTCGGCAACTTCAACTCGCGGCGGTCGCCACACCTTTTCGTCCGCTTTGGCGAGACCAGCTACTTCTGTGTCACTGGGAGTTGGAAATCGACGCCTGCATCGTGATTTACTTTCTGGGTCGCAGCGAGATCAAGTTGATCGAGCGCTATATCGCGGCTCTGTTGATCCCGGACATAAAGTGTGGTGCGCGTCAGGAGGTAGTTATGAATCTGCTCTGGCGGCCGACCGTCTTTGAAGAGAAGCGTGACAGCATCCGCGTTCTCCGTGGTTAGAGACGGATATGACAGCACAAGCCATGTTTGATAGGGATTGTAAGGCGTGGGCAGACCCTCATCGGGTGGCCGCGACCCGTCCGATCCGCCATAGCTCGGCAGGGTCGCCGAATCATCGGCGCCGGCGGTGTCAGGGTATCCAAGAAAACCAGGGCCGGCCCATCCTGTCCAAATGGGAGCAGCGGAGCGAATTTTCGCGCGGTAAGGCGATAGAAAGGGTCTTCGATAAGGGCTGGCGGTGGAATAAACCCGATGAGCTATGTAATTGGTGGGGCCATTTCTTCGCAAGCTCGGGCTCATACTGAGAGGCATACTTCGGATGTAGTGGGGAGCGCCCGTAAAACTCCGGGTGGGGGATGCGTTGAAACCTCCGCGAGCCGGAGGTGGAGAGGGGCCTGAAAAGCCTCCATGAGACACAGAGCGCTGGGCGTAGATGGGAAGAGTAAGGCTGGCGGCCAGCAACGAAAATGCGGGCAAGCGCTTCATATTGAAATAGTCTACGCCTGCTGCTGCATCGTGGTTGCTGCCCTATGATTGTGGCCCTCCGTTCCTGAAGCGGGAGGTTCCGAGTGGCCGTTTAGGCAACCACATTTCCTATCAATAACAAGAATCGCTCCCTCCTACTACACTGTGATCGAGACAGGCTTGCCGCGACCTTCCTCGGCGAGATGCGAGAGCGAAGCTGATCTAGCAAGTTCCCTTGGAAGGGGGTTTTTGGTATGTTCAGCCGTAGTTTCCGCAAACGTGACTTTACGGGAGGGTTCTGTCCCTGAACTATTCGCAGTGGATTAAAGTTATGACTATGACTGCAAAGCCTTCAGGATTCGCTATCAAAGCTGGTGACGTCATCCGTAGTGGTTTCGCCCGGGGAACGGGTTCCCGGAACACGGACAAGCGTCAGTCTCTTTGGTTTTTGTAGATGGGACAAGACTGCAAGCGGAATATTGGCGTCTTATTGAGGATGGCGCGGCGAATTATAGCAGTTTCGACCACCAACAAAAATATGGCTTACCAGCAGAAATTGACGCAATAGAAGAACTTCGAAAGAGGTTATCTGGCCGGGCCCTGGTGGAAGCTCTACATGATGAAGAAACGGGCGATCTGGTCTTCAAATTCACCGGTAACACCAAGCTCCAGATCTTGAATGTCACTGGGTACGAGATTTGGGAGATAAGGTACCCGAACGGAGCTGTCGAATACTCCAATTATGCGAAGTGATGAACTTCTGCATTCCCGGAAACGGGGTTTGGGGAAACTTCGATTCCCCGACCAGATCGCGAGGGCCAAGTTTCCGAAAATGCGATTTCAGGGGACCGATCACAGCTTCCAACTCTTACGGAACAAACCGAACCACAGATGGACCACGATGAGCTTGATTTCCACGTCATAGCATCAGAAATTCCTGCTGAGAAACTCTTGGAGACGATCACGCCGATATGTAGCATCGCCGGTTTCGATTCCGAGCAGAAGCTGGGTCGAAATCAGCTGATTGCGAAAGTCCAGGGAGGCGCTGGTATTGGCATCGCTGACTCGCCTGAGATTCTTTTCGATCTCCTCGGTCCGCTGCCGCAGAGAGTCGATGCGATTCATTTGCACGGTGATCGTTTGCTGGACCTGGTCGCGTAGGACTTCCATGCCCCGTTCAACATCATTCTCCTGCACCTTTTTCCAACCAGCGTATGCGTCGACGGAGCGATCGAGGTGCTTGTCGATGGCGTGACTGCCAAGATTGTAAGTGACGCTGACCTCACCGTACGGTTCAGCCCCTTTGGAGACAGGGTTGATCTGCTGATGCGCGCCTACTGTAAGGGCAACATCCCAACTGTCTTGCCGGGTGAGACGAGCCAATGAGCTTTGTTCGGCGTTGTCGCTGGATTGCTTCGCTGCTACTTGCAGCTTGAGTGGCTGATCAGAAAGCTGCGGAACGTAGATCGCAGCAATTTTCGTTTGAGTGTCGGCGCGATCCGCATCGAGCTTGATCCGAGTCGAAATCAGGGAGAAAAGCATTGGCCGAGTCATGTCCTGAGCTTCAATCATCTGCGTTGTCTTACCAATGAGCACCTCGAGCGATTTGGACGCCTCGTCGATCAGAAGGAGGCGATGGGTGAGCGCGTCCTTCTCAACTGCAGGCAATGCATATTCAAGGGTCCGCTGCACGTTGGTGGAGGCTTTGTAGAGTTCGCAGTTCTTGCGAGCAGCATCAAGAGTGATGCCGGACTTCTTCAGATTGGAGAGACTGAGCTGAGCGCCGGCAATCAGTTGCATGGGCAGTCCAGTTTCAGGCTGCGTAAAGCCACCGAGTGCGTTCGGGGTGCGAAGAAAATCACTCTTCGCCTTGGCCTGTTCATCGAGAAAGACGCAATAGGCCTTCTGATCGGCATCCTGGTTTTGTGCCCCGGCAAGTGTTGAGATGGAAAGCAGCAGAACTGCAAGAAGATTTGGACACGAGATACGGCGAAACATCAGTATGCTCCCTGAAAATCTAATGTTGTGCGATGCCTGGCTAGAACAACAGCGGCTTGCGGCCGAGGAAAACTGTCTGTGACTTTGCAGACTCAGGGTGCGACAAGCCCATCAGGATGGTGAGGCCTCGCACTTGGGTCTTGAAGATGGGATGGCTGATAACCTGCTCGCCGAGAAAGATCTGCTTCACACTGCCCACCTTGCGGCACAGGGCCATGTTGAGGTAACAGTCGTAGATGGGCGCCCCGGTGGTTGCATTGGCCTGATTGTCATAGGGAACAAAGGCGAAATAAAGGCGATTGTCGCCGTTGGCGTTCAGATAATAGGGGCTCTGCTTGGCGATGGTGATGGCATCGCGCAAGCGTTCTACCTGGCGGTTGTCTTCCTGCAACTGCTTTTCCGCCACACTGAGAGTGACATCGAGCTGAGCGATGTTGGAGCGCAGCTCTGCCTGCTTTTCAATCGCATCCAGAGACCTGGTTCCGACAGTGGTTTTGTCGAGAACGCTGTCGGTGAGCAGTACGTCGGCGATGCGGCTGTCGGTGTACGCGTCTTCGGCCTGGTTCAGCGCTGCCAGTTGCATGGCTGCATCGCCTTTGGTGATGAGGCCATTGGCAAGATCGCTCTTGATCTGAAGTTCAAGCTGGCGAACCTGGGTGAGAATCTCCAGTGTCTTGCGATTGTCTGCCTGCTTTTGCTTGTCGAGCTCGACCAGTTGCGGGCCGGTCAGGCTGTCGTGCTGGCGTTCGCGCACAATGGCGGACTGTAACTCGGGATCGAGCGCCAGCAGCGAGGCGCGGTGCCTGGCCATCTCCGCGAGGGTGGTTTGCTGGCGAAGAATATCGACCTTGAGGTCTTCAATGGTCTGTCGGCTCACGACCAACTTCTGCATGAAGTCAAGGCTCTTTTCATCCGATGCGGACAGGATGACCGGAGCAGCCCAGCTCTTGTTGAGGGCGTAAAAGCCCATTACGAAGGCATAGCTTAGAACGCCCAGCAACACCGCATAGAGTGCGACGATGGCAAATATGCGATAGGTGGTCAGCACAGATTTGTATGCGTAGGACTGCAGCGGCAGGCGCGGCCTGGGCTTTCGTGCTGCGGGCAGTGGATCAACTTCTGGCGTGGCCAAGAGGGTCCTCCTGTTGGTCTTTCGTGCGTGTGCCCCAATCGGCAGAGTCCATGGTGCACAGCGCGAGGGGCGTAA
>CAYVSQ010000104.1:0-10515 GCA_964453815.1 uncultured Acidobacteriaceae bacterium | reverse complement strand
CGGAGTAATTACGCCGCTGGAGTTCCTCCAGCATGATCTTGCGTAGATGGGTCACGAGCACCTCCTCGTGACCCACACCTTATCCCGGCGTAAAACTACTCGAAGGCCAACGCCGTAGCGTCCGCGGCGCCTGCGGCTTCGTTCTTGTCGCCAACCCAGACATAACCCCAAAGTCGAATGTCCGTGCTAGCGGTCACTTGACCCTTATCCAATTTTCGGAGCTTCACATTTGAGATGGATGTACACATATAAAGTGATTCTTGTTGTTGAATCAAAGAGGGAGATTCCCGATGAAACTGTGGTTTAGCCTACTGATGGCCGTTGCACTTCTGTTGAGCCCCGTCGTCTCTATCGCGGGAGAGGTTGAAGGTCCCGCTCTCGTGCTGCAGGGTGGGAGGGTTTATCCGTCGCCGACTGCCGGCCCGATCGACGATGCCGTGGTACTCATACAAAATGGCCAGATCGCGGCGCTGGGAAAACGCGGCCATGTGATTATTCCGAAATCTGTCCGGGTGATCGATTGTACCGGCAAGATAATCGTCGCCGGGTTCTGGAACAGTCATGTGCATTTTGAAACTGGATGGCAGGACGTTTCGCACACTTCCAAAGGTCAGATCGAAGCACACATGCAGGAGATGCTTACTCGCTGGGGTTTTACAACGGTGTGGGATCTGGGCTCCGAGCCCACAAACACCCTGGCGCTCCGGCGTCGAATCGAGGCCGGAGAGGTTTCCGGGCCTCAAATTCTCATGGCCGGGGATGTCTTTCCCAAGAACGGCCATCCAGTCTATCTCCCCGCCGAAATGCAGTTACCTGAAGCTGCCAGTCCCGAGGAAGCGGAACAGATGGCGCAGCGATATATGAAAATGGGCCTCGACGGCATAAAGCTTTTCACTGGCGCATTCATGGGCGACAAACCGGTAGTGAACATGAATACTGCCATCGTAAGAGCCGCGTCCGATGTGGCGCACGCTCAAGGCAAGCCGGTCTTTGCCCATCCACAGAACCGCACAGGAGTGGACAGCGCATTGGCTGGTGGCGTTGATGTACTGGCACACACAATTCCAAACGAGGGCAGTTTTACAGCAGATGAGTTGTCCCGCATGAAGCAACAACATACCGCGCTCATTCCTACCCTCACATTGTGGACGACTGTCGTTACCGACGCTGCCATAGCGAACAAGCTTGTGGACTCTGGCGTCAGTGAGCTGAACGCCTATTTCTCCGAGGGCGGCACAATTCTGTTTGGGACAGATGTAGGCTTCCAGTCCAAATACGACACCTCTCAGGAATACGAGTTCATGGGACGAGCGATGGGTTGGCGCGACATTCTGGCATCGCTGACCACCAATCCCAGCAGCTTTTTCAAGGAACCTACAAAGGGCAGGGTCGAGAAAGGTTTGAGCGCCGACCTGGTCGTGCTCGATGCCGATCCAGCGAGTGATGTGAGAAATTTCGCCAGAATAGCCTATTCGATCAGAGAAGGAAAGATCATCTACCGCAGTCCCGCCAAGCTCAAATAAACAGCCCCCCGAAACAGAATTACAGCTGCAGCGCAAACTCGCCGCCGGACTGCACTCACCTTCTGACTCCAGCAGTACAACAGATGACATTGAGATCGAGCCTCAACTCTTTTTGCGGTCGTCTCTCTTCACGGCAGCGCGGCGCACTGGGCGGTGATGCGCGGATAGCCTTCATCCCTCAGCCTTGCACGTTCACGGGCTTTTTCGCTGACCTCAGGGAGCTTGGAGGTGGTGTCATCGATACTCCATCCCCAATCGATAGCTTCGGATATAAAAAGCGGCTTAAAGGGGGCGGGCTAAGTGCGGGCCGAAGCGGCCCAAGTCCGAAACGCCAGGATGGTTCCATCCTGGCTCACTAGAAAGCGGACATGGTGCGGGCGGAGGGAATTGAACCCTCACGGCCTTGCGGCCTGCGGATTTTCGTACCACTTCGGCTTTCGCCGCCCCGCCAAGGGCGGGTTCGTGGTCTGGACTATACCTTCACCATTCCCCAAGCGAGGTTTAGGTGCTGCCCATCTAGTCTCTACACCTTCCCGGAAGCGCTTCCAGGCTTGGCTCGGGATTGCCATTTCAGGTTTCCCCGACTTTGAGCAGTTCTACGCCGTCGGTTTCCCGACGGGCACTCAAGCTTGCTTAAGTCCGCTGCGTCTGCCATTTCGCCACGCCCGCGCGGTCAATTGTCCACAGCCCAATCATACAAGCAAGCCACGATGATCTACGCATCGCGAGCCAAGCGACTGACTGCCGCTCGTCCCGGGCCGTTCCCGGCATCTCTTTCTTCGGACGTGGCTTCATGATGTTGATTGCGGAGGCATCGAGCTGCGTCTTCAAATGGGCCGCGTCATATTTCTCAATCATTTCCACACTTGTTCGGCAGAAGATCGTGTGATGTTCGGACACGTGCATTCACTTTCAGGAGTAACACGAAAAACGTGTAAGGGTTGTATAACGACCGCCATATGTCTAATAGTATTTATCGATTTTAGTTTCAATAGTTTATATGAATATTAACGCGAACTTAATCGATTTTAAGTTCCGCGCGTCTGCCGATTTCGCCGTCCGCGCATTGGTGTTATCGTATCCGAAATGTTTTGCGAAAGGCGGAGGCGGTGTGGAAGACATGAGAGTCGCACCTGCGGTAGCAGGCACTACTCTCGTTGCGACTCTGTGCGGTTCTAGTGCGGCTTGCGATACTCGATTTCATCTTCGCGCAGGTAATATTCGGCGGAGCAATTGTCGGCGCCGCAGATCATCGATTCCAAGCCGGCGAATTGAGCTCGCGTAATCAACCCCAACGCGCCACAACTTGGGCAGGCGAGAACTGCCCAGTAGGGATTCTGGGCATCTCCGAGCGACCCTGCGTTCTCAAGCACAAAAAGCGTTCCCGGTTCCATCTGCTCTGGTATCCATTGTTCGAGCAATTGTAGTTCCGATGACATGTCAAAACCTCCCTCGTCTTCGCTCGCGCCACTTGTCTTGCGACATGGAAGAGGTAGCGCCCACATCGCCTTTTGCAGGGCTTCTGTTTCATCGCTATGCCGTTACGCGTTGTATTTTCGCCCTCCTGGTTTTTTCGACTGGCTTCTTCGCCGCAGACTTCTGCAGCAGATCTTTCAGCTCGACGCGTAGTGGCTTCACCGCGTCCGTAAGACTTATTAACAGCATCGGCTGCATTGTGTTTCGCAATAGTTCGATAATTTGCTTCGAATCTGCCTCCAGAAAGATTCGCTTCCCGGCGAGTAGAAGATGATATTCGTTGTTCCCCGCCACTAAATCGCCCAGTCGTACATGCAACTCCGCGCGCAGCAAACGCAGCACCCGCCGCACTTGCGCGAGCGAGATACTCCGTTGCCGAAGATGTTCGATGACGAGAATGTCGACCAGGTCTGGCGCGGAATACACACGCTTGCGGCCTTCACGCACCGGAACCACAATTCGCCGCTCGTCCCACCACTGGAGTTGCCGGGCTGTCACGCCGGTTAACTCAAGAACGTCGCGCGTGCTGAAGCAATCTTTCAGCATACTCAAGCGAATCTCAGTCCCAAACATTTTGAAGCTGAAATGTTTGAATCATTTTTGCCGGAGCAAGGCCGCCTGTCAATCTTTATCGCTTAAAAGAAACCTTCAACGGCAATTACTCTTCGGGTTCACCGGGAAGCCGTCTGATGCAGCGCGGCTTTTATGGCATCTGTCACTCGCTGCATATCGGCGGGAGTGAGATAGGGATGCATGGGCAGGCTCAATACACGGTCGGCGGCGCGTTCCGCGTGGGGAAAGCTGCCCGAGCCTAGTCCAAACTGCTCAGCAAGCGGCGCGAGGACCGGCTGCTGATGAAGCACAACGGGATAATGCACGGCTGTCGGTACCCCGATCTCGCGCATAGCCGCCTCGACGGCTTCGCGGTCGTCCACCTCTATAGTGTATTGCGCCCAGGCGCTGGTGCGCTTTGGGGCAAGCTGCGGCGTCTGCACCGCTCCTTTAAGAAGTGCGCCATAGCGATCCGAGGCCTCGCTGCGCGCCAGCAGTTCTTCGTCAAAGACATCGAGTTTGGCCAGCAACACGGCGGCCTGGATCGTATCCATGCGACCATTGATGCCGACGCGGGTGTGATGGTAGCGGCGATCCTGTCCGTGATTGCGCAACTCAAACATGGCGGAGGCCAGCGCGTCATCATTGGTGAAGCACGCTCCGCCGTCACCGTAACAGCCTAGCGGTTTCGACGGGAAAAAGCTCGTGCAACCGATAGTGCTCAGGTTTCCGGAGTGCCGTCCGTGGTAGAGCGCGCCAAAGCTCTGAGCCGCGTCTTCGATGACGGGCAGTTGATGACGCGCGGCAATGGCGTTGATCGCGCCCATCTCCGCGGGCTGCCCGTAGAGGCTGATTGGCATGATCGCGCGTGTGCGCGGTGTGATGGCCGCTTCAATTTTTGCGGGATCAATGTTGTAGGTGGCCGGATCGATATCCCCGAAGACCGGAACCGCCCCAAGCAATTCGATCATTTCGGCCGTTGCGAAAAAGGTGAACGGCGATGTGATGACCTCATCGCCCGGCCCGATACCGAGCGTCATCATCGCCAGCAGCAGTGCATCGGTCCCGCTGGCGCAACTTATGCAGTGCTTCGCACTTACGCGCGCGGCGAGACGCCCTTCCAACTCGCGTACTTCGGGTCCCAGGATGTACTGGCCATGGTCGAGTACGGCCTGAATGCGCGCATCGATCGCCGGTTTCAGACGGCGATACTGCGCCTTGAGGTCGATAAACTCCATGCCTTTATTTTCGCTCATCGCCATAATGAGTGTCGTGTCAGTGCATGAGCTTGGGGTCAGCGTGGGTCAGTCATTGCAGGCCCAGTGGAAGCCCGCTGCGAGCCGGCCTTGTCCAGTTCGCGGTAAATCTCCTGATTGCGAACGATCGCCTGAACGTAGTCGCGTGTTTCCGTAAATGGGATAGACTCCACGAATTCGTCCATATCGCGATAGTGGCCAATCGACTGCCAGTCAAGCACGCGTTCGTCTCCCGCGTTGTAGGCAGCGAAGGCATACTCAGGCCGTCCACCGAATCTGTCCATTGTGCGTTTCAGATACAGAGTTCCCAGACGAATATTCGTGGATGGATTGAGCAACTGGCTCGTCTCGAAAGAGTGAATTCCCTCTTGTTTGGCCATGCTCTTCCCCACGCTGGGCAACAACTGCATCAGACCATACGCGCTCTTGTTTGACACCGCTCCGGGATTGAACTCCGACTCCTGGCGAATGAGCGCAGCCACCATGTATGGATCGAGCCCATTGCTGGCGGAGTTTTCTTTGATGTCAGGCCAATACGGCTGGGGAAACAGAATGCGCCAATAGGCCATGGGAATCGATTCGATAGGCGCCGAGGTGTAGAACGGGATCGCATGCTTCAGCAGTCGCATGGCGTGCCACGTTTCGCCGTATGAGGCAAAGATTTCGGCTTCCGCGAATGAGCCCCACTCGCTGCTTCCATCGGCAGCCTGAATCTCCGGCGCAATGTACTCGTTCAGTCCGGCGTTGGCCAAAAGCTTCGCCTTCACTACATGTGGGTCGTCTTCCGGCACATCGTCGCTCAGCTCCGGAATCGACTCAGGCTGCATCGCCTCAAGGACGGAAAAGCTAACCGGCGTGACCTGACCCAGCTGCGCCAGCCGCTCCTGCGCCAGCGCCGCATAGTAATAGTGCCGGTAAACGCGCGCCACCGTGCGATAGTATCCCGCAGCCATCTCCGGCTTATGATTTTCCTGCTCGTACAGGCGGCCGCGCCAGTAAAGCGCCGAGGGAATCTCCTTGCCTCCGGGGAAGTTGGCAATCTGCTCATCGAAGAGCCGGGCGGCCTCCGCGTATTGCCCAAGGCGATAGTTCAACCACGCAGCGCGCCAGTGACTGCTGGGCGAATAGTTCGAACACGCCCCGGTGTGCGGCGACTCGCATGATTTGGGGAAACGCCGCGCGAGCTCTGTGTAGTATTCGATTGCGTGGGGAAAATCCTTACGCAGCAAATACATGTTGCCGCTGGAGTAGAGAGCCTCGGCCAGCCATGGACTCTCCGGAAAACGCGTCTTCATCTGCTCTACAATTGTCCGCTGCGTCTCGCCGTCATCCTTGTTGCGGGCCAATTCCATAAGCAGATACAGTCTTCTGGCACCGGCCTCATCGTCGGAGTCCGGCAGGCGGTCCAGCTCCTGCTTGTTCAGGCGCTTCAGCTTCCAATCGCTGGCGGCCGCGGCTACCAGAAGCCCGTTGCGCGTGCTCGCTTCGAGCGCAGAATCTCCGGCAAGCGAGCGATACTCCTCTTCGGCCTCACTATATCGGGTAGCCGCGTAAAGGGCGTCGGCATGATGACGCCGTTCTTCCGGGGGCAATGATGCGAGTTCTCCAGAAGACACAAGCTGAGCCCGCGCCTGAGCTGCCTCCTGACTGAGCGGGAAATTCAGATATAGCCGGCGGAATTGTTGCAGCGCTTCCGATGTATGGCCAGCCATCAGGTTTGCCTTGGCCAACGCGAGTTGAAAATCTGCTTTACCAGCGATGGTCTCGACGCGGTGCGCGTCCAATATTCGCAATGCCGCCTGAGGATCCTCCTCCTGCAAAAACAGGTTGGCCTCCAGGATGGGTACGCTGTGAACAAAAATCGAGTCAGGATGCTTCTGGATAAAACTATTCAGGACCGATTCCGCATCAGGCAGCTTGTTGTTCTGCAAATACACCTGCGCGGTCAGATAATCCGCGTAATCATCGAGCGACTGGCCGGCCAGGTTTGCCGAGTGCAAGGCGCTCACTGCCTCTGGGTATTTGCGATCCAGCAGATACGCGTGTCCGATCGCGAGGTAAGCCGCAGCGGCAGCCTCACCGGTATGAGCATGGGCATAGGCAGAGACGCCTGCGTAAGCCGCCGGCGATCGCGTCGTGGCTAACTGCTGCGCCATGGGGCGAAGCTGTGACGAAGCCACGAAGGCCTGACGCAGCTTCTGGCTCTTAGCGAGCTGTTTTGCGGTGAGTGGCTTGTGTGACTGCTTGTGTCCTGCCTTTGAGGTGTGGCTCGTCGTGTGTGCGCTCGTCGTCGCCACATGCGCCGTCGAATGAGCCGCTGACCCATGAGCCGCAGAATGGCTCGTTGTGGTTACCTTCTTCGATTTCGCAGGCGTTGATGCTGTGCTCGGCTTAGCAGTTGATCCGCTCTGTGCCCCGCACACCAACACAGCAAAGAAGGCTACCGCTCCTAATGCCGTCGCAGTCCAGCCCCCTCGCCTCACCCTCTTCATCGCTGACAGTTCCGCGCGTGTCACGTCCATCCGACTCCTGTCTTTACTCTATGCCGAAAGCGCTCCCCGCGTGCCGGTCAAATTATGGAGAAAACTGCAGGGTTTCTCTTTTGGATACTTCTTCCTCCAAAACGGTAGCGGTTCAGCCGCAGATTCATGGGCTGTGTGCGCACGCCTTCTGATATATGCCGAACAGAAGCAGGATCAGCCACTTTGCTCTCGACTGTCCGGCCATTTAGGATGGAACGAGCAGAAACCAAGCCCGTCGTATTACCCAAGCGGCCCTTTTTTCTGAAACTATCTGTCATGTCAACGATCCAAACACAAGGCACAGAGGAGATTCACCCCGATATCCTGCTCGTCAACAGTGCTCGCGGGGGCGATGTTGAGGCGTTCGAGAAGCTGGTGCGGCAGTACGATCGCCAGATTTTCCGTATTGCCCAGCACATCACCCAGAACCGCGAGGACGCGGAGGATGTAGTACAGGATGCCTTCCTCAAGGCCTACGAAAAACTGAACCAGTTCCAGGGTAACTCGAAGTTTTACACCTGGCTGGTACGCATTGCGGTAAACGAATCGTTGATGCGGCTGCGCAAACGGCGCACTGGCCGTATGGTATCGATCGATGAGGATGTCGAGACCGAAGAAGGCTCCATGCCGCGCGACTTGGCGGACTGGGGTCCTGACCCGGAAGAGCAATATGGCCAATCGGAGATGGCAGATATCCTGCGTAAGACGATCCAGGGGTTGCCTCCGGGCTTCCGAGTCGTGTTTGTTCTGCGAGATGTAGAGGGTCTTTCCACAGAGGAAACAGCCGAGACCCTGGGTTTGAGTATTCCGGCAGTCAAGTCGCGCCTGCTGCGGGCACGGCTTCAGTTGCGGGAGCGGCTTAGCCGTTACTTCCGCAATCGAAATAAGGATGGTGTGAAGTGACGTGCTCAGAGTTTTTGGCGCAATTGGACGATCTAATCGACAACAGCGTAACTGTCTCGCTGCGGGCTGGCCTCGAAGAACATCTACGCGGTTGTGAGCACTGCGTCATCACTCTCAGCACCACCCGAAAGACCATCGAAATCTACCGCAAACACGAGATCTACGAGTTACCCAACGAACTCCGCGAGCGGCTGCAAAAGGCCATCCTGGCCAAGTGCAAGAAGTGCTGAAGGACTTGCAGGTAGCTGCTGTGTGACGGAAAAATCCCACTACTCTTAAAAGACAGTCTAAGTCGCGCCTAGTTGCTGGTGGGCGGAGTTGTGCTGCCACCGCCGGTCGGTGTAGTGCTACCGCCACCGCTTGGGGTAGTGCTGCCCCCACCGCCGCTGCTGGTGCCGGAATCGTCGCGGCGATGCAGTGTGGGCCGATCGTCGCTGTTGCCCGTCGAGTTGGGGTCGGAGGTTGAGCTTACGCGCCGCAGGGTGGGCTTCTGGCCGTTCTTGCCGTCCGTCAGCTTGCGTTTGTTCTCGATGCGCGCCAGACGTGCCTTCACTTCGTCGAACTCCGAGGTGGTCACCAGATACTCATCGCGCGGGGGAAGAATCTTAGCGATCTCCTCCTGCGAATGCGCGATGCGGTCGGGAGTTTGAGGATGATCCGAGAAGGCTCTGGCCACCGCGCCAGGCTTGTGCTTCTGAAGATCCTGAATCTTCTCGAAGAAGGTTACGAAGGCCTGCGGATCATAGCCGGCGCGATACATATATTGGAGTCCGAGATAATCGGCCTGGGCCTCAAACTCGCGCGAAAATTCGAGAAAAGTCATCGGGATTGCGATGTTGGCGGCTTCGTAGATGCCATAACCGGCCCACCCCCCTATAAAGATGAGCGGGATGGTGCCCAGCTGGGCGTAGTTGGCTCGGGTCATCTCGCGGGCCGCATGGTGGGCGCACACGTGGGCGGTCTCATGCGCCATCACGCCGGCTAACTCCGCCTCTTCGTCGGCGGCCAAAACCAAGCCGGAGTTCACGTAGAAGTATCCGCCGGGCAGCGCCATGGCGTTGATCTCGTCCGAGTCGATTACCTTGATGGTGAAGGGCACCTTGCAGTCCGAGTTCTTCACGATGTTCTGCCCAACGCGATTCACGTACTCAGTTACCATCGGATCGGTAATGAACTTCGTGCTTTTTTCGACCTGGGCGGCGTAGGACTTGCCCATCTTGATCTCAGACTCGGTCGAATACCAGTTGCCCACGCCACGGGCGCCTATGTCGCGGGTTCCCACTGCACTAACGTCGTTGATGCTTCCCTTCTTTATGCCTGCCACGCTGCCGTCCGGGTTCACAGTGGGAGATGCCGTGGAAGCCGAAGGCGCAGAGCTGGCAGGCGCGGCGTTGGCCTGATCGGGATTGGCGGGCGTGCCGCTCGGCTTGGCGTCCGGAGCCGGAAGCGGAACGGAGCCGGCTGATTGTCCGGCCCTGGGCTGGCTGGAGGAGGGAGCCTGGGTGCTCGCAGGCGCTTGCGTGTCGGGCGCGCTGGATGAGGAAGCCGCAGGCGGCGCGGTTTGCGAGCCGGTCTGTGTTTGTTGACTGCTTGGGGTTTGTTGGCTGCTCGACTGGGCCAGGACAACAGCGGGAGTGAGCGCCAGAGCTGCTATCAGCGCAAACGACGCTGATGAGCGATCAACAAGGCTGTGAATTCGCATGGGACGTCTCCCGGAGAACAGACCGATCTCTGCTCCATTAGACGTTAGTATGCTCCTTTTCGCTGACGACTGTCGCGGCGATTTTTGCTGCCACTTCAACCGCCTCACTAGCCCCTACCCCCAACGCCCCTCTTGCATCTGAGACTGATTGATTCTAAAGGACTGGGCTGAAACTAATTCATTCTAAAGGGACAATCCGAGTCTGATTCATTCGAAATGGCTTCTCTGCTGTAAATCTCAACAGACGCGAAAGGCCCGGCTGTGACGGCAGCCGAGCCTGTTGTCTCTATTTCTTTGTGTAGCGGTTTCGGCGAAATTGTCGGCCAAGAAAGACAGGGATGAGCCATTAGGGATCAGAAAACGCGGGCCCTCTCTTCGGCTGGTTGTTCGCGATGCTGAGGGTCAGAGAAGTCCGAAAACGCGGCGGGGACTGTGGGATTGCAGTGATTCCGAATGTGGTGGGCAAGGCAAGTGGGGGTTGCCGCCGGTCCGAAGCTGTAATGGATGGCATACAAGGGTTCGTGAAAGAAGTTCTGTTAGATCAGGAGGAAGTTTCGCAATGGCACATAAAGCTCACAATA
>CAYVSQ010000103.1:0-5688 GCA_964453815.1 uncultured Acidobacteriaceae bacterium | reverse complement strand
ATGCTCGGGTGTCCACCGGTATTCTATGATGCCGATGAACCGAATGCTGCAAATCATTGTGATTTCTTTGTGCTTTACGAAAGGCGCGCCATCGGAATGAAGACCCGGCTGGACAAGTTGCTCGTCGAGCGCGGATTGGTTTCCACGCGCGAGCGAGCACAGGCGCTTATCCTTGCCGGCCGTGTTCTGGTCGACGAGCAGAAGATCGAGAAGCCCGGCAACGCCGTCAAGGAAAGCGCTGCCGTACGTCTCCTTGGCGAGGATTTGCGCTACGTCAGCCGTGGCGGCTTGAAGTTTGAAAAGGCTCTGCGTTACTGGCGGATCGACCTCACTGGGCGATTCTGCCTCGATATCGGCGCATCCACGGGGGGGTTCACCGACTGTATGCTGCAGCACGGTGCCGCCCGCGTGCTGGCCGTTGATACCGGCTACGGCCAGATTGCAGAAAGTCTCCGCCGCAACCCACGCGTGACGCTTATGGAGCGCACAAACGCCCGCAAACTCGTTCCCGGTGATCTGCCTTCGGAGATCGATTTCGTGCCCCTCGATTTTGTATGTGTGGATGTGTCATTCATCTCCGCCACCCTTGTTCTCCCTGCTGTCGTGCGGGCCATCGGCGCCAGGCCCCCGAACCGGAAGCCTCTCGAAGCCGTCGTCCTGGTTAAACCGCAGTTTGAGGCCGGTCGCGAGCATGTTGGCAAGGGGGGAATCGTCCGCGATCCGGCAGCGCACCGCCTGGCCGTCGACCGTGTCCGCGCCTGCGTGACAGAAATTGGTGGAACCGAAGTCGAAGTTATTGATTCGCCCATCCACGGGGCCGAAGGCAACCATGAATTCCTTCTACACGCGCGTTGGGTTGGAGTTTCTTAATGCTGGAGTTATGAACTTCCGGTATGAATCGCAGTGCCTTGAGTACACTGGTGATTCATGCGCCCTGTAGCCATCATCTCGAAGCCGCAGAAAGAAGAGCTACTTCAGCTCCTGCCCAACCTAGTGCTTTGGATGAAGGCGCACGGTCTCGATCCGATTCTCGACCCTGTGAGCGGAAGCTATACGCAGCAGGCCCGCATTATCCCCCGGCACGAGATGCCCGCCGAAAAGCCCGATCTCGTCATCGTGCTCGGCGGGGACGGCACCCTGTTATCCGCCGCCCGTGTCTTCGCGAAAACCGAGACGCCTATTCTCAGCGTCAATCTCGGCTCGCTTGGCTTCCTGACTGAAGTTCGCCTGGCCGATCTCTACTCCACTCTTGAAGGCTGGTGTAACAACTGCTTCACCACTGATTCCCGCTCCATGTTGCATAGTGAGCTGTGGCGCGAAGATGATCTTTTGAGCGAGCATGAAGCGCTGAACGATGTAGTTGTCGCCAAGGGCGCGATTGCGCGCATGGGTGATTTCCGAGTCAGGCTCGATGGCCAGTTGGCTGCTGTTTTCCGGGCTGACGGAGTCATTATCGCCACACCCACCGGCTCCACCGCCTATTCGCTCGCCGCCAACGGCCCTATTCTCGTTCCTGATGTCGATGCGTTGATCATCTCCCCGGTTTGTCCGCATCTACTGACCCTCCGCCCCATAGTTGTGCGCGGTGACGCCAACATCGCTGTAAATATTGTCGGAGTTCCCGATCAGACCTTCCTTACCGTGGATGGCCAGGAAGCCGTTCAGATGAAGGTCGGCGACGAGCTTCGCTGCCGCCGTTCAAACCACGCCGTCAAGCTGGTACGGCTGGGAGCCACAGGATTCTTCGATGTCCTGCGCGCCAAACTCAAATGGGGCGAGCGATAGACAGGAAATTAGATGATAGGGGTGTAGCGTATAACCGTTTCGGAGCAGCAATTTCAACGCTAGACCTTATTTTCAAAATTCTGTCTCACGCTTTGGTTAATTCGCCAAGTAACACTTTCGCCTTGGTCACGAGCGTGTTTGCTCCGTCCAGATCGTCCTGCTCGAGTGCCTGCCTGGCCTTGGTCAGAAATGTGCGAATTTGCGTCGACGTTACCTGTTCGTCAGCGGTAAGCGTCCGCTTGATGCCGTTCAGGCCATTCTCCGTTGCCGTAATCTGATCCAGGATATCGTGCCGGCTGGGCAGACTGCCGCCGCCGCCAGTGCTGGAGAGCTGACCGATCGGGGACATCTCCGGTGGTTGGCCGGCAGAAGCCTGCTGGGTGGACGCCGATGGCTGCCCTGTTGCGGTTTGAGCCGGGGCGGGGTCGGCCGGCTTCGCCTTACGGTGCGGCGTGGTGCGGTGCGGTTTTGGCGGGGGCTGCTGTTTTGCCTCATCCGATCCCAGATTCACCTTGGGAGCGTCCGCCGGAGGTAGTTCTGGCGGCGGAGTGTCCTTTGTGAGCGTGCCGGGTGGAAGGATGGGTGCTTGTGCCGCAGGCGGAGGCGGAGGCGGCGTCTTATGCCTGCAACCAGCAATCATGCAGAGCAGCATGAGAACCGCGATCTTACTTGCGGAAGTCATTCTCTGAGCCCCTTGGTGACTGGTGTATTCATTTCCAGAAGACCGCGCAGTCTTGGATCGGAAAAGTTGGCGGCCGGCAGATACAACGTAAAGGTCGACCCCTCTCCGACTTTCGATTCTACGTCAAGCTGCCCGTGGTGCAGCTGAAGAATTCTGTAGGTCATCGCCAGACCTATGCCGCTCCCGTCGCGCTTCGTCGTGAAGTAGAGATCGAAGATGCGTGGGCGGATATCATCCGCTATGCCCTCACCGTGATCCTGAATCTGAAGGATCGCTGACCGCCCATCTTCCGTGAGTCGGACCGAGAGTTCGCCTCCATCCGGCATAGCCTGTGCCCCGTTCAGAACCACGTTCAACAGTGCCTGCTTCAGCAGGTCCGAGTCCACCTTAACTATCACTGGATGGTCAGGCAGCTGGCTCACCATGGTGACGCTGTAGGTTTCGAGACCCGCCGAAGCCAGCATCAGCACGCTAGACACAATGTTGCGCATGTCCTGTTCCTGTAATTGCAACTCAACAGGCCGTGAGAAATCGACCAGCGTCTGCACCACCCGGTCCAGCCGGTGAATCTCGCTCTGAATGACCTCCAGGTGCCGCCCCGCCGTCGGCTCGGAGCCAATTTTGCTGCGCAGCAGCTCCAGATGGACCACGATGGCGTTGATCGGATTCTTCACCTCGTGACCCACTCCGGAAGTCAGCCGACCGATGGCCGCCATGCGGCGCGAAAGCTCGAGTTCGCTTTCGATCTCGCTTACCGACTCAACATCGTGCAGCGTCAAGAGCGCGCCCAGGGTGCGCCCCTGGTCCGAAGCCCGCTCGTTATCATTCTGGTCATCATGAATGAAGTCGAGCGAGAGCTCCACTCTGCGGCCCGCTTCCGTCGTGATCTCTTCCTGCACGATCGACATGCCCGCGTCGAAGGCCTGCCGTACTGTGCGGCCAAGTACGGTATTGCGGTCGAAGATATCGTGCACCTCCGCGCCCAGTAACTGGTCGCGGCCTACCTCCAGAAAGCGCTCGACGGAGCGCGAAACCAGCACCGCACGCGAGTCGCGGGTAAATAGCATGATGCCGTCCTGAAGGTTGGAGAGAATCTGGTCCAGATTCTCCTTGAGGGCTGAGAAAACCTCCTCCACATTGCGCATCCGGCGGCCAAGGCGCTCGATCTTGTGCGAGACCTGAACGACAGCATCCGACGACGTTCCCGATTCGAGTTCGCCCGCCGTCTCCGCCTCGGCCTGCGCCAGCGCATCTAGTCGCGAGCCGATCTGCGTGAGCGGCTGCAGTGCCAGGTTGGCCACAAAGGCCGCCGCTATCAACGAAATCAGAATCGCCATTCCGATGTATGTCAGCGCATCTCTCAACCACGGGAGAAAGGCGTTTTTCAGGAATGTGGTGCGGATGCCGATGCGAACCGTAAGAAACGGGTGGCCGTCACGTTCCAGACCCAATGTGAGGTTGTAAACCTGCGGTTTGCCGAATACTATCTTGAGCGTATGGACGAGTGAGTTGTTCCGCAACGAAGCATAGTCCGGCCGCACCGGCAGAGGTGTGTCCTGCAACGAAGAAACAGGCGCCGTCACCAATCCCAGCCCATTATGGTCGGCAATCGCAATATCCAGAACTGTGGGCGAATAACTGATGACCGAATTGATCAACGCATTCAGGCCGACATCGTTGCGCAACGAATACGCAACGGCGGCCCGCAGCGCTGCCGGGTCATTCACGTCAACCTGGCTGTTGCGCAGGCCCGTTTCTAGTGCCGTGCGCGTCGCAAACAACAGTTGATGCGCAACAATATCGGTTGAATTGTAGGACTGGTCAATATGCTGTCGCAGCAACTGGCTCAAATAGAGCCATGACAGCATGGTGGCCACCAGGAAGACCAGGCCGGTGATAGCCACGACGAGTTTGGTCTTCAATCGCATAGGTGTTGACAGGCCACCGGGAGCGACTCAAACGGAGGGAACCACCGCCTATTCTTCCGTGCCCGTGTCATCCTTGACCTTCCCGTAATCCTTGAGCTTGTTGTGCAGCGTCTTCAAGCTGATACCCAGGATCTCAGCGGCGCGAGTCTTATTGTTACTGGTCGACTCCAGCGTTTTCAAAATCAAGCGGCGCTCTCCTTCATCGACGGTAGCGCCTACTTCCACCTGAATGGCGTTTGACGCAACGTTTGCGTCGGTAATGGCCTTCACCGTTCGGGTGCCGAAACCAGGTGGGAGATGCCGCGGTTCGATCGTTCCGCCCCCGCACAACACCACCGCGCGTTCAATCGTGTTGCGCAGTTCGCGCACGTTGCCAGGCCAATCGTAGGCCATCATCTGCGCCAGCATATCCGGATCTACCCCAGTTACCTCACGGCCGTGCTTGCGGCTCATCTCTGCGATCATCGCGTCTACAATTGCTGGAATGTCTTCTTTGTGCTCCCGTAGAGGCGGCATGTGGATATTGAAGACGTTGAGACGATAGAAGAGATCGCTGCGCAGATGACCGTTTGCAACCGCCTCGTCGGGGTCTTGATTCGTCGCCGATAACACACGCACATCGACAGCGGACTCGACCTTGCTCCCCAGCCTGCGAAGCTTGCGTTCTTCGAGCACGCGCAGCAGCTTGGCTTGCGTGCCCACCGGCATCTCGCCGATCTCGTCGAGCAGCAGGGTGCCCTCCTCGGCCAACTCGAAGCAGCCCGCGCGCCGCTCCAGCGCGCCTGTAAAGGCCCCCTTCTCGTGGCCAAAAATCTCGCTTTCGATGAGAGTTTCCGGAATCGCCGCACAGTTCACCGCGACAAAGGGCTTTGCTTTGCGCGGACTTAGATCATGCAGGGTTCGTGCTACCATCTCCTTGCCCGTGCCGCTCTCCCCCGTGATCAGCACCGAAACGTTTGAAGGCGCAACCCGCTCAACCAGTGCAAACAGCTCCTGCATCTTCTTCGAGGAACCCACCAGCGATCCCAACACGCCGGTATCGCGCAGTTTGCGGCGCGTTACCTCGAGTTCCCGTTCGGTCTCCCGCTGCCGGGTCGCATTCAACAGGATTGTGCGCAGACGCGTCGGATCCACCGGCTTCTGGATGAAGTCGTAGGCGCCCATCTTCATGGCTTCGACCGCCAGTTCGATCGAGCCTTGAGCAGTCAGTACCACAACCGCCTGGTCCAGATTCAGTTCGTTCAGTCGTTCCAGTAACTTGATCCCATCCATACGCGGCATCTTCAGGTCCGT
>CAYVSQ010000102.1:0-3590 GCA_964453815.1 uncultured Acidobacteriaceae bacterium | reverse complement strand
CTCGCCATAGCCTATCTATATCCCAACCTGAGTTTCACAAATATGTTGCCCAAAAATGTCATGAAGTGAGACATATCCTGTGAGATGTTGGCAAGAGCTTGTATGCATTCCAAATTCCACTTTGGAGGTGTTCTTGCAACGCTCCTAGGGGTTCACCCTTCGCCCCCCAAGAAGATTCTCAATTGGAAGAAGCTGCCTGTGGTGACCCTATCCGAAGCCGCGGCCGGTAGTGGACCACTTAATCATCGCAGAATAAGCACAGCTTTGTTACAAAAGTAACGCGATGGGAATACACACTCTCATGGAATTATAATCTGCCCCGTTGAGATTGCGTAACCCTTACCGTGGCTTGCGGAGCCATTGAGTAAATTTTTCTTAATTTTCGCGTCGCATCGTCTTGCCTCGCCGCTTGATTTTGTTCGACGGTTTTTCAACCCCGGCGGTTGCCAGACCGGCTCCCCCTTTATGCCGCTGCGTTTACAGTGATCGATTAAGAGGAGATAAATTTTGCGGATACTCGTTACTGGCGGCGCCGGTTACATCGGCGGCACCGTCGCTCAGCTTCTGCTCGACCAGGGTCATCAAGTCGTCATTTACGACGATCTCTCCCACGGCCACCGCTCGATGGTCCCAGCCCAGGCCGAATTCATTGAAGGCGAACTCGCCGACCGGCCTGTCCTCGAAAAGCTCATGCATACAGGGATAGACGGGGTAATGCACTTCGCCGCTCTCATCGAAGCCGGCGAAAGCATGCAAAGGCCGGAGATCTATTTCCGCAATAACAGCGCCTCGACCCTAAGCCTGCTCGAGGCGATGCTCGCGACCGGCGTCGACCGGTTCGTTTTCTCCTCGACCGCTGCGGTATATGGCGAGCCGGAATCGACCCCTATTCGCGAAGACGCCGCTCTGCGACCTACCAATGCTTACGGCGAATCCAAGCTCCTCGTCGAGCAGATGCTTGCGTGGCTCAACCGCATCCATGGCTTTCGCTACGCCAGCCTGCGTTACTTCAACGTCGCCGGAGCGATCGAGGGGCGTGGCGAAGCGCACGAGCCGGAGTCACATATCATTCCTCTTATCCTAGACGTCGCCCTGGGGCGCCGCAGGAGCATCAAGGTCTTCGGCCAGGACTACCCCACCCCCGACGGCACCTGCATTCGCGACTACATCCACGTCCAGGACCTGGCTCGCGCCCACCTGCTCGCCCTCGAAGCGCTGAAGGACCGGAACAAGCTCATCTACAACATCGGCAATGGAGTTGGATTCAGCGTTCGCGAGGTCATTGCGGCAGCCCGCCAAGTCACAGGCCATGCAATCCCAGTCGAGGAATGCCTGCGCCGCCCCGGCGATCCCGCCGTGCTCATCGCCAGCTCGGAAAAGATCGGCGAGGAACTTGGCTGGAAGCCGGAATATACCAACCTCGACTCTATCGTCGCTAGCGCGTGGAAGTGGCACCAGCAGCGCTATGACCGGTCGGCTTGATTTGCACCCTCTCTACTGAAAGAGCTTCATCGCATTCAGAACCGTGAAGTAAAGACCCCAGCCCATGGGGATCGACACAAGCATCCAGGCAAATAAAATCAAGAGCGGCGACGTCTTCCTTTTGTCTGTAACCATCATTGTTACCCTTTCTCCTGGCTCCACTAAACCTTCACGGTTGCAGCCGTCTTGATCCAGTATTTCTCCGCCACCGGCCGCACTAGCAGATTCGCGACGAAGCCGACGACCAGCAGACCCGCCATAATATGGAGGATCACCGGATAGGCCTGTACCTTGGGCCGATGCGCGGCAAGGTAGTGGTCGAGAATACCGTTCACGATCAGCGGACCCACAATTCCTGCTGTCGACCAGGCCGTCAGCAGCCGCCCGTGGATGGCGCTCACGTGATAGCCACCAAACAGGTCCTTCAAATAGGCGGGAATGGTCGCGAATCCGCCGCCGTACATACTCAGCAGTACGCCCGCAACCAGTACAAACAGCGGCACGGAATCTACATGGTTCATTCCCGTTAAGGGCAGCAGCCAGTAAAGCACTGCTCCCAGCGTGAAGAAGACCATGTAGGTTGGTTTACGCCCGATAAAGTCTGAAGTAGATGCCCAGAAGAATCGTCCCGCCATATTGAACAGGCTAAGCACGCCTACAAAGCCTGCGGCCGTCGCAGGTGACACCTGCCCTTTGAACAGGTCCTGAATCATAGGCGAGGCCTGCTCGAGAATGCCGATGCCCGCCGTCACGTTCATGCAAAGAACGATCCACAGCAGCCAGAACTGCACCGTGCCGAAAGCCGTGTTGACTTCAACATTGTGTTTTGAGATCAACGCCGACTGCGTTGTCTTCGGAATCCAGCCCTCCGGCTTCCATCCGTCCTGGGGTACGCGGATAGTGAAGACGCCGAACAACATGAAGATGAAGTAGAGGACTCCCATCGTGGCCCATGTGGTCGCGATGGGCTGCTGGCCGCTCACCTTGTAAAAGGCCATCAGTTTCGTACCCAGCGGCGAGCCGATCATCGCGCCCCCGCCAAAACCCATAATGGCAAGCCCCGTCGCGAGGCCGGGACGGTCGGGAAACCATTTGATCAGCGTTGAGACTGGCGAGATATATCCGAGGCCCAGTCCCATCCCACCGATGACTCCGTAGCCGAGGTAGATGAGCGCCAGTGAGTGCCACGCGGCGCCACCGGCTGCCACCAGAAAGCCCAGCCCAAAGCAGCTCGCCGCAACGAACATAGCCTTGCGCGGTCCCGCCGTCTCCAGCCATTTGCCGAATATTGCTGCGGAGAGTCCGAGTACCGCAATAGCGATCGAGAAGATATAGCCGACTTCTTTCAGACTCCAGGCTGTGCCGTCGGCGGCCTTGAGAGCCAGCAATGGGTTTTTGAAAACGCTAAAGGAATATACCTGCCCGATGGACAGATGAATGGCGAGAGCGGCGGGAGGCACAAGCCAGCGGCTAAAGCCGGGTTTGGCAACAGAGCGTTCACGATCGAGGAAAGAGAGCATCTTGGCGGGCGTCCTTTCAACCAGCGCAGATAAAAAGCAAATCGTCCAGCCTGCTTTTGCTTGCAGCAGAGCTTGCCATGAACTGTTGCGGGAAAGACCTGTCTTTGTAACATACAGATGAATCAACGGGCGAGAGGGGAGCATCTTCCGACAAATTGGCGGTAGATTTCGGCGTCGTTTTTTTGACGGCATGCAATCGCGCCGGCGCCCGATCTAACTGGGCCTGCTCAGGCGCGGCCCAGCTCCTCGTGTTTGCGTTGCAGCAAGTTGTTACGGCGGAAATGGTCGATCGCGCGGCGCTTGGCGGTAGCCATCAGCCACGCGCCGGGATTGTCGGGAATGCCCGATTCGGGCCACTGCTCGAGAGCGGCGATCAGAGCCTCTTGTGCGAGGTCTTCGGCGAGACCGACACCGCGCACCATGCCCGCGAGGCCGGCAATCAGCTTGGCCGATTCGATTCTCCAGACCGCGTCCGATGGTGCGGTGTGTGTCGGTAACCGTCACAGCTACCGATCACACCATCTTCACCTTGACGGCGCAAGTCGCTCAGGCGCCTGCCTCCTGCGCTGCTTGCTCCTCGAGTTCCGT
>CAYVSQ010000101.1:0-30946 GCA_964453815.1 uncultured Acidobacteriaceae bacterium | reverse complement strand
CCACTGCGCGCTTCCTCTATGTGACTGACAGCGCTACGAATCAGTTGATCGCTTATGGTATCGTGACGGGCGGCGTCCTGGTGCCCCTGCAAAACGGCCCCTTCAAGACGGATGTCTTTACCAATGCGGTCACGGTAAGTCCCAACGGGATGTTCGTCTACGTAGCCAACTTCAACTCGAACGACATCAGCGCCTATGCCATCGATCAGGGCACAGGAGCCCCGACAAGCCTGGCAACGAACACATTTGCCACCAAGACTGGCCCCACCTGTGTTCTTATTGAACCGGCATTCGGACGCTTCCTCTACACTTCAAACTTCCTCGACAACTCGATCACCGGCTATCAGCTGAACGCCAACACCGGCATCCTCACGGGAACAGAGAACAATCCCTACCCCACTGCCGGCCAGCCTACTTGCGCCGCTGCTGTCTCGCATGGCAACCATGCCGGTGAGCATGTGCAGGCTGGGTCTGGACTGGGATCGTAATACCAGGCAGAGTCTGCAAGGCTCGGCCCAGAAAAAGCCCGCTTTCGAGCGGGCTTTTCTTTCTCTCCCATCCTCTCCGTTCAGTCCTCGAGGTTTCGTTCCGGGAACTCTCCCACCAGCGCTGCAATCTGCAATGCCCGCCGGGGGCTGATGTTCAGGAATGCGATCCCAACTCCCCGCTTCCGGCCGAGCGCAGCAATATTTCCAGCACCCGGAACTGGAGTTGATTCGTTACAAAATACACTTCCACCTGGGTGCCGTGTTCCAGATTGAGCAGGGCCGTTTCGATATAGCAGCCGTTCAGGCTCAGATTTAGGAGGCGCCCGCGAAACAGCAGGCCACCAATGGGGTAGGAACACCTCCACATTGCCCTCACACGTATAGCGTGGATGCCGCCTCTGTTCCCCCGTTGTTGGGTAACGATCTCCCGCTCAGAAAGAACGGATGTCTTTGGAGGATTGCTCATAATGATCCGAGGCTCCGTATATCCGGAGTTTGGGCGCTTCTCCTATCCATCTATCCATCGCAGAAATGTGGAGCCATTTAGGGGAATCGAACGCAAGGGCCGCTTAATGCTTCATCCATCCCCTGATCCATCGCTGGCACGGCCGCTCCACATACACCATTACCAGCATTGCCGCCGCAACCAGCAGGAAATAACTGATCCAGGGGTCAAATTGGACCAAATGCAGCCGGTCGAGCACATGAGAATCGTGGATGAGGTTCCACAAATTGAAGTGCAGGAGATACAGACAATAGCTCGCCCCGCCAATCGCCGCAAAGAGAGGAAATCCGAAGAAACGCGCGATCAGGTTGTGTCCGGCAAGACCCAGAATCGCCAGCCCGAACAACGGCATCAGCAGCCCGTCATGCATCAGGGGATACGGCATCCGGTCGCCGTTATATAGAATCAGGTAAAGGCCGCCCATCCCCAACAATCCAAACAGCAGCCGTCTCCAACTTTCCCGGGATATCATCCCATCCAGATCGGCCAGCGCAATCCCGAACAGAAACGCGGGAACATGAGGCGGCGGCGAGAACTTCAGGGCGCGTATCCAAAAGCCGTCGGTATAACGGCCTGGGTGCAGATCTCCATCCGGATGGAACCACATATATAGGCAGGGCAGCACCATCCCCAATAGCCACAACCCCAGCAACAGGCCCAGCAACGGCCAGAGCCTCTTCGGCCGCTTCCAAAGTATCACCAGGGGGAAGATCAGATAGAAGAAAGCCTCCGTACACATTGTCCAGGCCGGCGTGTTCCAGAAGGTCGAGAGGAAGGGGTTCCAGGCTTGCAGCAAGAGCGGCGTAAGTATAACGCCTAGCGCAAACTGTCCGTGGCTGCGCGCATGCCACTCACTCATCAGCATGCCCAGCGACAGGAGCAACGCCAGGAGATATACCGGATACAGCCGCGACAGCCGGGCGATCCAGAAATCCCGTGTCTTTAGCCGGCCGGCCGCCGCACGGTCCGCGTAGTTGTAGGCCAGAATGTAGCCGGACATCAGCAGGAAAAAGCTGACCGATGTGTAACCGTTGTCCACAATCGGAGCAAACGGTCCAAACCATTTTGGATTAGAGAAATGGAAAAAAACGATGTTCAATGCTGCAAAACAGCGCAATCCGGTCAACGCCGGCAGGGTCTCTTTTTTTGTGCGCGGTACCGCCGCGGAGGGTATGGTCACCACCCGCCCGGGTAGTGAGGAAATTTGTCCGCCGGGCGAAGGTGGGAGCGGATACGGGGACGCAGGCAGGCGATGCCCCTGCAGTGCTGGCAGGGGAGGCGCGGTTACGGATTGAGCTGGCGCACTCAGGCAATCACCTTCAAGCAGCTCCTAATCAGTCGGGGCAAGTCAATTCAGTGGTAAATCAAGCGGTGACCAGCGAGCCGACCTTCTCACCCAAAACCACCCGGAGGATATTTCCCGGCTCGTTCATATTGAAGATGATCATGGGCAGGTTGTTGTCCTTGCAGAGGCTCACAGCGGTCGTGTCCATTACCTTCAACCCCAACCGCAGAATTTCCATGTAGGTTATCTGTTCAAATTTTACGGCATCTTTTGTGATGACAGGATCGGCATCGTAGATGCCTTCTACTTTAGTCGCTTTAAGTAGCACATCTGCCTTGATTTCCATGGCGCGGAGCGACGCCGCCGTGTCGGTTGAAAAGTAGGGATTGCCGGTGCCAGCGGCAAAAATCACCACCCGGCGCTTCTCGAGGTGACGGATGGCCCGCCGGCGGATATACGGCTCTGCAACCTGGTTCATCTCGATGGCCGTCATCACGCGGCAATGGAGCCCCTGCTTCTCGATTGCATCCTGCAGAGCCAAGGCGTTAATTACCGTCGCCAGCATGCCCATGTTGTCGGCTGAAACACGATCCATCGCCTTGGCCTGCTCGGCGACGCCGCGAAAGAAATTTCCACCACCAACCACGATGGCAACTTCCACACCCAGTTCGTGAACTTCGACAACTTCGGCAGCAATTTCGTGAACCCGGTCAACATCGACGCCAAAGCCCTTGCCCGCGGCCAGCGCTTCTCCTGAGAGCTTCAAAACAACGCGTTTATACATTCCATTTCGAGTATCGCATGCAAGCTACCTTTCGCGAACAGCTTGGTTCCAGTATCGGTGTAATCCGGCCGGGAGGGACCACCTCCCTCCCTTTATTCCTTTAGATTCTGTAACTCATTCATTCCATAAGTCGCCGATCTGGGGAATGTGGGCTCATTCGTTAATTCTAATTGTCTTCTTCGTAACTCATCCATTCAAAGCCAGTTAGCTGTTGTTCATAGATTTATGCATGCAAAGCTCATCAGAACGCATGCTGCGCTTCCGCGATTCGCACCTTCCTTGCGGATTCACAAGTGAACGCAGGGTGATATGCTCTGTAACCTGGAATTCGACAGATGCTGTTTGGTGAGAGGCTCACTTTACCAGAAAACAATCGAGATCATTTGCAAATGTGATTGGCCCTGAATACCGACGCCTTATTTCGGCTTGGGTCTCCTTCTCTTTTCCCAGTGTCCGAAGCATTCGATGAGACAGTACCAACTGCTTGATATGGGCATTCGCCGCCGTCGTTCCTATAACGGAAGGCGGCATGTGAAGGCGCCTTTCCACTCCGGTGGCGCCCTCAGGCACGGCGTTATGAGCGACGAATAGGTCTGCATTCGATGCGAGTTGTGTCAGCCCATCCCCTTCTCCGTTCGTATCTCCACTGAAGACGATCCGCTTGCCATTGATCTCCACTCGCCACGCCATCGCGGGAAATGCACCATGAACAACACTCACCGCGTACAGGGCCATGTCAGCGTTGCGAAACACGAGAACCGGCGTTGAGCTGTCCGCAACATTATGCGGTTGTAGTGTGTAGCTTCCTTCCGCGCCCGGCTCTACCAGATCGCTCAGATAGCGCCAGGCCCCATGCGGCTCACTAAAGAGGGCACTCACAAACTCGGTGGTGGAAGGCATGTACTTGTTTCCTGAGGGGCCGTATATCGGTAGAGGGCGCTTGCGGTCTTCAAACCAGGAAGAAAAGATCAACGCCGGGAAGTCACTGCTGTGATCGACATGAAAATGGCTGAACAGAAAAACGTCCACCGTGGACATCTGCGCTCCACTCTGCCCAAAGCGGAGAGCGCTGCCTCCTCCCGCATCAAGGATCACACGCGCGCTGCCGTTCTCCCATATGAGATAGCTAGTCGACGCCCGCTTATCCTGCGACTCGGGACCGCCGGAGCCGAGTACCTGCACCGCCAAACCCGTAGTCCCGCAGGACTGCGCCGTTACGGGTGAGCCTTCGCACACAGATAAAAGGGACGCGAGAATAAGCAGAGTTTTTAGCGATACTTTTAGCAAGGACATATCAGAACCTAGGCACGCTCTTCCTCTGGCTGAACTCCCTGGATCATAGACCCATCCGCTTCTGAGCGGTCCGATTCCAATATTCTGGATCGTTTTGCCAGCTCCCTCAGCGTCTCTTTGCTGAGCGGCCTCTCGTGCAGAAGGAGTTCTGCGGCGCGAACGCGAGGAGCGGCGTGGAACCAGCGCTGAATGATGTTGTCCCTGAGCAGATTGGTTACGGCGAGCAGGCACATGCCCTGGTGGTGCGCCATCCATGAACGGACCAATTGCGGCTCCTTGCCCTGGGTGTAGTCGGCTGCCTCATAAAAGCCATAAGCACCTCTCCAGCCCATCGCCGCCATGCGGCGAAGATTGGCGATTGCATCCTTACGCAGAAATGGCAGCGCGAGGAAGCTGGAGTAAGGAGAGATCACAGGGCCGTCTTCTGCCCCGTATTTCAAAGCCAGTGCCGGAATGCCCCAGGCTTGATAGCTGTATCGACCGAGAGGATCCATCTTTGCGAAGCCCGATTCAGAGATGCCCCAGGGAATGCCGCGGAGATATTCACGCTGGATGCGGACGGCAGAATCGAGGGAACGGGCGATCAGTGTGTCAGGAAAATTACGCATCCAGAGTGCGGGCATCAGATATTCGAACATGGTCCCAGTCCACGAGAGAAGGACGGGACGACCATCAACCAGAACGTGAGAGCGATCGAGACGGAACCATGAGCGTTGGGGGATGTCTCCCTTGGCAACGGCGAGGAAGGAAGCGATGCGGGCCTCGGAGGCAAGCAGGTCGTAGCATGCCGAGTGCAGCTCGCCAGTACCCCCGTCGTAGCCGATAGAGAGGAGCTGGCGGGGCTCTACGAACAGGAAACCGTACTCCATCGTATCGGCGTGGCTCTCGGCCTGGGAGGCGATGGTGGCAATGTCTGCTTTCAATTGCTCGAGCCGTGGCCTAGCGGCAGAGAGCAGCGCCAGCAATTCGGCGAGCAGCAGCGATTTCTCGGGTGCTGTACTCTGGGCTTCGGCAAGCCGCCTCTCCAGTGCGGCGGCGTATTCGGGTGCTGCATGCAGTTCCGGGGTCTTCCGGTCATCGTCACCGCTTAGCTGTGGCAACTCAAAGAGCGGCGCGAACTGGGGCAACAACCACGGGACATAGTTCTCTACGAAATGAGACAGAGCCGAGCGGCGATGCGTAGCCTCGCTCGCGATCCAGTCTGGAGGGTTACCAAGACCAGGTTGGCGGTTCGATTCCTGGATATCTGATGCAAGGGTCGATCGAATGAGAGCGCGTAGGGATGTGGCCTCGTTCTCGGCGGCAGCCGATTTACTTGTTCTACCCTGCATCAGCTGCAAGCCTGCGAATGTGTCAGTGCTCAGTAAAGGACGCTTCAGCAGATCAAGTGCGCCCGCGTGCAGGGTATAAAGCGAAGCCGCGAGGTTTCCGCTGTCGACGGCGGAAATCGTGAGTGGAGCAATTGGCTGCAGGGTTTCTATGTCGTACCAGTTGAAGATGTGCCCGCGCTGCTTCTCCAGGCGATCGTAGGTGGCAAGTGTTCCGAGTGTCGCGCGAGCAAATTCGGGAAGTGTGAGGAAGCCGAGCTCGTGCGCGGCCTGCCTGGCGTTGAAGAGCATCCCGAGATTCGTGGGCGATAGCTTGCGCACCTGGTATGTGTTCTTCTCTTCGACGTTGTCGGGAATTAGCCAGTGGTTCTGCTCGCCGCCGAACTCCAGAAAATATCGCGAGGTGTGCAGAGCCTGCTGTTGCAGAAAGATTCTGTCTACGGCGGGGAGCGGGCCCTCGTTCTGGGTTGGTGGCGAATTCAACCACATCGCGATGAGCGGCGCCATGCTCCAGAGGACAAGGATGGGAGCAGCCGCAAGCAGCAAGCGAATGTTGTCGAGGGCGAGAGTCACACCAATCAAAAAGGCGATGAGGGGAGAGAGCTGGAGATAGAAGTCTAGAGTCGTTTTGGAGCCGCCGAACTCCGCTTGCGCAGCGGTCTCCCACTCCAACAGGCGTTTTCCCGATACCAGGGCACGAGTGAGCGATCGCGTAATCGCATCGAGCGACAGCAGCATGTGGTGCGGAAGGAATGTCAGGTTAAGAAGAGTAAAGCCAAACGAAGCGGTGAAAGTGGAAAAGCTTTCGCGGGCGGCGACGAGGCTCAGATTGAATAAGGCGCGGCCAAGATTGAAGCTAAGCTGTACGAGCACGGGCAGGAGGAGTAGCACAAGGGTTGCGAAGGTCCAGTAGCGTGCTCCGCCGGGAAGAACGAACCAGCCCAGGACAAGCATGATGAACGTAACGGGCTCGACCAGGCTGCGGCGAAGATTGTCGAAGATCTTCCACTGCGAGATGGTACTGATGGGGTTCGCCACGAATCGGCCCGATTCGTCGGGCACACGGCTGAAGAGCCACTGCGCGATTTGCCAGTCCCCGCGCACCCAGCGATGCTTGCGACGGGTGTGAGCCGAGTAGTGAGAGGGATAGTCGTCGATGATCTCGATGTCGGACACAAGTCCGGCGCGGGCATACGAGCCCTCGATGAGATCGTGAGAGAGAAGAGCGTCTCGTGGAAAGCGACGGTCGAGTACCTGATGGAGAACGCTTACCTCGTAAATTCCCTTTCCGGCAAAGATACCTTCGCCGAAGAGGTCCTGATAGACGTCGGAGACGGCGCGTGTGTAAATATCGAAGCCGGTCTCGCCGGAGTAGAGGGATGCAAAACGGGAGCGCGATGCAGAAGCAACGCTGATACCCACTCGCGGTTGAAGGATGCCATACCCTGCCCTCACTATGCGGAGCTGCCGATCAATGATCGCATGGTTCAGCGGATGCATGATGGTGCCAATCATGCGCGCGGCGGTGCCGCGCGGAAGCTGCGTATCCGAATCTAGAGTGATAACGTATTGGACAGGTTCGAGAACGTCGATGGGGCCGGCCTTGATCGGAAAGCTGTCGCCGTTATGCAACAGGAATTGGTTCAGGTCGAGCAGTTTTCCGCGCTTCCGCTCCCAGCCCATCCAGACACCCTGACGCGCATTGAAGACGCGATGACGGTGCAGAAGGAGAAAAGAGCCTCCCTTGGCGCGGGAGTATTTTGCGTTCAAATCATCGATGCTTTGCACAGCCATCGCCACCAGAGGATTGCGATCCTCGTCAAAGGGCTGCTCGGCCGTGTCGGGCAGGTCGGTCAACAAAGCAAAGTGGAGGTTCGGGTCCTGGTTGGAGAGATATCGAGCTTCCAGTTCGTCCAGCAACTCGCGAACCTGCTTCTCATGTAAGAGCAATGTGGGCACAACGACGAGGGTGGTTGCCTCCGCGGGAACGCCTTCTGAGAAATCGACCTTAGGAAGCGCCTCGGTCTTCAGAAGCGCTGTAACAGCGTTGTTCACCAGATCGACTCCGCCTTGTGTTGCCGGAAGAAGCGCAAGCATCAGCGTCACCATCACCGGCCAAAAGGCGTGATGAGGGACCAGAGGCGCAATGATGGCGACAATGAGCGCGAGTGAAAGGATTAAGATGCCGAGAATGTAAAAATCCTCGTTCCAGCGACGGAGAAGACCTCGCACGTGTTCGATCAGTGGCGGGCGATAGCGGATGCGCTGGGAGAGTAAGGGCAATCCTTCGGCAAAGAGGTAGTAGCCGATGTGCGTGATCCGACGGACGCGGCGTGGATCGTGGTTAGGATCGATTCCGGGATCCGAAGCTGCTCCCTGGCGGGCCTCGCGTGCAAGATTGAGCGCAACTCGGGTAGTCTCTACTTCACTGCAATCGCTGTGCCGGGCCAGTTCGGCAATGCGCAGATGATAGGCGTTACGCGACTCATCATCCATGTGTGCGAAGACGTTGCACGGATCCTGCCGGAGTATGGCATCATACGCAACCAGCGGCTCAAGCACATTGCGCCACTCAACCTGGTTCAAGCGTCGCAGACTGTGGAGTATCGCGGAAAAAGGCGACTGCTCGATGGGTGGAAGGTCGCCGGCAGCAAAGGCCTCGTCCGCACGATCGATGATGAACTCCAGCTGAGCCAGCTTAAGCGTCTGGGGTAGAGCCATGACCTCCTGAAGCTGAAGAGCTTTGTGTTGCTGAACCTGCTGCACATACGTTGTGAGAGATTCGGGCGACCAGATGCCACGGGCTGCGGAGAGATATCCCTCGGCCAGATTCATCGCACGAGGTAACTCGCGAACGTGCTCGACGCGGACGTGCGGGAGCGAAGCAAGGGTCATCCTCGCATTTTCTCCAGCGATCAGCGCCGACTGGAGCGTGCGCGTGCTTTCCAGCAGTTCGAGCTGTGGCGTCAGTTCCTGAGTCGATGCGCTTGCACTGCACATTCGCAGCAGGCCCGCCAATCTTGCTTGTAACCTCTTCAGACGGTCAGGAAATCCAGTTCGCCTTCGGTCGTCCGCCAGCATCTCCCACTGCCGGGCCAGGGCATCAGCGTGCTCTCGCAGCTCCTTTTCCGTCGTGGCGGGCTGTTCAGGCAGGCCACTGGTCGGCATATCCAAAACTGGAGCCGTAGACGGCAGTGCGTGTTCGAATATGTTTGGATCTGTTGAAGACGACACGATGATGCCTTTCTTATCCCTTTGACCGCCGCGATTATCTGTAGCTCGCGGCCTGCATCTCAAACATGCCGGCGTAGACTCCGCCGCTGGCCATTAATTGCTGATGATTGCCTTCCTCGATGAGACGGCCTCCGGAGAGGACCACGATACGATCCGCCATGCGCACGGTCGAGAAGCGGTGCGAAATGAGCAGCGCCATTTTGCCATGGGTCAGTTCAGCGAAACGCTCGAAGACTTCAAACTCGCTGCGCGCGTCGAGAGCCGCGGTCGGTTCGTCGAGGATGAGCATCTGTGCATCGCGAAGGTAGGCGCGGGCGAGCGCCATCTTCTGCCACTCGCCGCCGGAGAGTTCAACCCCACCCTCGAAACGGCGTCCAAGCATCTGATCGTAGCCGAAAATAAACTTGCTGACTACTGTATCGGCCAGGCTCTTGTGAGCGGCGGCGTCTATGTCGGCCTGTCGATTTGGGTGGTCAATACGGCCGACCGCAATGTTTTCACGCGCGGTCATTTCAAAGCGCATGAAGTCCTGGAAGATGACGCCGATGTGATGGTGAAGGTCCTCGAGGGAATATTCGCGGAGATCGACACCGTCGAGCAGGATCTGCCCTTCTGTGGGGTCGTAGAGGCGCGTGATCAGCTTGACTACCGTGGTCTTGCCCTGGCCGTTTTCGCCGATCAGGGCGACGCGCTCTCCGGGCGCGAGGGTGAAACTGAAGTTGTGTAACACGGTCCTGTCCGTTCCCGGATAGGTAAACGAGACATTGCGAAATTCGAAGCCCAGGCGGACGGGCTCCGGCATCGACAGACCGTTGGGCTTTGAGTGCACGGTTGGCTCCATGTCGAAGAATGCGATCAGGTCGGTAAGGAACAGTGCCTGATCCGCAATGCCCGATGCGGTGGAAAAGACCTGCTGCAGATTGGAACTGGCCTGCTGGATCGCCGCCGAAAGAAAGGTGAACTGGCCGATGTTGTATGCACCGTGGAGTGTGCGCCAGATTACATAGACGTAAGCCCCGTAATAGCCCAGCGTTCCGATGACGCCCAGCAGGCCGCCTACCAGTAGTTTGGATCTGGAAAGAGCGACGTCTTCGCGATATATCTGATTGGCCAGCGCCTGAAATCTTTCGGTGAAGAAGCTGTTCAGGCCGAAGAGCTTGACTTCTTTTGCGCCTTCACGGCTTCCAGCGACTTGGCGTAGATAGTCCATCTGGCGTTTCGCAGGCGTCTGGCGAAAGTTTTTGGCGTAGCCCAAAAAGGCGTAGTGTGTCTCGCCAACAAACGATGGCAGTACGCCCAGTGCCAACAAGAGCACCAGCCATGGCGACGCCCATGCGAGCGCAATCGAGAAGGTGAGTGTGGTGATAACCTGCTGCACTAACCGGCCCATCTGCTGGATCATTGCCAGTCGATCGGTGGCCTGCACCCGTGCCCGCTCCAGACGGTCGTAGAAGAGCGGATTCTCATACGTGGTCAGGTCAAGCCTTGCGGCCTGCTTCATTACGCGAACGCTCGCGTGCTGGGTATAGCGATTGGAGAGGAGCGAATCCGAGTAGTCGATGGCGCGAGTCAGCAAGCCCGCCAACACGTTCAGGACTACCTCCGTGGCCACCAGCATCCAAAACGTGGATGGCAGAGGCTGGCCGTGCAGCACTCCCGCGATGCCATTGATGATGTATTGTGCTACCTTGGCTATTCCGAAGGGCAGAACAGCGACAAAGACACGCAGCCCGAGGCCCCATGAGACCACGGAAGGCCCGGACTCCCAGAGAATGCGGAGAACAGGGGGCATATTGCGAAGGGCGCGCAGGCGATCGAGCCATGGGCTCTCTGTCTTCGCATGGTCTTTGGAATCAGTCATAAGCTGGATTGCTATAAGGCAACATCAGGGCCATGTTGGCAGTGTTGCATCTATGGATGCCTGATGGCGATCAGGCGTTGGATTACCGCTTGAGCGTTGCGTAGACCAAATCTATGCCGAAACACGACTGAGCCACTGTTCAAGAAAGCCGATCAGCTCATGCGGTGGACAGAGCCAGACCCTCGCCAGAGTATCCCGATACTCAGGGCGGACAAGGACGGTCAGCCCGCGGCCATTCAGCACGCGAAAGGAGTCTTCATCGGTGAGGTCGTCGCCGAGATAGGCGATCTGCGAATGTACGTTTGATTCCTCGATGATCGTGGAGACGGCATCGCCCTTGTCCGGATGGGTAACACGCAGCTCCAGCCCGCCGTCGAATTGAAGCAGCTTGAGTTCGGGATTTATACCGAGAGCGGCCCAGCCCTCACGGGTGCGGGCTTCTACTCTTTCCCGTTCGGCGGCTGCCATCCCGCGCCAATGGATAGCGATGCCCCCGGGCTTAATCTCTGCTTGGGAGGTCAGTCCCGCCTCGTTCACCCACCCCCTTGCCTTGGACAGCAAGTCGGCTGTTTCCGGGTCGATGCTGATTTGCCGGTAACTTCCATCGGGCAGCATACGCTCCAGGCCGTGTGCTCCCCATACTTCAAGGCTGTCTAACGGGCTGAGCAGGGCTTTCACTTCAGCGGCGCGGCGCCCCGATATGATGACGACTCGCGTCTTGCCACCTCGGAGGATGCTTTCGAGGAGGGGGATGACCTTGGGATATGGATAGGCACGGTCGCGATCCGTTTGAAACGGGGCGAGCGTGCCGTCGTAGTCCAGGAGTAGCGCGGACGCCGGAGCCTCGCTCAGCCGGTCTAAAAAATTTAAAAGCTGGGCAGAGTCTGAGTGCACGGCTTTTTCATCGATACCCGGCAAACTATATCTCCACCGTAAGCTTGTCCGGGATAGGGGCAACGACGCTTTCCTTTTGATCAGGGGGTTGGTCGAGGCGAAGCTCGCAGAGCGCCCCGATGAGGCTGCTAGCCCACCAGTAAATGTTGTGCTCCTTCACCGACGTGCGCATCCGCCGCATGCGTTCGACCCGTTCGTTGATGTCCATCCTAAGTGCCTGGGCAATGGCCTCGCCGGTCGCTTCGATATCGTAGGGATTCACGATGATCGCGTCGCGCAACTCCCTTGCGGCTCCAGTGAACCGGCTCAGGATCAATACGCCTCGCTCCTCCTGCTGCGCAGCAATATATTCCTTGGCTACCAGATTCATTCCGTCATGCAGTGAGGTGACCATGCACAGGTGGGCAATCCGGTAATAACGCTGCACCTCATGCCGGTTGTGCTGGCGGAATTGAAAGACGATGGGTCTCCACTTACCGCGTTTGAAACGTGCATTGATCCGGTTGGCCTCGGATTCCACTTCAGCCTGGAAGTCGGCATACCGCTTGATCCGGCTGCGCGTGGGTGCCCCTAGTTGGATAAAGGTGAACTTTCCCTGATAGCTGGGATATCTCTCCAGGAATGACTCGACCGCCTGGAAGCGTTCGACGATGCCTTTGGTGTAATCCACGCGATCGACGCCAACACCGATGAATGTGGCCTCGATCCCGAGTTCCTGAAGCAGAACGCGGCGTTCTTCATCTGCACTGATCCCGCCAGGAGCATCGGGAGTCTCGCCGGAAAATTCTACACTGATCGGGAACGGGAGCACCGAAGACTGGTGATCGTTGCGCTTGACGGAGAAGTGTTCCCAATCAACCCGAGCCTCGAGTACGTGGTCCACTGTATTCAGAAAGTTGTTGCAGTGCCCGCGAACATGGAAGCCGATCAGATCCGCTCCCAGCAGACCATCCAAAAGTTCTCGCTGCCATGGGCAGATATCAAAGGACTCGGGAGTGGGCCAGGGGATATGCCAGAAAATCGCGATCCTTGCGTGGGGCAAGCGGTCTTTCACCATGCGCGGCAGCAACGCGAAATGATAGTCCTGGATGAGGACCACGGGATGCTCCTCGCCGGTCATCTCCTCCACCAGAGCATCGGCAAACTTTTGATTGACGTTGTAATAGTGCTCCCAATCCCCGGCGCGAAAAATGGGACGGGTATGAGCGTTGTGGCAAAGTGGCCACAGGCCTTCATTGGCGAAGCCGTAGTAGTAGCCGGCTTCCTCTTCGGCGCTTAGCCAGATGCGACGGAGCGTATAGCGCGGTTCCTCCGGCGGGACCTGCAATCTGTCATGAGCATCCACCGTTTCCGTGTCCGCGTCGCCGCTGCCATGAGCCACCCAGGTTCCATTGCAGGCGCAAAGAATTGGCTCGATGGCGGCGACCAGACCGCTGGCCGGAACGGAGACAACAATGGCATTGTCGCGCCAGTTGTGGATATAGGGCTCGCGGTTTGAAACCACAAAGAGGCTGCTTCCACTCAGCCTGGTGCGGACATGATCGGCTAACCGCTGGGCAGTCCATTCAGATTCGGCGGCGTTACGCAACCTGGCTTCGGTCTCGGCCGCTCCCCGGGCCCGCTGTATGCTTTTTGCCAATGGCGCGACTTCACGAGCGAGGGGAGCGAGGAAATCGATATCGTTTGCGGAAGGCGGGACGGCGTGCTGTCCGGTACGCAGCGCTTTCATCCAGTCTGCCACTCGCGCGATCGGCCCGGTAAGGCTCCAGCGCACGATAAGAATCGTGATGGCGACAATGACCAGAACCTGGACCGCTATACGAACGAAAACTCTGCTCCACAGGCGGAAAATCTCGGTGCGTATATAGGCGGTATCGTGCGCCATGACGATTCCACCCTCCACGCTCTTGTCAGCGGCATGTAGTGGGACGGCCAATATGTATACACGCTTGAAATGCAGCCGCATATATCGGCTCTCATTACGATCGTCAAGAAGCGCATCCGTCAGCGGCTGGGGCGAGCCAGGCAGAACGGAATTCAGAGCAGGAGTCACAACCAGCGCGGAACCGTCCCGGTCGTACACTCCAATTCCCACCAGATGTTCACGGTTGCTAAACCGCAGCACCCACTGCTCGAGCCCGATCCGGTCGCCAGCCTGCAAATACAACTCGGCTCTGCCTGCTAGACTCTCACCCAATGTCCCAGCTTTGCTTTCGAGATCACTGCGCAGTGCGCCCTTCTGTTCCCGAACCTCGTACCAAGACGACGCGAGAGACACCAGTGTGACGCCGAGAACCAACGCGACAATCAATCGCCAGCTCAGAATCCGCATGGTGTCTATACCCGCTCTATTGAGGATAAAAGAAAGATGGACCGAAATTCGCTAAATCTTAGATGCCGGCAGAGACAAAGAAGTAGCCCGGACTTCGAGGCAAACTCTCACCGGCACAATTTCCGACTTGCACGCCGTGTTGTTTCTTTGTATGAAGATACTGGACCTGAAATGGTTGCATTAGGACCTCTACCCGCAATTGGGACGGCATCTCGATCCTTTCCAGATACTTAGGCCCTTACGGCAACCGATATTCGCGTACAACCATCTGAACCTGGACATCCAGGAGCGAGGCTCGAAGGTGAAGAAAGTAGGAAGCGCGTCCGATCCGCTCTGGTACAAGGATGCGGTTATCTACGAGCTTCATGTGCGCGCCTTTGCCGACAGCAACCATGACGGCATCGGTGATTTTACTGGCCTGATGGGCAAGCTCGACTATCTCCAAGAGCTTGGCGTCACCTGTTTGTGGCTGCTGCCTTTTTACCCTTCGCCATTGCGCGACGACGGCTATGACATATCCGATTACAGGAATGTCCATCCGAACTATGGGACCCTCGACGATTTCAAGCAATTCCTGGAAGCCGCCCACAGACGAGGCATGCAGGTTCTGATTGAACTGGTGCTCAATCACACTTCCGATCAACATCAGTGGTTTCAACGGGCACGTCTTGCGCCGCCAGGATCAGAGGAACGCGATTTCTACGTTTGGAGCGATACGGATGCCCTTTTCCCCGGCGTGCGCATTATTTTCTCAGATACAGAAACCTCGAACTGGACATGGGATCCGGTCGCGAAAGCTTATTATTGGCATCGTTTTTTCTCGCACCAGCCGGACCTGAATTTCGACAATCCGCTGGTGCTGGAAGAGATGCTGTCCGCCATGCGATTCTGGCTGGACATGGGCGTGGACGGGTTGCGCATGGACGCGATTCCTTATCTGGTAGAGCGCGACGGCACCAACTGCGAGAACCTGCCTGAAACGCATGCCATCATCAAAAAATTCCGCGCGGCGATGGATGCCGAATATTCGAACCGCTTTGTGCTGGCGGAGGCGAATCAGTGGCCGAGTGACGTGCGCCCTTATTTCGGTGACGGCGACGAGTGTCAGATGGCATTTCACTTTCCCCTGATGCCGCGAATTTACGTTGCCATCCGTCAGGAAGACTGTTTGCCGATCACGGAGATCATGGCTCAGACCCCGGAGATCCCCGCCAACTGCCAATGGGGGTTGTTCCTGCGCAACCATGACGAACTGACTCTGGAGATGGTGACCGAGGATGAACGCGACTACATGTACGTTGCCTACAGCGCCAATCCACGCATGCGGATCAACCTTGGCATACGACGCCGGCTGGCGCCGCTGTTGGATAACAACCGACAGCGCATCGAATTGCTAAATAGCCTGCTCTTCTCTTTTCCGGGCACGCCGATTCTCTATTACGGCGACGAGATCGGGATGGGAGACAACATCGAACTCGGCGACCGCAATGGCGTACGCACCCCCATGCAATGGAATGGCGAGCACAATGGTGGATTCTCGCCGGTCAGCCCCGAACTGCTCTACAGCCCCGTAATCGCGGACCCCGTATTCGGCTACCAGGCGGTGAACGTTGAGGAGCAGAAGGAGAACCGTTCTTCTCTGCTTCAATGGACGCGCAACATGGTTGGGCTGCGCAAGCTCTTCCCGGTATTCGGCCGAGGCACGCTCCGTATTTTGTCGACGGAGAATCGCAAGGTGCTCGCGTATCTGCGCCAGTATGGAAGTCAGACGGTTCTTTGCGTTGCGAACATTTCCAAATCTGCCCAGCCCGTGCTGCTCGATCTGAACGAATACGAAGGCCGTGTTCCGATAGAGATGCTGGGCTATGTTTCTTTCCCGAAGATTACCCAGAACCCCTATGTTCTGACTCTCTCCCCCTATGCGTTTCTTTGGTTTGAGCTGCAAGTCAGCTCCGCGATCGGGGAGTTACCTTCTATGCCTTACCATCCTGAGCTCGCCGACGAGATGGTGAATGTCGAGGCCTGGGATGCGCCGTCCCCGTTGCCGCAAATAGTACAGCAGACATCGCTGGAAGTTCCGCGCGATGCCTCCATCCGGGACACAAACTCACTGAAAATAAGCATCGGGGAATCAAAACGGGACTCAAAAACAGACTTGCTGATCCTGGTCGAGCCGGCGAGCCGTGAAGAAATCGACAAGACCACGGCTGCGATTGTGGCACGTTTCGCCGAGGATCGACCAGTACGGATTGTGCTGGCCTATCCCACACAAGATTCAGACGGTGATGGCCAGGCAAGCTCCGCTCCACGGATGCAATCCCTGGGCGGAACGCCCTGGCTCCAGTTACTACCCTTTAATCCCACCGGCGGCTGGCGGCCATCCGCTTGGCCGCATACGGCACAACTGTACTTCGATGCCCGACGGCTTACGTCTGAACACGGGGCACGCGCCACGATGCTGCTGGGCCACGATTCCGGTTCTCTGGACCGACAAGCGTTGCCCTTGCTGTCACAATGCGTTCTCAGCGAATCTGTCGATCTTGCGATGCCCTACTACACGCTCAGCCCGTATGAAGGACTGCTAAACGCCGCTGTCATATATCCGCTCACCCGGGCATTGTATGGCAGCGCACTTCGCTATCCGTTGAGCGCGGATCTCGCCTTCTCGGCAGACTTCGGTCAAGCTCTGGCGGCAATGACCGGATATAGTCCAGGGGCATTGGGAGACACGATCGTCTGGCCGGCGACGGAGGCGCTCCTCAAGAATTTCCAGGTGGCACAAATACAGGTTGGACGACGGCATTTTACCCAGCCCGAAGGTGTCGATGTTACGGCTCTGCTAGCGCGTGTCGTAGGAGCGCTCTTTTCCGATATAGAAGCGCGCGCTTCAGAGTGGCAGATGCCTCGGCCACTGGCGCCCATAAAGGATATAGGAAGGCAGGCTTCTCCCGCGTCGAATCCAGCCAATACCAGTCCGCCTGCCGATGCTACGCCGATGATTGAGTCCTTCCGGTTTGCGGGAAACAATCTGCAGGAGATATGGGCTCAAGTGATGACACCGCGGACTCTGTTATCGGTGAAACGGCTGGTCGAGTTACGCGAGAGCAAACATGTGTTCCCGGATCTGCTCTGGGTGCGGATTGTGTATGACTTTCTGGTTGCGTACCGCGTGCGGTCAGTGAATCGGAACCATCTGCTCGGTGCATTGATGCCACTATATCTTGGATGGGCCGCAGCTCATGTGTTGGCCGTGGGCAGCCAAGGAGAAGCAACGGCGGAACAGCGAGTCACCGCCCTGGCCAGCGCCTTCGAGGAGGACAAACCCTATCTCGTGGCCCGGTGGCGCTGGCCGGACCGTTTTAGTCCGTAACCAACCGCATCACGATTGAAGGAGAAAGCCATGTGGGAACAAATCGAGTTTGCGCTCCGCGCCTCTCTCGCCCGGGTCCTCACCAAGGTGGCCACCCTGCTGCCGGCGGTGCTGTCGCTGGTATTGACGGTGGTGGTCTGCGGCCTGATCGGCCTTTTTCTGGCCTATATACTGCGCAGGATACTGATTGCTGCTCGCTTTGACGAACGCGTAAAAGCGAATTCTTCTGCAGGAATACTCCATTGGTCGCCGGTGCAAGGTCCTACGATCTTCCTATCGCGGCTGGTCTTCTGGAGTGGCATCTTTCTGGGTTTGGTGCTGGGAATCGCTGCTTTTGGCGCGGCCTATAGCGCTTCTGATCAGACTGCGGACCAGCTTTATCCCTATCTGACGCGCATTGTGGTCGGCGTACTGCTCCTGCTGGCCGGTACGGTGGTTGCGCGCTTCCTAGCGCGCAGCGTTTTGATCGGTGCAGTGAATATGAACCTTCAGTATGCGCGATTGCTCAGCCAGGGCATTAAATGGCTTGTGCTGGTGCTGACAGTAGCAATGGTACTGGACCATGTTGGAATCGGCGGCTCGATTGTTGAACTGGCCTTTGGGATTCTCTTCGGCGGAATCGTTTTGGCATT
The DNA here is from genome assembly GCA_964453815.1 of uncultured Acidobacteriaceae bacterium. Lineage (GTDB taxonomy): Bacteria > Acidobacteriota > Terriglobia > Terriglobales > Acidobacteriaceae > Silvibacterium. Next base: position 12,940 of record CAYVSQ010000101.1, on the reverse strand, counting down.
GTCCCTTGCCATCGGCCTCGGTTCGAAGGATATTGTCAGCCGCTCCCTGGAGCAGGATGGCAGTAAACACGCAGATGACCACGCAACCCGGCCCATTAGCCATTTTTAGGGCCTAAATCATCGACGACGATATCGCACTCCATGTAGCATTCGGAACGATCGAGGCTGCGGTCGAATAGCTCATGGGGAGTAGCACTACTGTGACAAAGAACGGAACTGTCCAGATCAACACTGTGGTCGGCATCTCTTTGCTCGGTATTACCTCGCTTTTTATCTGCTTACTCGAAATATCAGCGTCATTCGGCACGGTATTTGCGCAAGCAGCCTTGCAGCCGCTGCCCACTTTGCCGGTGTTTGCGCTCCACCCGGAGGGACAGCTCTCCATCTCCGGCGAAGCTGTTCCTTCGCGGCCATTCTCGGTCATCGGTCCTCGGGGAGCGGTTCTCGGGCAGCAGGACGGCTCCTTCGAAGCGTGGCTATTTCCGTGGAAAATTCTCAGCGACATGCGTATTTCCGCCGAGGTCAAGAACTATGCCGTGCCCATCGACGTGAATGAGCACGCGTCGTCGATTGATGTCCGGCCGGACTCGACAACCATCACTTTTTCGCACGCGAATTTCACCGTGCGCGAAATTATCCTCGCTCCCAGACCTGCTCCCGAAGGCGCCGGGGCGCTCGTTCTCTATCAGATCGAGGCCGTGCGGCCCATGACTCTCACTTTCAGCTTCGATCCTGTCATGAAGCGCATGTGGCCTGCGCCCTCGGATGACCCGCCCTCCCCAGAGTGGGTCAAGACAGGTAATGCCAGCGGCTTCTACATTCTTCATCTCAACCTCCCCGATCATGCCGCGGCAATTGCGATTCCTACCGCGGAGCCCGGCATCCTTCAGCCATACCAGGAGCGTGCCCGCGTCTACCCGCTGCAGTTCGTTGTGCACTTCGACCCAGTGCGCGACGGGCATACGCTTTTTCCGCTGTTGATTACTCTCGGGGATAGCCCGGCGAACTCAACCAAGGAAGCCCTGGGGCAGCAACTCTTCGAGCTAGGTAGCTCCTTTCGCTCGATCTATGAGGAAAACCAGAGATATTATCGCGACTTTCTGGAGTCGCACACCAGCATTGACACACCCGATCAAAAGCTGAACGAGGCGTTCTCCTGGTCGGTCGTTTCGATCGGCCAGCTTCGCGTACAAACCACTCCGAGCCACGACGAAGAGGCTCTCACCGCGGGATTCGTCGGCTCCGGCGATTCAGCGCGTCCTGGCTTCGGCTGGTTCTTTGGCCGCGATGCCCTGTGGTCACTCTACGCAGTGAACAGCTACGGGGATTTTGAAACCACGCGCAAAGAGATTGAGTTCCTTCTTCATCGCCAGAGCCCGGAAGGCAAGATGATGCACGAGTGGTCGCAGACGGCGAACCTGGTCGATTGGAGGAGCCTGCCATACGAGTACGCGTCTGCCGATGCCACACTTCTGTTGCCGATGGTGATGAACGACTACCTGCGCATCAGCGGAGACCAGGCATTTGTGACCGCGAACTGGGATGGCCTGGCTCGCGCCTGGAAGTTTCAAAGCTCTCACGACACGGACGGAGACGGTATCTACGATAACTCTCAGGGTACGGGCTGGGTTGAATCCTGGGTGCCGAGCATGCCGCATCAGGAAATCTATCTGGCTGCATTGGATGAGCAGGCCAGCCTGGCTCTCGCGAATATCGCTAGAGCTGCTGGCCACGGTGAAGTTGCTCATGCCGCCGATGCTCGCGCGGCGCATATCCGCGAGCAGATCGAAAAAGAATATTTCCGACCACAGACCGGCTTCTATGCCTTCAGCTGGAACGGTAATGGCTCGATCGGCGCCAGCGGCCGAACTGACGACACGGCCACCATCTTTCCTTCCGTTGCCTGGTGGGACTGGTCCTACGCGCTCGATCACAGTCAATCGATGATGAGTCGTTGGGCTTCGGATGAGTTTTCGACCGACTGGGGAACGCGCATCCTGAGCGATCACGTCAATTTTTACGACCCCATCAGTTATCACCAGGGTACGGTGTGGCCGCTCTTTACGGGCTGGGTTTCGGTGGCGGAGTATCGCGCCGGGCATACCCTCTCAGGCTACGCTCACCTCAAGCAGAATGCAGGTCTGATTTGGTCGCAGGATCTCGGCAATGCGACGGAATTGCTTTCCGGTGAGTTCTTTCAGCCCCTTGGACGCAGCACGGCCCACCAGCTGTGGTCCTCGGCCATGGTTATCTCACCCATCATGCGCGGATTGTTTGGGATTGAATGGAATGCCGAAGCGAATGAACTCAGTGTTACTCCAAGCCTGCCGGCTCAATGGGACAAGGCAAAGCTCTCAACGGTCCCCCTCGGTAAAGAACGAATGGACCTTGAGATAACACGTGAGAATGAAATGCTACTGATCCGGTCTACGGGACCCGCAGCTTCGGGCGTGCGTCTTAAGTCGCGCACGCCCGAAGCGCAGTTCTCAAATGGCGTACTGCATATTCCGCTGCCCGCGGTCGAGGTGGGGATGATCCAGGAGCTCCCGTCACCAGGCTCTGTTACACAACAGATGAAAGTGCTCGACCAGCAAGCAACGTCGCACTCGCTGACTCTGCGGTTGGCGGCGCCTGCGAAGAGCACGCAGACTTTATTCCTGCGAATCAATCACAAGCAGCCGACCCTGCGCGCGACAGGTGCAGAGATTCCGGATGCAAACGCGCCATTGCAAAAGCTACAGATCGAATTTGGGCCAGGCGCGGGCTATGTCGAAAAAGAAATAACCTTCAGCTGGTAAATCAGATTCAACAAGGCGAAACGACAACAGCCATCAGATCACCGAGGTAATCTGATGGCTGCATGTTGAATGCCGATATATTCCTTGTATCTAAGGCAGTTAACCTATCAAATGCACAGGCCATCCAGGTAATCCGGTTCGAGGCGTTTATCTTATGCCTCTGTTATAAAGAACGGATTACACGAATAATTGACATATCAACGATTAAATTGCACTAATACTTAACATATCAGGCATGATACAAACACATATCTACGAAGTAGCACGAGATTTACTTTCTGGAGAATCCGCCATGTCTATGTTCAAAAACTTGCTTTTGCTGCGAATGGTCGTTGCACTTGCTTGCTCAACCGCCTGTGTATACGGGCAAACGAACGACTCTTCCAATGAGCTGGGCTCTATCGATGAGGTGTCCAGCGCGGCTAAGCCTTCCCGCGCAAATGTGGACTTAAAAATATCCCTGCAATCGGCAGGCCCTTCGAATGTGACAGATAACGCGATTAATCATTCGGGGGCGGACGCAAGCATAAAAATCAACGCTTGTATCACGGCCGTCATCGCCCGTGGGGGAGGCATCTGCGATGCCAGCGGACTGGACGGCACGCAACATATGTCACAGGAGATACGGCTCGGCAGTTCCGCAAGCGTGGCTCGTCGCACTGGCATCACGCTGCTCTTACCTGATACGGCTGTCTGGGTGTGGCATCTTACCGACGGTTCCAGCTGCGGAATCTATCAGTACAGCAGCACCTCCCTCCTTGGTCATCAGCCGGGTGGTGGCGGCAATCGAATGGTCCTTGAGGCGAGTTCGGGATCGCAGATGGATTCTATCTACTGCACAGATTCGAACGGAGCCGACTATGTCCGGGCTGAAGGATTTTCGGTCTGGAACAACCAGGCCGGCAGCACCTTCACCAATGGAGTGATACATATTCGCGATGTAGTGGATCAGAGTCGATTTACAGGTATTTTTGCGGAGAATTATTATGGGGATGTCTGGCACATAGAAAGCGCCTGTTGCGGAGTGACGTTCGACGGAATTCAAGGCACGAGCAACGGCACCCCTGGCCTCTCAAACGGCGCTGCGGGGGGCGTTCCGCTTACCATTGGACCAGGTAAAGTACGCTCTGTATCTTTCCGCGACTCTGGGTTTAATGCGCCAGGATCCGGTTATCCAGACATCATGATTACCGGCGAGTCCGCGGTGATGGGCGTGAATTTCTATAACACTTATATGGAAGGTAATGGCGCGGTAGATGGCACGACATCCATGGTCTACATCGGGCCGTACGTTGGGCCAGTTCACTTTTTCGGGGGCATCGCCAACACCGAACAGGGCACGCTTTCGACTACAAAAACCGTCTTCGAGAACCACGGCTTCGATCTCGACGTCCCCGGATTCGAGATCATTAATACTACACTCGGCATCAATGATGTGACAGCCCACATCAAGGTTCCAGTTTGGGATTTTTCCGGCAATCTCGGGAGCATTTCTTCGTATACCACCAAACACTGAGACCGACGTCCAAAGTCCGCGCTTGTGCCTCTGACTATGACTGGGCGTAACCGCCCGCTAGCACAGATTGCGCAGCATTTTCATTCTCCGCGGAGATAAGCAGATCTATATCCTTTGCACTATAGGTGCTTTTGATTTGCGCGTCGTTTCCCGCGAGTCGCGCATTTGTGAGAAAGAGCCCGTTGTCCTGGGTCCCTGGCACAAAAGGAAAGTTGAGTTGACGGTGCAGGATTTGCCTGATTTTGAAGCCGGATCGCAGTGCGTTTACGTGGAGCCAGATGTCATCGGCCTTGGGACTGACATGCTGAAACTCTGTACCAGCCCGTTTCAGTATTCCCAAGAAGCGGGTTGGGTAAATGCAGCCGGATACGCCGGTCGCAAAGTTGCGATAACTTGGTGTGATTGACTTACAGTGGGTCCAATCAAGATATGGCCTTATGGTTCCACCGGCAAGTTCTACGAAGTGGGCTCGGAAGCAGTTCACCACACTGGAATTTTGATCGTGGGCGCTTGCAAGGCCAGCCAGCCACCACCGGTTATATATAACATCGTCGTCAGCTATGACCAGTGGCGACTCAAAGCAATTCTCAGTCAATAAATACGGATAATACTTGGTGTGTGGCCCGTAGTTTTCTGTCAGGCGTACCTCCAGGCCACGCCCTTCCAGGCGCAGAAGGGATTCCGGCCTAGTGCCAAAGGCTTTGGCGTCGTCAAGCCACAAGATGAGCCTCGATGGCAATACAGTTCCGGCGGCAATCGCTTCCAGCGCAAGATAAACAGTGTGTATGCGTTGGCCATGCGTGGTCATCGAGACAACTGGACCACCGGCCGCCAATACCGGTGTTTTTGAGTTTAAGTTGCTGCGGTGCAAGGCTTTGAGGCCGAACTTAGCAAGCTTCATGTCTTGTCTTGATATGAAGACCTGCAACCGCAGCGCGCTGGTTGATGCACCACGCCAAGGACTTTGCATACTCTACGCTCCGCGTGAGTTGAATCTTATGTGGGCAGGATTGCTTATCCTAAAACCATCTCAGGGTGCGGAAGCCCAAAGATCACGGTTCTGGCATTCAGCTCATCCTGGCTGACAACGTTAGCGAAATCGATGCACGTCTTATCGGGTCCGAGAGCTTGCAAGGCTTTTCTTTCGGAGTCATTGACCTTCTTAAGCAGGACGACGACTTCGTTCCTTAACAGGTCTGACAAATCGGGCGTCAGCAGTTTCCAGATGTGAGGAATAGTTTTCTCGATGAAAGTGAGATTGGCGCCGTGGATTGTTTCGGCCGAGATAGCGGGCTCATAGATCGTTACACGGATGCCCTTTCCAAGAAGCCTCTCAGCGAGCTCAACAGCAGGGCTCTCCCGAAGATCATCCGTGCCTTCCTTGAACGTGAGCCCAAACAGGCCGATGGACTTTGCGCCGGTGTTTAATACCAGATCGATGCAGCTCTCCAAGTGTGCCTTGTTGCTGGGGAGAATGCCCTGGATCACTGGCGACTGTAGGCCCCGATGACGCGACTCCGCAACTACTGCTCTAAGGTCCTTGGGCAGACACGATCCGCCGAAAGCAAACCCCGGCTTCAAATACATCGGAGAGATATTCAGTTTCGTATCCATGCATACGATCTCCATAACGCGTCGCCCATCGACATTGAGGGATTCGCTTAGTTGGCCGATCTCGTTCGCAAACGAAACCTTCAACGCATGAAAGACATTGCAGACGTATTTAACCATGCACGCTGTGGGAACGTCGGTGTAAACAATCGGCGCTTCTACTTTGGTATAAAGCTCCGCGACTGCATTGGCCGCCCAGCTATCGTTGTGGCCAATCACGACCATTGGTGCTTCGTAAAAGTCCCGGATGGCCGTACCTTCGCGCAGGAATTCGGGGTTATAGCAAAACTGTAGAGTTTTGCCCAAGCGTTTGCCCGCCGCCCGCTCAAGAAGTGGAATCAATTCTTCTTCGACAACATGCGGCAATACGGTGCTGCGCAGGATAACGATGAAGGGCGCGGTCCTATCCCTGAGGGCCTCTCCGATGGACATTAAGACCCCGCGCAAGGCGTCCAGCTTAATCTCGCCCGTTCGCTCGGAAGGCGTACCAACACAGATCAGGGCTAAGTCGGTTGCGCTGATCGCTTCGACTTCGCTGGTAGTCGCAGTCAGACTACCGTTGTCACTCGCCTGGCCCAGGAGTTCTTCGAGCCCTGGTTCAAAAAAGGGAGCGCGTCCGCTCGCAATGGCGGAAACCTTCCGCGCATCAATATCGACGCCCACTACCTTATGACCATCTTGCGCCAGGCAAGCTGCCGATACGCAACCAACGTACCCTAATCCAAAAACACTTATCCTCATCCCGTCTCCTTGTGACTCTTTGTGATGCGTGGTTTTCCGATTAGCGATTGACTTCCACCTGACAGTGCTGGTTAGCGGCTCTCTGTCTCCGGCGCGGCGAGCTTAGCCGTATCCATTACCGACGAGCGCTTATAAAAGGCCAGGCATCTCTTGATTCCAGTACTGTAATTCTCGATCATCGTCTCCATCGTGTATTGCTTGCTCGATTCTTTGGCTCCCCTGCGCAGCCGCTCCATCGTGGCCGGATCGAACATAGTCTCCACGATGGCGGTTGCGAAAGCCTCCCGCTCATGCGGCGCTATATGGCCATTCCTGCCGTCGACCACATAATCTATCTCCGGAGGATGGGTCGGCAGATCGGTCACGAGCAAAGGCAGCCCAGCAGCGAAGCTGTCTACCACAGCCAAGCCCGCTGTGCCGGCCAGCATGAAAACGTCGGCCATCTTGTAGTACAGGGCGCTCTCGCGTCCGAATTTCCCGCCCAGATAATGAATCCAGGGCTCGTCGGCTATCGCATTTTCCAGCCATGGACGGTCGGGCCCATTGCCGATTATGACCAGATGGAATTCCGGACACTTCTGTTTCACCAGACGCGCCGTTTCAATCAGCATGGGTATCGACTTGATCTCTGCAAGCATTCCGCAATAGAAGCCGATTTTGTTCCCGAGAGATCCGGTGAGTGCCACTTTCGCATCGCGCACCTCATCCTCTGAGATATCGTCAATGAGCCTGCTCAACTCCCCGCTGTCAGTGGCATTCTGAACAACAGTAATGTGTTGTGCCGGCATGCCCTCATCGCGTAAGTATTCCGCGATCGATTCGGTGTAAGCAAACCACCAGTCCACGCAGGTGAAGAAAGGCTTCTTAATCCGCTCGGCAAACTCAGAACGAGTGGGATGTTTGTTGGGGCCGAGACCCCAGAACGCAACCCGCTTCAACTTAAGAGCCGACATGAGCAAGAGCAGCGGATTGACCAGGAACTTCACCTCCGACCCGGTAATGACCAGGTCGGCGCTTAATATTTCCTTCCATAAGTGCTGATAGAGAAACCGGCCAAAAAACCAGTGCCCCTTCACGTTAAGGCCAACAGAAGAGGGAAGGTCCACGAGGCCCTTGCGAGTGGGTTGCTGAGGGTTCGCGTTGCTGTAAGCCACTTTCAGCTCAATGCCATCCTGCTGCAGCGCCGCATGGAGACCGGTAAAGAACGGGACGCGGTAGTGTTTCACCTCTGCTTGTATAATAAGAACCCTTGGCATACCCATATCCTATCGTTAGTATTTGTCTATTTTACGATGACGGCCAACGCATCAAGGCTGCTTTTGTTAGAAACTAATCTCCCGCGAGCAGAACAGGCTCATGTGTTACTAAGTCTTCCTCTTGTGGTGGTAAGGCCGTTTTATAACTCCTTTCAATCGTGACGAGTGAAAATAGCACAGCTGAATATAGTATCCAGATGAGCTGGTTAGGGGTGACGATAGTACCTTCGTCCAACTGATATAGAAAAATCACGCAGAGAAATGCCAATGGCCACATCGACTCTTGCCCGGGATCTCGTCGTATATAGCGGACTGCTCGTCTCATCCCAATAAAGAAGGCCGCGAAATAGAGAAAGAGACCCACTCCACCAATTTGCAACGCGAGATCGATGTATCCGTTGTGAGAATGGGGGAGGTTATCCCAGTTTATAGCTTCGCGCACCAGTCTACCCGGCCGAGACAGCTGGCTCCAAAATGCGGCAAAGCCATACCCCCACACCGGACTCTTTTGGACGAAGCGAAGCGTCTCCCTCCAGATCGGCGTACGTCCAGTCAGAGTGGCGTCTTTGCCCAGCAAGGCCGTCGTCTGGTCCAGGTTTTGCAAGACATAGGAAAAGGCCAGAGCGAACAGCGCAGCCAGCGATGAACCCAGAACAATAAGCGTTGCCCGTCGCCAGTGCAGCACTTTGGAAAACCCAAAAACGAACAACATAGTCGTCATGATGAGCAAGCCGCCGGCTGACCGGGACGCCGCGAGCAAAGCCATGATCATCACCATCAGCATTGCAAAGGCCACGGAACTCCGTCTGGTGGGACGAGGACGACTAAGGAGCACGATTCCCGTTAGAACGATGAGCCGAGCCCACGTATTCTTATTGACGACGATCCCATTCCACGCGCCGCCAGGCTCAAAGTCCAAATCCGGAACCACGCCGGGGAAGAAGACCTGTGCTATCACTCCGAGTACCATCACCGTCGCCAGGACCATCCAGACAAGACGTAACTGTTCGCCGATTGAGTAGCGGCGAGCGAAATCAAGACCAATCAGCGCGGACAAAAGGAGAGGCAGGCTCTTGGAAAGAGTCAAGCGCGGATCCACCGACCAGCGAGTGGAATAGATAGCCAGAAGCAGGAGCAGGGCAAAGCACTTGTTGTATCGAAACAGGCCCAGGACCTGGCGGTAGCGGGGAATGAGGCGCAGTATGACAACCAGGTAGATACAAGCCCAGAAAACCTTCATCATTGGCGATCCCTGAGGATCAGCGCCGGCGCTGCCCATAGTAAGGGCCTCCGTCGCTCCGCTGGCCACGAACAAGACGACGAGGAAAAATAGGTCCGTCAGAAGCTTGCGGGAAATTCTCATGAGTAATGCCCCATAGGAAGAGACAAGCCGTGCAAAAGACATCTCGCGACCTTGCAATCAACTGAGATGATCTGGCTCTCTCTTCTGCTTTTTGCTTTCCACCGTCGAGTGGAGTGTTCCTGTTTGGCTGCGTTAATGTCCAAAGCGCCGGACAGTGCTCCAGATCGTCGCTCGAATGAGCACTTCCGACCTTTGCGGCAGGGCGAGATCTCGTAGGAATGACTCAACACGCTGTTTGTAGCTGGATTCCAATCCCCCGCTTGCCCAATGCACTCCCAGGCCACGAGAAAAGAGCTTAAGGGCCAGCCGCTGTAAAGTTGGCCATTGTTCATAGAGGCTGATACCGGTGAACAATTCGATTTGGGCACCCAATCGCATTTTCTTCCCATCAACGCGTCTGGTATAGGCGTTGTTGCCATGAATCCGAAGCAATGTACATTCGCCGGATTCCATCCAGCCTTCGCTTGCGGCCAAGGCGGTGTATTTGATATAGCCGTCACTCGTGAAGTTATTGTATTCAGGCATCGGCAGAATGCGAGTGAGAGTCTCCCTTCGAAATGAAAGACCGGAAGTCGCTGTTGGAACGAGTGGAGGTTTGCCCGCCGCGGTGATTGCGCGCACGTCCCACTTCCCGCTCGCGTGAGCTGTCGGCCACGGGTACCGCTCTCCCGTTCTGTCATCGAACTGACGCACGACATCGAAGCACCAGCCCAGGTCTGGATTGTCTTCGAGAATCTTGACCACATGCTCAACTTTTTCGGGCTTGAAGAGGTCGTCGGCATCGAGAAAACAGATGATCTCTCCCCGCGCAGCAACGAAGCCTGCGTTGAAGGCCGACGCCTGTCCACCATTGTCCTTGAGGACTGCTCCGATCCTGTCACCATAACTGGCGATTATTTCGCGAGAGTTGTCGGTCGAACCGTCATCAACGACGATAACCTCCGTCTTGGGATACGTCTGTGCCAATGCACTGTCGATTGCCTCTTCTAGAAAGCGAGCATAATTGTAATTATTGATGAGGATGCTAACCACAGGTCCGCTGTTCATAAAATTGCTTCCTCCATGATTGCTTGCACGGGCTGCCGCTTTCGCGCCAGAATCGCAATCGCGATGGCGAGCAGGCAAACCAGCGCAGCATCGCTGGCGATGCTGGACCATGCTGCGCCGAGCCATGAATAAGCCGGAATGAGCCAAAGGTTGATGAGGATATTGAAGACGGCGACAGCGATCTGAATGGAGGTTCGCAAACGCTGATGTCCAGCGCCTGTAAGAGCGTCCGCACAAAAGGAGTGGATAGTCTTAAGCAATGGCAGAACAGCGAGCCAGCGCAAAGCGCCTACAGCGCGCGCGTATTCCGCACCCAGTACATGTGGCACAACCGGCGCAAAGATCAGCAGGCCAATCATCACAAGGACAGCAAAGCCGATTGCCTTTGGCAGCAGACGCCGCATATAGACGCACGTTTCTCTTATCCCCCCCTGATGACCGGCACGAAAGAAACCGGGGTTGGCCGCGGAGAGTATGGAACGCAGAGGCACAAGGCTAACGTCGATGATTCGGTATGCAGCGCCGTAGATGCCGGTAGCCGCGAGATCTCCAAGCTTTGCAAGCATCGTTTTGTCGATGTCGTTGTAGATACTCTGCGCGGATTGGCCAACAGAGAAGAAGAAGCCCTCCTGAACCTCGGGCCAGATTGCTCTCAGCTTGAGCGAAGGCCGATCGAGTACCTTCAATCCCCACACCAGAGCCACAACCGAGGTTGCAAATGTTGCGACCAGGTAGGTTGCAGCCCAATATTCAATCGTTGGACGGCGTACCAAGAAGATCAAAACTCCTAGTCCGATAAGCCGGGTCAGGCTCGACCATACATTGAGCTGGGCAGTAGCGCCGAAACGATCGACGGCTGAAAATGCGAAACCGCAATAGTCCGTAATCCTTCCAAAGATCAGATCAGCGGCGGCAACCAAGAGAAGGACGATCCAATGAACATGAGCGGGCAGAAGAAACGTGCCCGAAACAACCAGGACCAATGCGATTGCCCCGGTCGTCAGCGTGACCAGAAGGCCGTTACCCCACGATCTGGAGAACGAGTCCCTGTCCCTGGCGACGTTGCGGACAATAAGATTGCTCGTCCCCATCCCCACAAAAGGAGAAACGATCGACGCGATAGCAACCACTGCGACGAAAGCGCCATAATCCGTCGGCCGAAGGCCACGCGCAATCAGAACGAAGTAGGCGGCCTGAATAACGAGCTTGAGACCATTCCCGCTGAGCATCCAGAGGGTATTCCTTGCAATTGCGCTTCCTCGAAATTTCTGCAAAGACTGTTTCATGAGCGCACGCCCGGAATTTGAGCTTTCGTGCAAAGGTGAATATTCTTCGCCACGCTACCTTCCACCCTCAATTTGACTCTCCCTACCCGTTGTTGAGGCCAGCCTACCTGGGGTTGGCTGTCGAGTTGGTTCTATACAACGATATCGTGCCAAGATTGCCTTTAAAGGCCTGGGTCGGTACCTTGGTGCCCGCTGTAACGTCGTTTATACCAAGCGTGGTGTTGACGGTCTCGAAGGCGGAGATATCCAGTACCGCTCCGTGATTCTCAAAAACGGTTTTCGTGCTCGTTAAGTGTCCCTGCTCGGTGTTGCCCATGCCACCGAAGAAGTGGACGGGACCAACATCCTTGCCGATATAAACCATGGGAGTGTCAGCATCGATGCCGCCATTTCCTTCCATATATAAATTGAAGAAACTGACGGCCATTACCCCTCCGCCTCGAATTATGATGTCCGGAGAACCGGTGCCAGGCTGGTTCACACTGGCGTCATAAAAAGATACTGAGCGCACATGACCGGGACCTATTGTCAGAGGAACGCCGCCCTTGCTCCCGTTTTTGACGATCGAGCCATTACTTGTGGCATGGATGCTTTCAAAACTCACTCCGCAACATGCGCTGTCTATGTGCCAGACATCTCCGTAATAGTTCTCAGCAAAAATGCGCTTGAAAGTGCACTGGTCCACTGCGCTGCGGATGTGCACTACTCCATTTGCGAAGGTGCTCCCAGCCTGGTTGTTCCAAACTGCAAATCCCTCGGCGCGGATATAGTTGGCGCCATCGGATGGGGCATCCGTGCAGTAGATGGAATCCATCTTTGAGCCGGAGCTGGCCGCGAGCACCATGCGATTTCCGCCGCCGCCTGGCTGCTGACCGAGAATGGATGTGCTGCTGAACTGGTAAATCCCGCAGCTCGAACCATCCGTAAGATGCCATGTCCACATGGCCGTATCAGGCAAGAGTAGGGTGATGCCAATGCGCGCGGCCTCGGACCTGTCGGCCCCTTCGCCGTGCACGCGGAGGCTTTTCACGCGCGCCGCTAGCGCGTCGTCGTCGGTGAACACGGCGCCCCCGTCGCCATAGCAGCCGAGCGGCTTGGCCGGGAAAAAGCTGGTCGCGGTCGCGGTGCCGCAGGTGCCGAGCTTGCGGCCGCGATAGGCCGCGCCGAAAGCTTGCGCGGCGTCGTCGAGAACCAGCATGCCGTGCTTTGCGGCAAGCATATCGATCGCATCGTGATCGGCAGGCAGGCCAAACAGATCGACGGGGATGATAGCGCGGGGCTTGAGCCCGATCTTTTTCGCGGCCGCGACCGCGCGCTCGCAG
>CAYVSQ010000100.1:0-8528 GCA_964453815.1 uncultured Acidobacteriaceae bacterium | reverse complement strand
CGCTTGAATGCTTCCTCAATCAATAGGACGTGCAGTTGCGCCTCAGGTCGTTGAGCGAAATCGGAGAATGAAGACCTCCTGACAATCCACTGACAACCGTCGAGGATCATTCGCATAGCTTTGGGTTGGTGGGACTCTCTTTGCGCCTGTGCTGGAATCCGGCTGCAGCAATGAACCGAGAGATTTCCCCCAATTCAGTGCGGTCTCCGATTTTCGGATGTTGACGACCCTTCCCCGGAAGGGTCAATTGGCAATCCGGAAGGATTGTTGAAGAGGCTGCAGGAAGGGTAGGGCTTAAGCGCGGATTAAATAGCCGCAATGAGTCGGGCTTTAGCCTTTGGGAATGCCTTTTGCAGCGTCCAATCACCAGAATGACTAAGCTCACATCCGACGTATTGGTCGTGGGCGGCGGTCCTGCGGGCCTGGCTGCAGCTATCGCCCTCCGGCAGCGTGGAGCTGACGTACTGCTCGCGGATGCACTCGAACCACCAATTGATAAGGCCTGCGGCGAAGGCATGATGCCTGACTCGCGCCGCGAGTTGACCCAGCTCGGCCTCGAGCTCGACTCCCGCCACGGAGCTGCATTTCGCGGGATCCGCTTTTGTGATGACCACTCGACTGTCTCGGCGGACTTCCCTTCGGGCCATGGAATCGGCCTGCGCCGTGTTGCCTTGCACGCTGCGCTCGTAGATCACGCCCGCGAAGTCGGCGTGCGTATGCTTTGGGGAGCGCATGTCACTCTCGATCCCGGCCGGCCGGCGGCACTCGCCGGCGGGTCCGCGCACTATCGCTATCTCATTGGAGCCGACGGGCACTCTTCGCGTGTGCGCTCCTGGGCTGGTCTCGAAAACGGTAAGTTCTTCACTCGGCGCTTCGCCTTCCGTGCTCATTACCGCGTTGCCCCGTGGAGTCCTTACGTCGAAATCCATTGGGGACCCCACGGCCAGGCCTACGTCACTCCGGTGAGCGCAGAGGAAGTCTGTGTCGCTGTTCTGACGCGTTTTCCCGGGACCACACGTAGCACCGAGATCCTTCACAGCATCCCAACCTTAAGGGAGAAGCTGATGCATGCTCAAATCACCACTCGCGAGCGGGGTGCAGTCACCACAACGCACCAGCTTCGTCAGGTCATTCGCGGACACGTCGCTCTCATCGGCGATGCCTCCGGTTCCGCTGACGCTATCACCGGCGAGGGCATGGCCATCGGCTTTCGGCAGGCTCTCCTGCTGGCCAGTGCAGTAGGCGATGACAATCTGGCGCGTTATGCCGCTGGCCATGCTGAAATTCTTCGCCTGCCCCAGCGCATGGCGCGCATCATGCTTCTTATGGATCGCTGGCACGGCCTTCGCAGAAAAGTGTTGTCCGCCTTCGCCCAGGATCCGGCCTTGTTTGAGAAGCTCCTTCAGGTCCACACCGGCGAAGCATCCCTTCCGCGACTCATTCTTGAATATGTGCCCCGGCTCGGCCGCCGTATGCTCCTTCAATCGCATGCGTGAACCGGAGAAAGATATGAAGTTCCGATCATCGAAGCAAGTCTCTCTCTGCGCCGCGTTGCTGCTCGCGCTCACTACCCTACTGCATGCGCAATCCGCACCACCAAACGTCACCTTGCATCTCGACCCGGTCCGCACGGCGATTCACTGGACCCTGGCCGGGGCCCTGCACACCGTCCACGGAACTTTCCGGCTCAAGGGCGGCATGACAAGCTTCAATCTCCAAACAGGCGCTGCGCAGGGCGAAATTCTGGTCGATGTCACCAGCGGCGAGAGCGGCAACCCCTCGCGCGACAGCCGGATGCACAAGGCCGTGCTGGAGAGTGAGAAATATCCGCAGGCCATCTTTCATCCCACCAGGGTGACCGGAGCTTTGAAAGCGGGTGCCACGCAGACCATCACTGTGGAAGGCACGTTGACCATCCACGGTGCCGATCACCCCTTCAAGCTGGAGATAAAAGTCCAGGTGGACGGACACGATGCAGTGGCAACTACGCAGTTTTCCGTTCCCTATGTAGCATGGGGGATGAAAGATCCGAGCAGCACGCTGCTGCGCGTGGGCAAAGAAGTAGCTGTAGATGTCGTCGCCAAAGGCCAGGTCGACGGTATCCTATAAAGGCAACGGGTGATAGGCGCTTCCCGTAATCTTTACGAGATTGCTCTACATCATCTGGTGAACTGCATCCCAGACATAAATACCGAGAATACAGGCGCCAAGTACGCAAGTCGCGCCAGTGGCAATGCGCACATAGGGTTGAATTCTATTTACTTTCGCTAGAATCTCGTTCTGTTCCTTTTTCTGGTGGTCGGCGCAATCGTCTAGAAAGATCTGGTCTTCTTCATAGCGTGTGATCGTACCGCGATACGCCAGGAGTATGAGGAGGATTGCCGCAACTCCGGCCCAGACGATCCACAAGATAAGCATGAAGCTCATAGAGCACCTCGGGATTCGAATTTGAGCCGGCTCCAGATACCGAGCGGGTCCGGTTTCCCGGGCTCGGGGGGTAGGGGGGCCGCTACAATGAATCATAGCTCCATTTTCGATGTGCTGAACAGTCAGGCTTTCTCATTGTGAAGTTCATTTGGCAACCCACTACAAATGAAATGACTCCATAATGGACATGTGCGCACGCCACTCGATGCCGCACGGTACGGAGAACGACAATGATTCGACAGGAAACGCTTAGCAGAGAATTCCGTCTACGCGGATGTGCAACTCTTGCCATGGGTGTCGCGTTGGCAGGGTTTGCCGGATGCAATCATCCGGCGCCATCCGATCAGCAACTGCAGCAGCGGGCCGCACAAACCACCCAGCAGGTGAAGCAGGGTGCTCAGCAGGTCGCTACGACTGCGCAGGCCGCTGCCGCCACTGCCACGCGCAAGGCCGACGCCATCGCCGCTGGCGTGAGGCAAGGCCTGCAGCGCGACCAATCGTCTCCCGGCGTCTCCTCTTCCGGCGCCGTCGACATTAACTCCGCCAGCCTCGCTCAGTTAGCCGCGCTGCCCGGCATCTCCGAGGCGCGTGCCCAGCGCATTGTGGACAACCGGCCTTACACCTCTCCCCACGATCTGGTGGGCAAAAGAATCGTCTCCGAGGCCGAATATAGCCGCCTTTCCGAAAAGATCGTCGCGCAGTAACCCTGGGTCTAAAGCAGTAGACCTGAGTCCAAATCTGAAACCGCGTCATCTAATAACACATTAGTGCCTTGTGCTGGGCTTTGTCGGGGCGATAGACTGGAAGTAGAAGTTTTCCCGAGGATTCAGGAGATATTCATGGCCACAATCACCGCCACACCGGAAGCTGTTCAAACCAAGACGCCACCACTCATTCTGACCGAGCCTGCTGCTGTCAAAGTGCGCGAGATCATGGCGACCCAGGATCCGCTGCCAGCCGGCCTGCGCATTGGCGTAGTGGGCGGAGGCTGCTCCGGCTTCCAATACTCAATGTCCTTCGAGAACCAGGCTGGCATGATGGACAAGGTCTTCAACTTCGACGGACTCAAGGTCTTTGTCGACGCGACCTCGTTGATGTATCTGAACGGTTGCGTAGTTGATTATGTCGAGACGCTCGAAGCGGCCGGTTTCAAATTCGAGAACCCCAACACCAAGAGCACTTGCGGTTGCGGATCGTCCTTTAGCGTGTAACGCTTCTACACACAATCATTTCGAGATCGATCAAGACATGGCCTCGCTCACGACGGGGCCATCTTTATTACTGCGGCGTTGGCGAGCCCGGACCGCCATTGCCTGTTCCACTGCTGCCCGTGCCGCCACTGCCAATCCCGCCGCTGTAGGGAGTTGTGCCAGTGCCCGTGCCGATTCCGCCGCCCAGTCCACCCCCCACTCCGCCGCCGATACCGTTCGTCATGCCCTGGCCATTCACGTTCTGTGTTGCTCCGCCAAACAAGGTCCCGGCCTGCAACTGATCTTCAGCAGGGTCGTAGACAAATTCCCATTCGTTGTAGTGTTTCTGCTGCTTGTATTCCTTGATTGATGCTTTCGTATTGGGGATGGCGATGCCGACCATCGGGCCTCCTCCGAGGGTGGGATTCGTATTTCCCGTGCCCGAAGCCAATCCACCCGAACTCAATCCACCTGAACTTGGTCCAGACGTTCCGCCCGTCGTCGAGCCGTCCGTGGAGGACCCGCCGGTCGAACCGGAGCTACCCACTCCAGAAGACGAGCCTGAGCCATCTGTGGCGCCCGGCGTGGTCGAAGTGATCGATCCCATCCCTGTCCCGATCGTTCCAACTCCCCCCGTGCCACCGGCGCCGGTAAGTCCTCCCGGACCCATGGCGCCCGGCACGCTCGACCCTGCCGTAGTCGCGGTCGCGATAGGCTGGCCGAACAATCCCATCGTTTTCACATGGGCTTCCCCGAAATGGATGATCTTCCAATCATCTTTGCCCGTCATCGGATCGGTATAGCGCTTGCGCAAAAAGCGGACTTGGTTCGTATTCACCAGCTGATCGATTGACGAAGGATACGCATGAAACTTGGCGTAGTAGAGCTTGATCGCACGCTTGTATTGCTCACCTCGGTGGATCAGTTCCAGCTCCCTGTCGCGCTGGATCGATTGCGCCATCTTGGGTGCGGCAATCGCCAGTGTGAGCAGGACCAGGGCCACCAGAAACAACACGGCAATCAGAATGTATCCCGCTTCTGGGTTCGAGCCATGTCTGGCGTTCGCGCGGCGGAGAGATTGCGGCAAAGACGGCATCGGAGCGTAACTCAATTCTGAATCAATGGCAGTGTTTGCGTATTCCTGTAAGGAATGTCTTCCACCTGTACCGAGAAAGGCGCGATCTTCACCACTCTATAGTGATGATCGACCACATCTCCCTCTTTCGCAATGAAGACATCATCTCCATGCAGCAGGAAAGCTTGCTTCGGTCCGGCCTGCTGTCCCGCATAGCCGAAGAACTTCAGATCAATCGG
Source organism: uncultured Acidobacteriaceae bacterium (assembly GCA_964453815.1). Taxonomy (GTDB): domain Bacteria; phylum Acidobacteriota; class Terriglobia; order Terriglobales; family Acidobacteriaceae; genus Silvibacterium. Next base: position 3,597 of record CAYVSQ010000100.1, on the reverse strand, counting down.
GGGAGGCGGAGGCGGTCCCGGCGGAGCTTGCGGCACAACAGACTGCGGCCGGATAGGTGCCTTCGCCACCTCGATTACCGGCGTCGAGAACAAAGAGAAAATATTTCGGCCCTTGCCCGTATATTCGAGCGACTCAGCCTGCGCCATCAGCTCGGGATGCAGGGTAGGATCAAGACTCGCCACCGATCCCGTAATCTTCGTCGCCTCATGCGCATGGCTTGAGGGAATCACTCTCTGCGGCGTGACCGGCGCAACCGTAGTCGCCGGCGCTGTCGCAACCGCGGAGGCGGGTGCGGAAACTGGAGCCGGAGTCGTGCTTCCAGTAAAGAGACCTGCGACGTTATAGATCACGAGGATCAGCACTACCACACCCAGTCCCGCCGCGATCATCACTTTCTTCTTGTCTTCCGAGCCAATCTTCAGGGCCATCAGCGTGTACCTCCTTCGCTGGCGGTTTCGGTCTTGGCCGTATCCGGGGCATCGCTCGGCGGAGGCTGGTCAGCTGGATTTGCCTGCAGATACGTCGTGAGCCGCAAACGAAGATTCACCAGGCCGCCCTGCTGCCCGGTAAATGTGAGCCCGTCAATGATGAAGAAGTCGTGCTTCTTGTCTCGTTCGAGATCGTTGATGAAGTGCATCAGGGCTGTATAGTCGCCGCTGAGGTTGGCATCGATGCGAAGCTCAGTCAGCCCATCGGTCCCAGGCTTGGCCGTGTACTGCGACCGCGTTAACCGAACCTGATTTTTCACATCCGCAGCACCCAGCGCCTCCAGGATGGTCGAATAATTCGGCGCGATGCGTTTATCGAAAAAGCTCGTCGCGTCTTCGCGAGCCTGATCCACTTTTTGCGGCAACCCTTGCAGGTGCGACATCTGCGACTCGAGCTGCGCGTACCTGATTTGCTGCTGCTGGTAGCGCTCGGATTCGACCGCGCCAGCGGCATGTACCGCCAGGATCGCCTTCGTCCCCAGAAAAAGAACCAGCACTGCCAGCAAGGCTGCTCCCGCAATGTGGAGGTTAAGCACAGTAAAGAATCGGCGGAGGTTGTTCATTGCACACCCCGATTCTTCCGCCCTGTCGCTGTCTGCGCAGCGGCCTTCTTCTCTGTAGACGGGGCTTTCGCGGCACGTTGAGCTTTTTCGGCAGGCGAGGCGGTTCCTTCCAGTTTCTTCTCCGATTCGCCCTGCTTCTCTTCACCGAGTGGCCGGTAATCGGCAAGAATATCGAAGTTTACCGGGATGGAGGCGTTGATCGGCTGCACTGCCGCGGTGGGACCGGTGGCTGTCGCCAGCGCCTCCCCGGCCAGCCTTGGCGATGCAAAGTGCCGCGATCCCTCAAGATTCTTTACCAGCTCCACCGCCCGATCTCGCGCCCCGCTCACCCGCAGGCGAATCGTCACCGTGCCGTCTTTGGCCACTTCCGGGTCGATACTCAACACCTGCACGCCTGTCGGTAGCACCGTCTCCAAATCGGTCATCGTCGCCGTCCAGGAGAACGCCTTGCGCCGGAAGAGCGAGTTCAGGAAATCCGATTGCGTAAGCACGGCGGCATTTTGCGGCTGGCTCATCAGCGCCTGGTAGCTTTGCTGTTGCTGTTGCAGTCCCCGCACATTGTCCTCGACCGCCTGTACTCGAGCCGTCGCATCCTGCGCCTTGTGCTGTTCCGCGCGCAGCAGCAGCCAGAGCGGCACGGCCAGCACAAAAAGAACACACATCAAGATCCGCAGCCGTTTGAGAATCGAGTGCACATCGACGTAGGGCTTGCTTGCAAGGTTTAGGGTGATCTTCATCAGCTTGCCAACGCCCCCACTACGCCCGCCACTAGTCCTTTAGGCATCGTGCCCATTGTCCCCATCGCCGGTGTTGATACCAGATCGCGGACTCTCAGTCCATCCACCTCCGCCGTCTCGCCCAGCACGCGCAGGAACTCCTCCGCTCCGCCCGGCCCCACGCAGTAAAGCACCTCTGGTGAGGAGTTCAGCGTGTCTTCAAAATAAGCCTGCGCCACAGATACGCTCTGCGCCAGCTCTTCATGATGCAGTTCATCGCTCACCGGCAACTCGAGCGTCCGGTGTAACAGGAGCTCATCGCCTGACGTGATGGCCGTTGTAAGCGCAAGCCCGCTGCGATTCATCACCAGCGCCGGATCGCTTGTCGTCAGCGCCGCCATCGCCGCCAGGGTAGAGGGCAGAACCACGCCTGGTTCATAGCCGGCCGCGCGCACCGCGCTCTCATACTCGGCACGGATTGTGGCCGGCATCACTGTCACCAGCACGTGCGTCTGTTCCCGCCGCCGATGCATCACCTGGTAGCTCACCGCCGCCTCGTCCACTTCAAACGGCGTCAGCTTACGCAACCGGAACCGCACGATGGGCAGAGCCTCCTGCGCATTGTCCGGAAGCGAATCGAAGTCCAGCATCAGCACTCGCACCGCCGCATCCGGAACTACCAGTGTCAGTTGCTTCTCTCGCGAGGCAACTTCGTCGAGAGCCTTCCCCAATGCCGCCGCCGCCGTCGCTGGATCGGTGAAGTTAGGCGCGGCCAAACTCGGCGTGACGATTCCCGCTGGCAGCGGCACAAAACTCATCACCGCCTGTTCTTCCTTCTGCTGCCGGGCGGCAATTACGCCCTCAGGCGTAATCTCGCACGCCAGCTTGGGGCGCAGCTTCGTATTGGGAGAAAGTATGCGAAAGGGAAGTTGCACTAGCGGGAAGCCTCGATAAATGTAACCTTGTTGATTTCCTTTAGCGTCGTCAGTCCGCGCCGCACGCGGTCAATAGCCGATTCTCGCAGGAACTGCATACCTTCCTGCTGTGCCAGCTTGCGAACTTCAGAGCTTGGTTTCTTATCCAGAATCATTTCACGAATCGGATCCGTAAGGTCGAGCAGCTCATGAATCGCCGTGCGCCCGCGGTATCCCGTACCGCCGCACTCGATGCACCCCGTGCCCTCGCGGAAGTCAAAGTTTCTCCAATCCGCCGGATCGAAGCCGCTTGCGATCAGCATCTCGTCATCGTGATGTACCGTGCGCACACAATATTCACAAACCGTGCGCACCAGCCGCTGCGCCAGAATGCAGTTCAGCGCCGAGACGAAGTTGTACGCCTCGACGCCCATATTCAGAAAGCGCCCCAGCACGTCGACGACATTGTTTGCGTGCACGGTTGTGAACACCAGGTGCCCGGTCAGCGCGGCGTTGATTGCAATCTGCGCCGTTTCCTGATCGCGAATTTCGCCTACCAGGATTTTGTCCGGGTCATGGCGCAGGATCGAACGCAGTCCTCGTGCAAAGGTCAGACCCTTCTTCTCATTCACCGGAATCTGCGTAATCCCGCGAATCTGGTACTCGACCGGATCTTCGATGGTGATGATCTTGTCTTCGTCGCTCTTGATCTCATTCAGGGCCGCATACAGCGTTGTCGTCTTGCCCGACCCGGTGGGTCCGGTCACCAGCACCATCCCGTACGGCTCGCAGATGTAACGCCGGAAGCGCCGCAGATCGTCCTCATGAAAGCCAACCACATCCAGCGTCAGCTTGCGGAATTTCTCGCTCATCGACTCCTTGTCGAGCACGCGGAGCACGGCATTTTCGCCATGA
>CAYVSQ010000099.1:0-2519 GCA_964453815.1 uncultured Acidobacteriaceae bacterium | reverse complement strand
AAGAGCTGAAAGCTGGCAAAGTGGAGATCCCGCGAAACCCGCTTGGGGAGGCGGTAGTGTCTTTCAAGCAACAGCAGCGGCGGATGGAGCCATGGGAAGGTCCGCACCAACTCCTGCGGTACACCTTCACGTTTCAATCGTTTCCAAGGGAAGGTTGAATATATTCGTTTTAGATACCCTCGGGACTCCAGCTCGCGCGCAAGTTCAAAGTGGTGGAAGACGCCATTGAGAGCCTGGATCACATCCATAGAGGTAGGGTAGAGGACTCCAAAGAGGGTATCGCGATTCTACATGGCGGTTGGTGCGTCCCTATTTTGCGGCAGGATTTTAGTGGGATAGAGACCTTTTGTTGGTCACGGGGCTGCCGCTCCGCTCATGTTGCTGCTCATTAGAAATGACAGGGTAGTTGGCCCACTAGAAATGTCAGTCTAAACCTTAGTCGTCGTCGGGCGGTGGGAATGTGTGAAATCACCGCACTTGGTGATTTCCAAGGGTGTGGGAGAGTGGGACAGTCTCATCGTTCCACGCTTTCCATCAGACCGTCATTTCCACCGTTGGGAGCGTTACAGATTCCGCTTGGTAGTCGGGGCCGTACATGCGCCGACCTAGCTTCTTGTAACCGGTCTTTTCGCTGTTGGTCCGTACCTTGGTCTCGCGCTTCACGTCCTGTTGTGCTTTTACGAGAGCCAGAGCGTGGCCGAGCCGCTTGTTTTCGATGATGGCTGTATGACTGACACGCTGGTCTTTGCTGAAGACCCGATAGGGAAGCGAGTGACCCTTCCATCGCACCTCGAGGAGCCGTCGCTGAAGTCATAGACATCGACATACTGGCCTGCCAGCTTGTCTGCCATCTCACTTCGTTCCAGGATGATCTGCCTGCGGTCATAGGCCAGACTGAGTTGTTGGCTCACGTGGCGCTGCTCGCGGTGGCATAAGATGTCGGCCAGACGCGATGCCTGCACGTTCAGGCTGCGATGCACGTTCTCAGCCTTTGCTGCGGGCACAGAGAACCTCTCGTTGAACTGCTCCATGAACTCCGGCAGGAAGGCGTTACCGGCGCTGATATCGCAGATGCCGGCGAGGCGTAGCTCCTTCACCAAACGATCTTGCAAGGTACGGTTTGCTCGCTCGACGCGGCCCTTGGCCTGACTGGAGTTCGCGCACAGTATCTCCATGTTCAGCTCTGCCAGCGCACGTCCGAACTGCGTCATCCCTGAGCCGCCCTTCGCGTCGGGCCGGTTCACACGGAAGACGGTGTGCTTGTCGGAGTAGAAAGCGGTAGGGCAGCCATGCTTGGTCAGATACCCGTCGAGCGCTTCAAAGTAGGAGTTGGTGCTCTCGCTGGCGACGAAGCGCAACTGCATCAGCTTGCTCGTGGCGTCGTCAATGAAGACCAGCAACGTGCAGGGCTCGCCGCGCTGCTCGAACCAGCGATGATCGCTACCATCGATTTGGATGAGCTCGCCGTAGCTCTCGCGCCTTAGCCGCGGCTGGTGAAACGTTCGTCGCTGCGTTCGCGACAACCACAAGCCCTCGGCCATCATCCAGCGCCGCAAGGTCTCGCGGCCGACTCGCAGCTCATGCTTGTCCAGAAGCACTTCAGCCGCCAGCGTCGGCCCAAAGTCTGCGTATCTGGTCTTGACCAGCTCGACCGCATACTTCCGGATCCCTTCGTTCCGGCTCCGGTTCGACGCCCGGCCTCGCGCCTTGTGGATCAGCCCGGACCCGCCATCCACTTCATACCTGGCCAGCAATCGGTACGCCTGGCCCTCGCTGACGGCCAGTACCGCTGCTGCCGCAGCCATGGTGCAACGTCCGGACCGCACGTCACTCAACACTTCGATCCGCTTCAGATCGCCTTCGCTCATAGAAATCCAGCCCATCCTTAGAACCTGACATTTCTAATGAGCGGGGAACATGACATTAAAGAGCGTCTACAATGAACATACCTGAAACGCCGTTTTATCAGACTTAGCCGAGCTTGCCGTTTATACGAGTGGTGCTGACGGGCGATTTGGCCTGTATGGCCAGTTGAGAATTGCTTGCGGATTACCTGTAATTCGAGAACCGGCCGCAAGTTTCTGCAAACACACATTTGTTGTTATCGATCATTTATCAACTCGGTTACGAATGCGTGCAATCAAATTGGCCAACTCCTTCTTTCCATCGGGATCATCGGGGTTATTCACGCAAATAACCATTCCCTTCGCCGCCGACTGCTGAAGAAGAGCGATCGTATCCTCATCGCCGACCCTGGCCAGCGTGTCTTCAGCAACCTTTACATCAACAATGAGATTCCTGAAAAAACATGGCAGATCTTGAACCAGCGACGGGATGACTGGTTTCGCTCGGGACGGCCCGAGAAAGCCTGCCACAGCAGCGGCATAGTTGCCGCATGCTGTTTCGCGATAGCTCGTGTAATTCTCGCGCTCAAGATCAAACTTGGCACGCGGAAGTCCAGGACAACTAGGTGTTTATCGGTAGTCTCGCGGAGCTGGGCGAGGTTATTCTCCTCGCAA
>CAYVSQ010000098.1:0-2536 GCA_964453815.1 uncultured Acidobacteriaceae bacterium | reverse complement strand
ATGCAGGTTTTTGTTCCCGGATATCGAACACGGAACGTATTGATGACGGCGGCATTTCCCGCCGTCATGCTGGTGGTTTGTCCGGTCATGGATGCGCCCTTCTACGCAGCCAAGTTCACCGTGCTGCTCACTTTCGGAGCGGTGGCGTGTCTGTTGCTGCCCAAAGCTTTGCCTGTCTCTGAGGCCGTCCACACTAATAAGGTTGACCGCGAAAGACATCGCGTTTCGCTGTTCTGCTTTGGAGCCTGGGCTCTATCAGCGTGCATCGCAACGACGTATGCGCATGTGTGGGAGACGGCGTGGCGACCGCTGGCTGAGTATGGTTCCGCTATCGCTGTGGCTACGGCAATGATTCGGTTGCGTATCGAACGACAGGCGATTCTGTTTTGGATGGCTATTTCTTCTTCAGTGCTCGCCTGCGCGGTGCTCGCAGGTTGGGCTGGATATGATCTGCCTCGATTGCTCACCGGTACAGCCGCTTCAGGCAGGATGCGGACGGCAGCCAGTTTGGGGAATCCACTGTTTGTTGCTTCTTTTCTTAGCGCGGCGATGTGGTGTGTTTGTGCGTTGCGGGGACTGCGCCTAGTCTGGCAGGCTGGCCTGTTGCTACTCATGCTGCTGGCGCTGGCGGCGACTGGAGAGCGTACCTCCATCGCAGGCGTCGTGGCCGGCGCCGTGTGTTGGCTGGCGTCAGCCCAACATAAACCGAGGCACGCGAAGTTCCATGTTGCTCTGGTGTTCTTCACAGTGGCCGGGCTACTTGCAGCCTCACACGCGCTGAATCCCCGCAACATAGAGGTGGCAGCAAACGGACGCATTTTTCTATGGAAGGCCAGCCTTCATCATGTGACTTTGCTCGGAGGCGGTGCCGGAAGTTTTCCCAGTAAATACGCGGCGAATATTCGCGAGCTTGCGCCAAACATGCCGGCTTCGAACTTCGTATACGTCGCTTTTTGAGAGTCAGGCACACAACCTGTTCGTGCAACAGATCGTGGAGGAAGGCCCGTTTGGAGCGATTGCCTTTCTTGGCTTTCTAGCGGTCTGGTTTAGTTCTGCGTGGAAAGGCCGGAGCCAGATAGAAGTCCGTGCAGCATTGGCTGGAACGGTAGCATTTCTTGCGGCTGCATGTTTCGACAATCCCATGAGCCGTCCGGAAGGCGCGCTGCTTCTGGCTTGCTGGATGGCCGTGCCGTATATGTGCAGCAGGGAGCATCCGTCATTCGTCGCCACCCACTCTTCCGAGCAATCGCATGGCTGGACACATCGCCTGCTACCGCTCTGCTCCTTCGCGCTGCTTGTAGCCGCCGGAGCCAACGCAGTTTGCAGCTACGCGATTTATTCCGGCGAACGCACAGAACAGCTTGCCCAATGGTCGAGAGCGGAGCGCTGGCTACGAGTTGCCCTAACAGTCGATCCAGCCGCGCAGGATGCGCACTTCGATCTGGTCCGTGTGCTTTGCGAGTCCGGTGATTACGGTGCCTGCTGGACAGAGTCGGAGCGCGCGTTGCGCTGGGTGGATGAAGCAGAACTTCATCTCCTACGGGTCCGCGTGCTGGAGGCGCTGGGCCGTGACGATACCGCGCAGCGAGAACTGACCACCGCACGCCAGCAGTTTCCATGGTCTCGCGAACTGCGTCTGGAGCAGATCGCATCCATTTCAACTCCCACATCTGGTTACTGACGAAAGGATTCCTCCAATGCGCCTTTTTACTCTCCCACTTGCTTTGGTCATACTTGCAGCAAGCTGTTCTGCTCAACTCAGTCTTGGCGGCAAGAAAATTGATTTCGGCGTCAAACGAAAAAAGCCGCCACCGCTGAGGTCATCTTGCTCAATCCCGCGACCTATACGTCCGGTAGTAGTGTGTCGCTGCAATTCAAGCTGAACAATTTCGATGAGTCCAAGGGCATTTCTGTGTACATGCAAAACCCTTGTCATTCCTCCGAAACTGCCGTGAAGGTTAGCCCCGGCGTCTATAAGGTCGATATCGGCATCAACCTTTCCGATATAGATGGTCAATGCCAGATCACCTTGCGCGGGCTCGCTCAGAATGAGAGCGTTACGACCTTAATCTCATACAAGCAGAACCGCGTCGACATTGCGAAGATCGCAGCCGCGCTCCACGAATTTATTAACCACAAAAACTGGCTTGCCACGACCAGTTCGGGCACAAGCTACACCCTGCAACAGGCATCGATTCAAGACGACGGACTGGCGGACCATGCCGTTGTTGCAATGTTGCGCGACCCGAAGATCCCAGTTCCTTCCATGCTCGCGGTGACAAACCCCAATAAAGTGCAGATGACGCGGCTGGGCTGCATTATGGAGGGAACCTTCAGTGGGTCGACGGCAACGCTGAAACTGAGCCAGATGGTTCCGGCGAGCAGTTGCCCGGACGGCGATGTGACTTTGCAAGGGAAATAGTGTTGTCGAGCATCGTGGGGCCCATCTTTAGTCGATGGGTCCGCTACACCCAATACCCTATGACGAATGGGGCTAAACTCTAAACGAATCGCCGGTAAAAACGTCTAACTACCG
>CAYVSQ010000097.1:0-9257 GCA_964453815.1 uncultured Acidobacteriaceae bacterium | reverse complement strand
GTATGTGCAGTCACGGTAGCCACGGGCGACAACGCAGGGGACTAAATCGTTTCTTGCGCCCGGGCCGTAGGTTGTGTTTGTTTAGGAACGTGGCGCTCTTGCCATAGGTGTGATGGTCTAGCAGACTCCGATTCTTTGTCTGTTTCGGTGTATGGAAATCATAACCTGATTTCTTTCCTGCTTCGCTTTCCTGGCGGATTATTTCTGGGCGGGTTTCGTTTCCCGGAGATCCTCGAAAATGCGGCTTGGGCGCCAAATGAGTTTGAGGCTCTGTGCACTGATACTACAATGATACGAAGGCCAGGCACCTCTCTGTTTTTTCAAAAAGGCCAACTCTCAGTCGCATCCACGGTCCTGGTGATTGCAATTGCGGAAAGGTAAACACAGATGGGGATTCTTGATTATTTCGACCGTTTGGCGATCATCCATTTACCAGATCGAGAGGATCGTTTTCGGGCACTTGAACGAGAGTTATCGCGCATTGGTATCGACATTAAGTGCTCAAAAGTGAGCATACCGGATCCCCCGATGCCGGAAACATCGAACGGATTCACATCGCGCGGGGTCTATGGAAGTTTCTTGAGCCATCTCGAAATCATAGAGAGCGCGTACCGCGATGGTCTCGATACCGTCTGGGTGCTCGAAGACGATGCGATTTTCAGCAAGAGATTCCAAATGCAACAATTGCCGATCGCGCAATATTTGCGGGCAAATGAGTGGGATCAACTTTTCATTGGACACTCTGTCTTGGAGAAACTTCCTGTTTCTCCGACCGGCTTGGTGCGCTATTCTGGGCCATTTATCTGGGCGCATTGCTACGCCGTACATCGGCGAATTATGCCGCGACTGATTGAGTACCTTCGAAAAACGATTGACCGCGAGGCCGGACATCCGGAAGGTGGCAAGATATACATCGACGCTGCCTATTTCTTCTTTCGTCAGTTCAATCCAGATGTTATTTCGGTTGTGAGCTCGCCATGTCTTTCAGTTCAGAAGGGATCACCTAGCAGCCTCAATTCCCAACGGTGGTACCAAAAATCTGCCATCGGAGCTATGGTGAACCTGGGCAGAGAGATTCGCGACGAGTGTTGGCGTCAAGGGTTGTGGCCCATTGATGGACCCCAGGGCGTATTGGCTCCAAGTATCGAACTGGTGTCCTCACCCGCCCATACCTGGCCGGGCGCATGAGCCAGCAAGGGCATGAATCCTGAGAGACTTACGCATTCCTGACATTGCGGGAAGAGAACTCGAACCTGAAGCGTCTGGCCAGCGAACCCGGGGTCTGAATCTCCACATTCTGCAAGAGATCAGCGCAAAAACTCTGAAGCTCGCATGCGTCGCAAGTTGGCAGAGTGGTTCGAGCAAGCTCTTGATTTTAGGCAGGACGGGTAGCAAGACTGATTCCGATAGACCGGGCGTGCCTTCGTCACGAACATCATGTCCATCCGCAGGAAGCCCTGCGGTTCGGCTGCGAAAGCTGGCCGGCAGCAGGGGTATTATGGGTACCCGCGTTGAGGGGGATGCTCAAGCGCGAGGGATGGGAAGTGAATGCGAGAGGGGCATTACACCGAAGAGGGATTGATCGTGCGCAAGCCCCAACTATAATCCAGCTATCCTGTGACTGCATATTCGCGAGCATTCACCGAGACAACTCTAGTTGGACGCAAAGGTGTTTATCAAATGAAAAGAGTTCTTGTAAACGGAGCCGGTGGGTTCATCGGCAGTCACTTAGTTCGTCGATTGCGCAAAGAGGGATTCTGGGTTCGCGGAGTGGATCTGAAGCTCCCTGAATTTTCTCAGAGTTCAGCTGATGAATTCGTGGTTGGTGACCTGAGCGATCCCAAGGTGGCTGAGGCGGCCGTGGAAGGGATGGATGATGTTTATCAACTTGCAGCCGATATGGGCGGCGCCGGATATATTTTTACGGGCGAGCACGATGCATGTGTGATGCATAATTCGGCAACGATCAACCTGAATACGGTTGAGGCGGGCCACAAAGCCGGCGTAAAGCGCTTCTTTTACTCCTCTTCTGCTTGCATCTACCCGGAACGCAATCAGATGGATCCCGACAATCCAAACTGCACCGAAGAGTCCGCCTATCCTGCCGCGCCGGACAGCGAATACGGTTGGGAAAAGCTCTTTAGCGAACGTCTCTATCTCGCCTACGCGCGTAACTATGGTATCGAGGTTCACATCGCCCGCTTCCACAATATCTTTGGACCTGAGGGGACTTGGTGCGGCGGTCGGGAAAAGGCCCCTGCGGCGATCTGTCGGAAAGTTGCCGAGGCTTCTGATCACGGCGAAATTGAAATTTGGGGTGATGGTCTCCAGACCCGCTCCTTCCTTTACATCGATGAGTGCCTTGAAGGCGTTCGGAGATTGATGGAGTCGAACTTTCAGGGACCAGTCAACATCGGTTCGCAGGAAATGGTCACCATTAACCGACTGGCCGAGATGGCAATGAGCATCGCGGGCAAGCAGCTCCGCATCCGTCATATTCCTGGTCCCCTCGGCGTGCGCGGCAGGAACTCGGATAATGGTCTGATCGCACGAGAGCTTAATTGGGTACCCTCTGCGCCACTAGAACAGGGTTTACGCAGCACCTATGAATGGGTCGATTCTCAGGTGCAAGCCAGCGTCGCTGTGGCTGATCACGGCTCTAAGTAATAACCCTGGGGACGGTCCATTGCTATAGTATCCGGGGGGCTTCAGCGCTTTCGCGCGCGGGCGCCCTTCAACCAGGGTTGCGGACCATGTATTGCCATTAGAAATCTTAAGATTAAGAAATTGTGATCTCGCGCCGCGAGATCACAACCGCTGGCACCCCGGCCACCGTCGTACCAGGTGCAACATCGCGAGTGACTACAGCGTTTGCGCCGACTGTGGCGCCGTCGCCGATGGTTACACCGCCCAGCACAGCGACTCCTCGCCCGATCCACACTTCCTTTCCAATGAGAATCGGATCTGCCGTGTGGCCCGAATCGCGAATGTTGCTTTTCTCGCTGCGCCGGTGGTTGGCGTCGCGGATGCTCGCATACTCGCCGATCAAGCTGCCCGCGCCGATGGTAACCCCTGACATGGCGACGATATGAACGCCGCGCGAGATGACCACGCCGTCGCCAACGTCGATCAGAGCCTTCCCCTGGGTTTCAAGGTGCAGGCCCGGGTAAAGAAGAACATGCTCCCCAAAGTGAATGTTGCACGTGCCCTCGATAGAAGCCAGACCCTCGATCACCAGCGACGTGGGGACAGTCCCCACCAGATCGGCTGAGAGCGCCGAGTGCGCATAGAGGCGCGTGAATTTCTTTCGCAGATAGCGCGTTGAGCCATACACAAGCGAGAGAAAAGTACTGAGCCAACCTTTGAAACCGGACTTCATACCGCTGCTCTCCCCTCACCACGGTCTCGGCGGCGAAACACGGCCGCCGTGAGTATCTTTCCAGGCCTGCTTGATCAGCTCGATTTGCTTCTGGTATTCCGCGGCACGTGCCTGCCGTCGGGGATCGCGGCTAAATCTGTTGCGCAGCACGACGAGCCGGCAAAGAGCGATCCTCAGTATCTTTGCGCGCCAAGCAGCCGAGGCATGATGCTTACGGTAGTAGAGCAGTGTACTCCGTATGCTCCACAACACGAGTTGCGCTCCAGTGATGGACATGTCCAGAGACTTCATCTGGCGCGACGATTCGCCGCCGATGTGCGTAACCACGATGTCGGGCCAGTACCATATCTTGTATCCGGCATCGCGAATACGCCTGCAGAGATCAACCTCCTCGGAGTAGAGGAAGAAGTCGTGATCGAATAGGCCTGCCTTCTTCAGCGCATCGGCGCGAATGATTGAGAAAGCGCCGGGAACCCAATCGGTTTCTGCTGGAATAAGAGGATCGGCCCAGGTACGGTCGAAACTACCGAAAAAGCTCGACCGGGGAAACTTCGCGGCCAGTCCCGTCATGACGAGAAAATCAGTCAGCAGGGAGGGAAACCTGCGCGCCGACGGCTGCCATGCATCGTCGCGTCCCACCAGCCGAGCGCCCGCCAGGCCCACCGACGGATTCTCATCCATATGCTGCACAGCGAGAGTAAGTGCCCCCGAGCGGAGGAACGCATCGGAATTGAGAAGCACCGGGTACCGCCCCCGAGTAACCTTGAGCGCGACATTGTTCGCCGAGGCGAATCCCAGGTTCACATCGCTGCGGAAGAGACGGACCTGAGGAAACTCGCTCTTGATCATCTCGGGCGACCCGTCAGCGGAGTGGTTGTCAACGACCAGCACCTCTACCTTGAGCCCAGCCGATTCGCGTTCGACCGACTCCAGACATTCGCGTAGTACCTGGCGCGTGTTGAAGGACACAATGACGATCGAGACGTCGAAGGTATCGACGGACGTGTCAACGGAAGAGTCGAGGATGGTCATGAACCCCGCAGCTTCTATGAGAGGAAGCACTTTTCGAAAGTGGACGCCAGTATCTTCAGATTATCAGCCAGATTGTAACGTTCGATGACACGAGCGCGCGCGGCGGCGCCGAGGTGCTGTCTCAAATCCCGGTCGAGAACGAGCGACTCGATCGCGGAGGAGAAGGACTCTACCGAAGAGGCTGGGACCAGGAGGCCGTCAATGTTGTCCCGGATCAGCTCCGGAATACCGGCGATGATCGAGCTGACGCAGGGAATGCCCATAGCCATAGCTTCCATCAAGGCAACGGGAATACCCTCTGCAAAGCTTGCCAGGGCAAAAATATCGGCTTGGGCTACTTGTTCGCGGGCCTGATTGTGATTGAGCGCGCCGCAGAAGGTAACGTGGTCTGATAGTGCATGTTCAGCAACCTCGCGTTCGAGGCTGGCGCGGTCCGGCCCGTCTCCGATAAAAGTCAGCTGCAGCGCATAGCCCTTCGAGCGCAGATGAGAGAATGCTCGGAGCAGGATATGCTGCCCCTTGGCCGGCACCAGACGGCCGACGCAGACAATTCGCAGTGGGAGACTCGCTTCTCGAGAGGCGGGCTTGAATTCTTCAGTGTCAATGCCGAGCCGGACGACGTGCATCTTGTCCCAAGTGGCAGGATCACAGTACTTCATGAGCTGGCTGCGACAGAAATCGCTGATGCAGAAGATAAACTTTGCCCGTTCGATCTTGCGCGCAAGATAAGAGGCGTCAACCTCGTAAAACTCTTCCGGTCCATGGATGGTGAGGGAATAGTCGAATCCCCACGCCTCGGCAGCCAGCATAGCGACAGTCGAGACCGGTCCTCCGAAATGAACATGAAGATGATGAAGACTTCGCTTGTGCATCCAGTGGCCGAGAAGAAAGGCTTCGATCATGTAGAAGAATGCATAAATTTTACGATGTAAATCCCAACCACCTAGACTTACTGCAGCCTTAAGGCCGCGAAGAGCTACTCTCGGACGAACGAAGGTAATAGTTACTAAGACGCAAATACACTTCCAAATACCTACCTGTTTTAGATAATAGGTTTTGTAAACCTCTTCCGCTTCACGTGGGGGCAGTTTCCCAATAGCGCGATCCGGCGGGTTGACCGACGCGGTCTCAATTTCGAAACCAATTTGACGTAAGCCAAGAATTTCCTTCAAGAAGAACGTATGGGAAACCGCTGGGTATTGGCTGAGAAGATAGGCAATGCGCGTTTTTCTCCCACGTGTTGAACGAGAAGGCATGATTTCGGCTGTAATACAGTTTGCTGTGAATCCCAAGATTGCTAGTTCCTATCCATTTGAGCTAATGCTTATCTCTGACGATTACATATTTTGGGGGAACTAACCCGAAGGAGTCGTCCTGCATTGGGAAAGTGACAGCTCAATTTTTTGGTATGCAACTTAAATAGTATATCTGTGCAGCAGCTGTTTTTATCTATCGGGGTGTCTCTTCAACGCCGGAATGACCAATGGAGCAGGGGCGCTCATCCCGCCGATAACCAGCACCAGGGGAAGGATCATGCCGCTGTTCAGTAAGTTATCGATCGATGCCATCAGGAGGACAGCGGCGAGAGCGAGACGCAGTTCGATGTTCGGCAGATGGAGCTTCGCTTGATTAGCACGGGCCAAAGGGAACCAGGCAGTGCGAACGACGGGTAGAAGCTGCACGGCTTCCAGGGCGAGAAGGCCTACAATTCCGTACGTGCCAAATGCGAGTAACCAGAGTCCCCACGGTCGGCTATCCCCATACTGCCACCAGTTCCACTGTCCTGCGCCGAGAAAGGGTCTTGCGAGCGCCGTCTTCACGTGGCGTTCATCTTGTCCCAGACGCCATCCGAAGGACTGGCGTCCCATCTTCACGATGAATTGGGCGACTGCGTGCGCGGATTGACTGCGTTCGACCAACGATCGCAGCGAGATGACATTCGCCAGGCGGAGACCGGCGAAGCCAAGAACGCCAAGCACAAGCGCGATCGCAAGCCAGCGCCGGAATTGGGCGCGCTTGAGGAGGATAAACGGCAACAGGCAGAGCATCAGGAGGATGCTGCCTGCCGACTGACAGAGAAGGGTAATCACGAAGAGTGTCATCGCAACCCAGGCGATAGGCAGTCCAAGCAGGCGGCGCACTGGGGTGTGCCTCCAGAGAGCAGCGGCAAGCAGCGTTGCGGCCGCCATCCAGATACCGAGCTGATTGCCGTCCTCGAGAAAGCCAATGGGGCGAAAGCCGATGTAGCGTGCCGCGCCCAGCCAGCGATATGGCTGATAGCCGTAGACCCGCGCATAGAACTGCGGTCCGGTGAAGAGTTCGATCAGGCAGATCGGCACATAAAACAGCCCGGCCATTACGAATGCCTTCGCCGCCAGCAGCAAGGAAGCATTGTCGGCGAAATAGAGGCGGCCAAGCAGATAAGGGACGCCCCAGGCGAGAAGCTGATAGAGTACTCCGCGCAATCCCTCCAGCAAAGATCCAGGGTTCGCGATTCCCGAAAGCAGGGGAGCGGCGCACCACATCATCATCGGGAAATCCCACGGTGTGAGGTGGAAGCGGCGAATGGTGCGCGGATCGAAAAGCAAAACCCCGGCCAACCCCGTCAGTCCAGTGATGGTCGCCTTGGTAACAAAGTATCCAGCTGGAAGGCTCGCACCCAGAATCCAGTATGGAAACGGAGCCTCTGTGGGCACGAAGTTTGCGGTTGGCAGCACAGCCCATCCGGCGATGAAGTTAAGCAGCACGGCAACCCGGACCGGATAGCGATAGAAAAAACAGAGGCCAATCGGAATCCAGGCAAGCAGAGCGACCAATGGATGAAGATGGGGCGCAATATGCATGGAGTCGTCCTCAGCAACTGCTATTCAGGTTCGTGTTGCGGGGGCGTTCGACTAAAACCGGAAGCACAAGGGTACGGGAAATCAATTTATTTCGAGGAATACTCAAGTCGCGCCACTCCATAGTAGATCAACGGTCGCCCTTGTTCGATAAAATCCGCGCTTGCCGTTGGAGAGCCGCCGTTGTTCATCGTTCCAGAATCACTGGTTGGCGCAGATAGGCTCCTTGTTATGAGATCGGCCTTGTCCTTGATCTCGATGGCGTTCATTCAAACGGAATGGTACGGTTCTTGAGCAACTCATTTACCGGACGCATGCTGTTTGACAAGGCGCTTCTCGTTTGTAGTGCGTCCGTGCCCCGACGTGGATGCGTAGCGCGGCTAAGCGGCTTTGACCCATCAATCCGACTGATGGAAGATGCCGATTTCCATGTTCGTGCTATGCGGGAATGCGGCGCACGGTTATTGAACCGAACTGCGATCCACTACCGAGCTGGTAGCCCCTCACTCAGGCATTCACCCCATCCACCGAAGCACAGAAGCAGAGTGAACGCTTAGGGCACCGGCAAATGCAGGCGATATATCGCAGGGAGCGTGGAGCCCTGGAATTTATGCTCTGGCGCTACTTACACGAACCGTTCTGAAGGTATTTTGAATCGATCGTGGGTTGGACGGAAGTTCATAGGCTCGGTATCGGTCGTTTGCTATGCTTCAGTTCTTCGTTGCGACCATGTTGAACCCTTCGGCCGCTACGTTCATTCATGTTGATATGGCCCGGTATCAGAACGTACCGGCGGATTCTTTCAGATTAGAGCCGTTGTCTAAATAGGCCGCAAGTTTTTCGGCGACCACACGCACGGCCGGCATGCTCATCATATCGAGATGACCTCCCGGCACGATATGAACTTGAACGCCGCCCATAACATATGTATCCCATCCCATCGATAGATCGTGGTCATACTCTGGGCCGCGGTCCTGCACCCGAAAAAACGCCACGCTCTTCGCGTAGCGCTTCGGAACATAGGATCGCCAAGCCTTCGCGAAGACGGTGGTGGGATCGTGAGCCCCAAAAACTGTCGGCAGGGGTCTGTTCACCATCCGAAACCCGATTCTCATTGCAGGCAGGAAGAAGGATCCAAAATTGGTGGACATGAAAGCGAGCCCGCTGCGCGTCATCTGCTTGAAATCGCGTTGTAGCAGCATTCGGCAGTATTTCTTGAGCCGATCGAACAGGTATGCCTTATGAAACTGCGCCGCGCCGGTTACCGAAAGGTTGGATTTCAAAGCAGGATTAGGAGTATCCAGCAGGGCGATCAGACCAACGCTATCCCCTTCATCGATCAATTGCATCGCCATCTCGTACGCCACCAGGCCACCGAAAGAATATCCGCATAAAAAATAAGGCCCGCTTCTTTGAATCTTTCGAATCAGGTCAAGATAAAAGCGTGCAAGGAGTTCGATGGTGAAGTCCTGTTCGATGCCCCATAATGCATCCAGATCAATGGCATAGACAGGTTGGCTGTCGGGCAGAAAAGCCGTCAACTCTCGAAACCTAATAGGTCGATCACCAGCACCCGGAAAACAAAACAGAGGAAACCCAGTGCCACTGGTTCTTAAGGGCTCGACATGTGAGCGACCGATGGCCGCGACGGAATCGAAAATGCTTTGGGTCATTTTTTGAAGCTACCGAATCTTCCCCGAGTCACGGCGCCTCGGATTCATTCTCGTTGACATGTCTACGTGAAAAACTGACTCTCGTCGGGTGCAACTTGCCGCTTAATATATTGCACGGCGCCATAAAGAATCCGTGAGCGTCGTATGAAGAAACGCGTCTCCATGTGACCACCGAAGTTGCCTAAGAATCGGGCCGATCCGCTTGAGTAAACGCCATCGAGATCAAGGACAAGCCCCATCTCATGAGCTTGTTTCATCCACACTGCGAACTGAGTATTCTTTTTCTGCTCGGCGTATGTGCTGCCTCGTCTTTAGATTCAAGCCTGCAGAAAG
>CAYVSQ010000096.1:0-4981 GCA_964453815.1 uncultured Acidobacteriaceae bacterium | reverse complement strand
CCTGTCCGAGCCTTTATCCCAGCGGCTGAACGGGCATTCCATCCACAAGAAACTGTGTGCCGGAGACGATCACTTTGTCTCCATCTCGCAAGCCGCCCAGCACCGCATAGTTATTGCCAACCGGATCACCCAGCTCGATTGCCAGCTGGTGAGCAAAATATTTGCCATCTTTGTTCTGGGCAACATAAACGAATGTCTGGCCCCCGAGACGCGTCACAGCAAGCACTGGGATCACAGGGGTCGGATTGTTCTTCCAGATGACGCGCGCTTTTACAAGCTGAGCCGCGCGCAGCATGGCTTGTGTCGAGTGAACAGGGGCCTTGGCCAGAATGCCTTGCAACTGGTTGTCGACTTGGGGCGAAACAAAATCGATCGAGGTGTGCTCGATCAGCTGCCCGCTGTTGTCAAGAACGTCCACTCCAAGTCCGCTGCGCACTTGAGCGGCGCGCTCCGTCGGTATGTAGATGTAGGCCTCCAGGTCACGATTCTCGTCCACCGTCGACAGCAGCGTCGGTCCCGACACGTAATCGCCCACGTGTACCGGAATGTCGCCGACGATGCCGTCGAAGGGCGAGCGAATTTTGTAGTATTCCAGCTGCTTCTCCTGCGAAATCCGCAAGGCTACAGCCGCTTCGTAGTCAGCCTTGGAGTTTGCGTACGACTGCTCGGCCTGGTCCAGTGTGTCGCGACTGGTCACTCCGGCTGCAAAGAGTTTCCGCTGTCTTTCTACCTGTAGCTGGTTATATTGGTAGACTGCCAGCTTCTGTTTTTCGGTAGCAGCCTGCGACAAAACTGTCGCTTCCTGCTTGGCCGGATCGATCACCATCAGCAGCTGACCTCGCTGAACACGATCTCCGGAGTGAACAAGAATCTGCGTCAGATTGCCGTCCACCTGTGGATTCAGGGTCGCTGACCTGCGAGACTTGATCGTCGCAACATACTCGTCCGACTGCGGGACAGGCGTGGACGCAACGGTCATTGTCTGTACGGGCAACGCCTGTGGCGCGGGTGCAACTGCCACCGCTTTACGGCAGGCGACCATACTCGACAAGGCGAGAAGGGGAACAGACAAGAAGCAAACGCGAAATATGTTCTTCAAATGGAAATCCTCAACATTTCATTCCGGTCTCGCCGGCATCTCAATATTTCGCTCAGGGGAAAACCCTTGATCCGAAAACACAGTCCGCCCGCGTCCCGTGTCGAATCTTTGAAACCTGTTTGCGAACAATAACGGTCAAACACCCGTCAAGACTGCACTTTTAATTTTTGATTCATTCGCGTCGCGAAGGCTTCACGAAATCTTCGCTGCCGTCTTCCGGGTCTTCGGACGGGGCAACCGTTCGGAAATAATTCCGATGTGCCTCAAGTCTATTTCCGACATGCTTCAAGTCTAATGATACGAAACTGGCGGGCTTTTCGTTCAGGGTTGAAAGCAAAAACGCTCGAGGGACTTCCGGGCCGAATCTTGCTCATGATTTCCGTCTATCGGCGAGGTCACTTTTTTGACACTGCTCACCCTAGTTGATACATTGAGGATGGCAGTTCCTGTCAGGCGTGTGCCATTCCCGCGCCAATAAAGCGTCCCCGTCGTCTAGCCCGGCCTAGGACACCGCCCTTTCACGGCGATAACACGGGTTCAAATCCCGTCGGGGACGCCAACAAAACAAATAACTTACGTAGAGTCCCACCCCTGATGCTTCGCTTCTGGTGACGAATGGGTGACTAAGGATCGCGGTAAGACTTCGCTAGCGCCATTTGAGAACGGGCACATTCAACCGGTGGGCCAAAAAGAGAGCCTACCTGGACCCCCATGCCCCCCATCGACCCGGCCGGCCTCGACCGGCGAGATATCCCTTCCAAGCGATTTTCCCCTAAAAGGGACTCACAGCTTGTGGAAAGTCCCCTGGCGAGTGATCGCGAAGCAACTCGGTATCGGCGTCGGCACAGCTGTGCGCGCCATTCAATAACGACAACCTGAGAGGAGACGACACGATGGAATATTTTCCTGGAATCAACACGCGCGCATTTGGAAGAAAGCACACTTGGATCAGCGACGATGAGGCGAAGATCACACCGACCATGAAGTTTAGGGAGGCTGCAGAGGCCTGGATGCGGATCAAATCACCGCTCGGCACTGATGGGAAGCCACTGGGCGGGTACATCCGCCCGAACACGGAGAAGGACTACAAAAGCAAGCTCGGGTCGATCACCCTTTTCTTTGAAGAGATGCGGCTGTCGGAAATCAGGCCTGAGCACTTGGCCACATATTAGCGGCGCCGCCTCTCGGGTGAAGAGCCGTTTGTCCGCCGCCGCCGGCCGCATGAAGAGCCCGGCCCATGTCCGGTGAAACCGCAGCAAGTCAACCAGGAGATGACGCTATTAATGGCGCTTCTGAAAAAAGCTCGGAGCTGGCGAGACGAATCTCAGCGAGAGTATGAGCCTCTAAGAGAGGAAATTGAGGAGATGCCCCGCGCCCTCACGCCTGCCGAGCAACAACGCTGGCTTGATACCGCACGCAGCAGGCCACGCTGGAACCTGCTTTTCTGGTGGTCCCTGCTTGCCTTTGATACGTGCATGAGCACGAACGAACTCCGCGGACTCAGGTTAGGTGACATCAACCTGCCGCAGCGCATGATTCGAGTTCCGGTCGCAGCCTCCAAGAACGCCTACCGGCATCGAGATATCGAAATCGCGGGAGCAGGTGCGCTGTGGGCACTGGATCAACTCGTCCGACGGGCCCACAGCCTGGGGGCGTTCTTGCCGTTGCACTACTTGTTTCCGTTCAAAATCACACAGTCCAAGCAGTCCTTTCCCGATCGTCCTATGACCTCAAGCGGCCTGAAGAACCTCTGGCAGGAAGTGCGCGTCGCGTCCGATTTGACCTGGTTCCGCATGTACGACACCCGCCACACAGCAATCACCCGCCTGGCTGAAGGGCGAGTCCGCATGGCCGACATCATCAAGCGTGCCGGCCATTCCAATCTAAAAATGGCCGAGCACTATACGCATCTCTGCGAGGGGGATCACATTATGTCGGTTCGGCGGGGGCTTCAGAAGTTCAACAGCAGCATGGGCGCGCCGTTCCGATACGAGCAGCCGCCTTACGCCGAACCTGTTGCACAATATGCCCGATCCGTGCCTCCCGCGTCGCCCGCTACCGTCGATCCGGCCGCGCTCATCGGTCAGCTTCTGCAGCAGTGCGGCCTCACGGCTGAGCAACTGCGAGACGCTCTGATCGCAAGGACTTCGGCATCAACCCCGCCGAGTCCACCGACGAACGTAATCGGCTTCCGGCCGCGCTGAGCATCCCTCTGGCAGGACTTCGCATCTTTCTGCTTAGTTTAGTGGCTCCCTAGAAAACGGCTTGGGCGCCATCCCCCCGGCGCCCTCTTCTGTTTGTCCGGACGATCCGCTCAAGCCCGATCTCTCGGCCAACCGATAGGTATGCTTTCTAGGAGCAGACAGGCGCGCCATGATGAATCGCGAGCAATTGCAGTTACAGATAGCCGCACAGGGTTTGACGATTGCCTGGATACAAAAACAGCTGAGATACACATCCCTGACCCCAGCATGAGGCAAGAACTCGAAAACGAGCTGCTCGACCGGATACATCTAGCGGGAGGGGCGCGATGATTCGTATTCCTAGTCCCGCGACAGATTTTCGCCCCTCGGCTGGAAATCAACGCTGCTGGCGTCCGTAGAACAGATCGGAAGAGCATAGCCTGTGAGGAAATGCGATAGCACGGGCGCAAATCGAGCTGCGCCGGCTTGGGCTACCCGAAGTCACCTTTGTTTTGCGCTGGGGGTAAAGAATTGGAATGGGCACAGAGAATACGAATTACGGGCGATACTTGGTCACTGTCCCGGATGGCCCGTGTGGCGATGCGTGTCCTGAGAAACTTTCCGTGCCAATTTGAAATCCTGCGCTTCTTGAGGCAGCCGATATTTCGCCAGATTCTGCCCTTTAACCCAAGGTTCGCCATCAAGTTCGCGGCCGACGATTATCTTGCCCGAGATCTTTCTGTTGGCGAGCGCAAATCCTGCTTCATCCATCATTACACGCGGTTGCGGAGCGTATTGTCTGACAGCATGCTGCGCCGGATTTTGCATCGCAGTGTTTGCGTCTTCGAAATGGTCGAAGGTGAGAACGTATACCGGGTGATGGCTCATCTCTCAAGGCCCTGGGACAAAGAGGGTGAGCTTTCTCTCGATCTGGAACTCGATGGGGTGGGAATCTATGTCATTTCCTTCACCATCGTGCCGGGATCGATCGTGAAATCCGAGGCGGCCGAAGTTCTGCTGATTTCGCGGATGCAGGGCATGAAGGGGAAGTATGGGTTGATTCAGCGGGCCACGAAGACCATGAATGACGTGGCTCCTGCCTGGTTCCTGCTGGCGGTGCTGCAGGGATTCGCCGGAGCTTTTGGCATTCGTGAAATCGTTGCTGTTTCAGCGATGCGCCAGTCGGCCAGCGGCGAAGATTGCGAGGAGGAATTTCGCAGGTCCTACGACGAATTCTTCAACAGCCTGGGAGCCGTCATGGGTCCCGAGAAGCTGTTCCGCTGCCCGGTTCCCATCCCGGAAAAGCCGCTTGAGGAGATCAAGCGCGGCCACAAGCTGCGAACCAAGCAAAAGCGCGCCTTCAAACGGGAGGTTGCCGATGTCGTGCGCCGTTTCTTTCAAAGCAATCGGCAGATGACCGGTGAGCTCACAGAAGCACAGGGACCTCGGCTGATACAGTTCCCCGCCAAGTGAGTCCTTCGAAGCGGCTCGTGCGTCTATGCGGTTAGTAACCTCCCTAGAAAATCCAAGTTCGGGCGCCCATATCAGGCGCCCATTCTTTTGGCTCACTCACAGGCCACCACTTACGAAGCAAACTTCTCTAGGATGTGTTCAATATTGCTCAGACCAAGCTGGTGCGTTGGTACAAGATAGATCAGAATCTCCAATAGAAACAGACTTGGGCGCCTCTAAAGGCGCC
>CAYVSQ010000095.1:0-5939 GCA_964453815.1 uncultured Acidobacteriaceae bacterium | reverse complement strand
AATTTCGGCGGTCACGGGCCTGGGAATCGAAACGCTAAAGTACGCGATCGGCGAACGCGTGAGTGAATCGCGCAAGGAGTCGGAAGTAGCAGTGCCTCTGGAAACGGTCCTCTGAGAAGACTCGATAAAGCTTAGGCCGCGCCTCACTTAATTCTCACCTCACTCCGCCCAACCGTCCGAAGAATGTCGCGTCATCACCGGCGTTCACGTCTATCCACTCTTCATCCGTCATCTGGCTGCGCCATTGCAACAATGGAGCAGCGTCCGGTCCTACGGGGTGGCGCAGCTGCCAGGTTCCGCTCTCAGCGATTTCCAATATTTTCTCGGCCACCAGCGATGGAGGCACCGGATTCTTCAATGAGCCCGCAAAAAGAGCAGAGAAACGCGCGGACTGCCCATACGGCGATTCGGTCGTCGGGTTTTCAATGCGCCTTGCCATCGCCGTATCAATGATGCCCGGCTCGACGATGGCCACGCGTACATTGAATGTCCTCATTTCACCGGCCAGCCCTTCACTCAACGCTTCCAGTGCCCACTTCGAGGCACAGTAGGAAGTTAATGGTGGGTTCGAAATGCGTCCGGCGACAGAGCTGACATTAATGATGCACCCACTCCCTCTTTGGCGCATCTGCGGAACCAACGCCTGAATACACCGAAGCGCCCCGAAATAGTTGGTTTCCATGATCGCTCGAAACTCGGCAAGCGGGAGCTCTTCGACAGAGCCCCTGCCTTCTACGCCCGCATTGTTGACCAGTACATCGATCGGTCCATGGCTTTTGACTATTGCCGCGATGGTCTCGCTGACCGATTGATCCAAGTCCACATTCATCGCAGAAACCGTAATCTGCAGATTCTCGCGTGCAGCCGTTTCCGCCAGCACAGGTGACTGCGATGGGTTGCGCATGGTGGCGTGGACCTGGTGGCCGGCCCGCCCGAAAGCTAGCGCTGCTTCGAAGCCGATTCCTTTGCTGGTTCCAGTAATAAGTACCGATGCCATTTATCTCTCCCTCGGTATTTAGTCGGCCGCGCATCTCGGCGACTTTGCAGCGTCGCCTTTTCGAGCCCAGCCAAGCCTAGACCAGTTCCCGTCGCGGGAACTACCTCCTCTTTTCACGTTCGATGAGTGTCTTGAGCACGGTTTCGAGAGAGACCTCGCCTTTTCGAGAACCAGCCTCGCCGTGCTCGAACTCGATCCAACCTTGATTGAAGCCATCCAGCATTTGAATGCGGGGGGTCGGATTCTTCATACCTTGGGATCGGAAGAGCGTCTCCCAGGTCTCGCGCGGGACGGCCTCGACTTTCACTGAACGGCCAATCAGACTCGTGAATGTGGCTGCGATCTCTTGAGGAGTGATGCGGCGCGGGCCTTGCAATTCGACAACTCTGTGGCTGGTCCATTTCTCCTGCAGCAACTCGGCCGCCACACGGCCGATATCCGATGTGGCAACCATTGGAACCGGTTTGTCGAGCGGCTGCAGAAAGCTCGGAATTACGCCACTCTCATGTGCTGGGGCGACATCCCAGCTCGAGTTTTCCATAAACCATCCGGGCCGCAGGAACGTAACGGGCGCAGAAAGTTGCTGGAGCGCCTGCTCGATGATGGTGTGCTGGCTGAGCAGGTTGGTGTGGGTCGCCTGCGCTCCGATCGTCGACAGATACACGACCTTGCCTGGGTTGGCTGCTTCGATCGCGGCCTTGAGGCTGGCAGCCGTCGCGTGTGCCTCGCTGAAACCAGGCGAAGGATCGAAGTTCGGCGGCACCAGGATGAAGACCCCTTCGGCTCCTTCAAATGCCTTTGCCAGTGTCGTAGCGTTGTTGATGTCCGCTTGCAACAACTCACAGCCAAGCTGTGTCCATGCTTCGCCCTTGGCGGCGTCGCGCACCACAGCCCGGACAGGTTGCCCTGCTGCCAGAAGAGTCTGCGCTACTACGCCGCCAACGTTGCCCGTAATTCCGGTAATTGCAAACATTGTTGTCTCCCGAGTAGTGATGCTCCATTTACGCGATTCCCAAGATCTGGTTGAAAAATCCCACCACATATTTCCACAAAAGGTAATAGAGCGCCACTGCGCCGAGGAACCAGAGCCCGACCAGCAAGTAAGGAACGCTGATGGCCTGGAACCAGGTTATGCCACGGGCGCCGATCGCCAGGAATCCGCCACATACGGCGGAGAGTGCTCCGACCGACACCAGGATTACAGGCAACAGCGCGCCATGCAGACCGATGGGCAGATGGTGGCGCGGCCGGGACCACACATAGAACATGTTCCAGAGCCCGAAGGCATTAGGCACCAGCGCCATCGGGAAAATAATGATGCGCTCAAGCGGGATGGGAACCTGTAGGACCAGACGCGTCACGATAAATACAGCGAGCGCTACCAGCAAAGCCACGCTGGGCAGAGCAGTGCCGGCCATGTAGGCGCGAAGGTAAGGGTGAGTGTTCATAACGTCCTCCAAACACGAGCTCCAATTGCGGGCTCCGGTTACAGGTGATAGAGAAGTACCGGGATTGCTCCCGGCGAAAAGATGAGCAGCGCCGCCACTGCCGCGAGCAGGGCCCAGGCAAACCACGGAACCCCGGCGGGTCTTGCTTCGAGCCGCTTCAGCATCGCGGGCCACAGGTCGCGTCGGAGTTCCGCGTCCGCGCGGCCGGTGACCGGTTGCATCGTCTTCTTCAGCAGCAGCTCGACCTCTTGCTTGTCGTGTTCCTTCATGGTTTCACTCCTTGTCGGTTCAATTCTTTTCTCAGAAGGCGGAGAGCCCGAAAGACCCGAACCTTGACCGCTCCCGCCGAGATGCCTAGCGCCTCGGCGATTTCCTTGTAGGGTTGCTCTTCTATGAGCGCCAGCGTGGCCGCGATTTGGAGCTTCGGCGGAAGCCGGCGGAAGGCCTGCGCAGTTTTGCGACGAAGCTCCCCGGAGATGCCGGGATCGGGCAACGCCGGAGACGGAAAATCTTTGGGGAGATCGATCTCCCGTCGCACCATTTTCAGATGATCGAGTGCGGCGTTGGTGGCGATGCGTCGCGCCCAAGGTTCGAAGGCGAGTGCCGGGTCGAAGCGGGCATGCATGCGATAGACGCGCCAGAAGGTTTCGACGGTGAGGTCTTCAGCCGCGCCGGGGTCGTGGACGATGCGGATGATCCAGCGATAGACCTCACTCTGATGTAGCCGGAACAGCGACTCAAAGGCGTCGAGATCGCCGTGAGAGAACTGCCGCAGCACGTCGGATGACTGTTCCAGCACTGGCATCGTCTTCCCTTCTGTATACGCTTACGGCGGGGAGGAGAGGATGGTTACAGATTTCTTTGAGTCGATGTGAAGTTTGGGAAGCACCCCTTCGGCTCCGCTGCGCTCGAAACTAACGGATCAAAAATTTGCTTCTCCCGGGTCTTGAAAATGGACTCTATACTGCCTATGCATCGATTGATTTTGGTGTGCTTTGCTCTCTTGGCCTGTGCAGCTTTCGCGCAAGGCACTGGTATGACGAGTCCGGGATATACCCTTGCTCTTCCCAACCACCCAGCACGTCTGCATCTGGATGCCTCCAGCTTTCTGATCGTTGAAGCATCCGCGAAGCCATCCGCCTCGGAGTTCGGACTGAGAGGAGAAGACAAAGACGCTGCCATTGATCTACTTGCCTTCCTTTTTCCTCCTTCCTGAAGAAGCTCCCCTCACAGGCGAGAAATGCCGGGACGCCATCATGGGCCATGTGAAGGCTGAATCGCGTGAGTTCAAACTCCAATCTAGCGCTCTCCTTCCACGGCAGGATCTGCCCGTCCCCGTCGCGCGATAGTCGACGAAGTCGCCAAGAGGCCAATGGTCCATTGTTCGGGCTTTCGTTGCCAATGGCTATCTTTGTTCCGATGTAGAATTTTCGAGCCTGCACGACTTCTATCGATACTCCGCAGATTAAAGAAGCACTCGCAACGCTCAGTTTCGTTCCTCATGCTTTGCCGGGGTTCGGCGTGGTCTTTCACTACGCGACCGTACTTTACGATCACCAGATGATGAAGGCTGCTGCTCCAATCTACGAAGAGGCACTCCGCCTCCTTCCGGCGAATGAACCAGGAAACAAATGGCGCCGTGTCACCATCGATCAGGCCGCGATGGCCTCCGGAATTTCCGGCGACATCCAGAAAGCTCGTATGCTCTTGAATGCCGCCGTTCAGGCAGACCCAGCCTATCCACTCAACTACTACAATCTCGCCTGTGCCGATGCGGAAGAAGGCAACGCAGCCGACGCGAAGCTGCACCTTCAGCAGGCATTCGACTGGAAGGCCAATGTGCTTCCCGGCGAGAATCTGCCGGATCCCAGGATGATTCGCTTCTCAAGCTGAAAGACGACAAGGCGTTTTGGTCCTTTGTCGAAGACCTTAAGAAGAGCAGATGAGTCGTTCTCTTCAGAAGAAATGATCGATGAGTTCGTCGCGCAGCTCGAAGTCGAAGCTGCGGGTGTTCTGCGTCTTGTCCTGTGCGTCGGTGTTGTAGGCGACGATGTAGGCACTGCGCGTGGCCGGATCAATGTAGAAGTGACTGCGGAAGCCGTTCTGCCATCCGGCGTGACCGATCAGGCGAAGCTTGCCGTCAGTATGAACGAAAAAGCTGGTGGTGACGGAGTCGTGCGCGCCTGGGCGGGAGACGAAGTCGTCATCGGGAACGACGGGCAGGTAGGGTTTCCACATTTCTTCGAGCGACCCGCGCTTGAGGATGGCATCGCATTCGACCTGGCGCGCGGGATCTCCCAGGAGAAATTGCAGGTATTTGATCATGTCCGGCAGCGGCGCGTTGAGACCGCCATTCGAGCGCGTGATTCCGCTGTTGAAGTCGAACTCGTCCTCGGTGAGCCTGCCGTCTTTCAGGTCCCAGCTATGGGAGCGGTAGCGCAGCAGGTTGTAGGGACTGCGGTCGAAGTAGGTCCGGGTCATACCGAGCGGCAGGAGAATGTTCTTCTCCATGTAGAGCTGGTAGGGATCGCCGGAGAGGCGCTCGATGATTTCTCCCAGAAAGACCACTCCCAGATTGGAATAACTGAAGCGAGAGCCGGGCTCGAAGGCCACATTGGTATAGGGCATCATCGCGACGATCTGCGACCACTGCGTGGGTTCGAAGGGCTGCCAGTCGGCATCACGCCAGGGCCAGGTAGCATCGCGGAAGCCTCCGGAGTGCGACATGACATGACGAATGGTGACCTTAGAGATTGACCCGTAGGGATCGTGCACAGCGGCCAACTCGGGGATGTACTTGATGAGCGGATCGTCGAGCGAGAGCAGGCCGCGGTCGCGCAGCTGCATGATGGCGATTCCGGTGAAGGTCTTGGTGCAGGATGCCCAGTGGTATGTGGTGCTGTCGTCGACCGTCACGGCGGGCGACTGGCTCTGCACTCCGTAATTGTCGTGAAGCACAACATCTCCATTCCGGATGAGAATGAGGCTGCTGCCCAGAATACCGTTGCTGCGCAGCCCGGATTCGTAAAAAGACTTGATGGCGGCGAAGTCGGCGGCGGGTGCGGATTGCGCTGCGAGAGGCGAGACAACAACCGAAAGCAGCATGGGAATAGAGAGCCAAATGCGAAGCGTACGCATGCGAGTCCTTGAAGAAGGTAGTGTTGGCATTCTATAGAGGGGAGCTTTGCGGGAAAAAAGAAAATGCGCGGCGATTGCTCACCGCGCACATCGGCTGAACGAGCCGTTAAGCGATCTGGGCGCTCTGCGTGTGACCGCTGGGATTGGTCTTCACTCGAAACCTCTTCATGTTGATCGAGAGGACACGCTCCATCTTGCGTAGCGTGCCTTTTTCCTCAGGGGCGGCGAACGTGGAGGCGATTCCGCGGCGCGAAGCGCGGCCGGTGCGGCCAATGCGGTGGACGAAGTCTTCCGCCTCGCGCGGCATGTCGTAGTTGACAACGTGGGCCACGTCAGCCACGTCGATGCCGCGAGCG
>CAYVSQ010000094.1:0-3808 GCA_964453815.1 uncultured Acidobacteriaceae bacterium | reverse complement strand
GCGGTGTTTCTTGCCTGGCACGCGCCGGTACCCGCTCCGGGCACGGACATCGCGACGCTGATGCATCTGCATCCGGAGGAGCATGGGCCGTTCTTCGGATACTTGTTCGCTTTTACATTTGCCTCGATAGGGGCATTTCGGGTGCCGCTCCTGATTACGGCAGCGGCGCTGGCGGCGGGCGGGACGGCCAACCTGGTCTTCAGATGGAAAAAAAAAGCGCGAATGGCGAATTGCTTTCTGGCCGGGATGATGGCCTTTCTGCTAGTTGCGGCGCATCTAGCGTTGAATACTTTTTCGCCTGTGGTGTCGGCGGCCGTTCTGGCGGAGGCGATTAAGCCGGAGGTCAATGCGAACGATGTGGTCGTGGTGAGCGGCCCCTACGAGGATGCTTCGGCCCTGGGCTTTTATTTGGAGCGGCCAGTACAGATGTTGAATGCGCGTGCGGATATTCTGGCTCCGTGGTCGTTCTCTCCGGATGCTCCGAAGATTTTTGTGGACAACGCGGCGCTGGGGACGTTGTGGAGCAGTGGGACACGGGTGTTCTTGTGGACGACTCCGGGGAGTGTTCCGACGCTGCCGGGTGAGGCGTATGTGGTGGGACGGGATGGCGGGCGGGAGATCGTGAGCAACCAGCCGAACAATGGGGGAGCGGCGTTTTAAGTGCAGCAAAGAAACGGGTAGCTGGTGAAATGGTTAGCTACAGTCCTGATAGCTCAAAGGCAAATAGCGAACTATTCCCCGGATTTCGAACTGTGGTCCGCTTGCCACGACATGACTTCCAGGGCAATCAGCCGGGCAATCAGAACGGCCAGGTAGAGCTGACCGAACAGGGCTTCAGCGATGGCGAGACTGCGGGCAACGGGTTTGATTGGGACGATATCGCCATAACCGAGCGTGGTCAGAGTGCAGAAGCTGTAGTAATACCACTCGGCTGCCGCTGTAGTGAGCGGGACGGAACCCTGGAATGATCCAGGTTTCAGGTAGTTGGTTAACAGGTAAAAGTGTGCCCAAGCGAGGCCGATGACAAGATAGACCGCAATCGCACCCTGGACGCGCATCGAGGTCATGTTTCCGCGGCGGAAGACCTGGAAGAGCAGGATATAGCACAGCAGACCCATGCTGAAAAGCGTGACGATTTCGAGAAACAGGTGGAACTCCATGGTCTGGATCCACCATCCTGTCCACTTGACGCACAGAGAAAAAACCCCAAAGCATAGAGCCACGGTGAAGAGACGCCGTTGACCCCAGGCAATGGCTACGCCGGAAATCAGAATGATGGAGTAAGCCACGTCAGAAGCGAACCGCACGTGTCTCTGGCCAAGACCTAACGCCGGCATTACGAACGCTGTCGCCACCAATAATGCGAGGAAGATCGACAGATTCAACTGTGATTCCCATGTCTGGCTAATCAGCGCACGGGTTCGGTGGACAGCGTGATGTCTCTGCTCTTTGGTGATGGGCGGGCGTAGCATCCGGGGTCAGATTTATGGCGAGATCATTCTATGCTCAATGTGATCTTCGGAAATGGGCGCGCACCTACTTCGCTGCCGCCGTTCTGGCCACGAGTGAACAGCTTCCGTTCCCTGCGGCAGCTTTTTTGCATCGGTCCATCGCGTCGCCGTCGGCGATACTCTGGTCAAAAGCACCTTGCGCAAGCCCCCACTCTCCCTGTCCGTTCGTCGCAAATGCCTTGTAGGGAGCGCCCAGCAGAAAATGCTTCCAGGCTTCCTCGCCCTTGTCCCCCAATCCAGCGGGAGGCGGTATTTTTGGCGGCTCGGGCGCAGGCAGCACTACTTCGCCGAGCGGCAATAGATTATGCGACTTTAGAAACTCCTCAACCGCTTCTGACCACGCGGCGGGGTGCGCGTAGAGATGATGGCCATCCTCTCCATCCGGCGGCTCGAGCACAAACTGATCGACGCCACCGCCCTTTGTGTATGCCGCCTCGAATTGCCGTGCCATCGCCGGTGGAAACCAGTGGTCGTTCTCCGAATAGATCCAGAGCATTGGCAGGGTGCCATGTTTGCGAGCTTCCTTTCCAAAGGTTCCAAAGGCATCGATCACGCCGTTCAGGTCGCAGTTGTGCTCGTGTCCGTCCCCGCCCCTGCCACCCGCGAAGCTGATGGCGGCCTTCAACTCCTTTGGCGGATCGGCCACCAGCGCTGCCTGCGCGAATCCCCCGGTGGATACGCCCGCGCTCACCACCGTCGTTCCATCGACCTCGGGCAAATTCTGGGCAAACTTGATTACCGCCTTCAGATCCTCCGCACTTGCCCGGCCCGCCTCCTCAAAGGTGCCATGCCTGGCGCGGCATCCACCGTAGTTGCTGTCCCGCTGGCCGCCCGACTTGCCGTAGCCCTTCCTCACGACCACGATCGCCACAAATCCATGCCGCGCAAACCACAGGGCCTGCCCAAGCTGCGACCACGGAGTCACATGCTCGCGTTCCTGCTCCACATTCGACGTGCCATGCGTCAGCACCGCCAGAGGATGCCGTCCCGGCCGGTTGACGTAAACCTCAAGGACATCGAGGCCGTTCGGGAAAGCCATGGGCGCGGGCGCCCACATCTCCTTCTCGACGAAGGTCCCTGGCGGCTGTCCCGATTTCGCATTCTCCTGAGGACTGGTGCCGGTCGTGGCAACCTCGTGCACTCCCACAACTACGCCAACGACCCAGATCATGATCCACGCCAGAGGCCAAACGATGCGCATAGTCCGGAGTACAGCCGATTTCTCAATCGACGGTCAAGATGTTTGGCTATTCAGCAGTAGTCTCGCGCGTTTCGGGCTTTAGCTTGCCGTTCTCGAGGGTGAAGGTTTCTCCGCGCCACGTAACGGTGTTGCCTGCGAAGCTCCAGATCCAGGTCCAGAGGGCAAAGAGATCGCGCAGGGGCAGGAGCCAGAGGTCGCACAGGACCTGGCGATCGTTGAGGATGCCGACTCCTACCGATAGAGCGACGGTCACGCGGGCGAGACAGGTGAGGCTGAGCAGGGCAATGCTTTCGAGAGCGAAGCCGGAGGCGATGACATTGAAGATTGCCCACGGCAGTCCAAAGGTGAAGATGAGGCCGAGGTAGCCGAGTTTGCGGGAGTCGCGGATGGCGCGAGCCCAGCGGAGCTGATGCGAGAAGAATCCGGCGAGGGTGTAGGCGGGGACGGAGGTGTCGACGACCTCGCGGGTGAGGGCGACGGCGAATCCAGCCTGGGCGATGCGATGGCCGAGCTCGTAATCGTCAGCGAGGGAGTGGACGAGGTGGGCAAATCCGCCGATGGCGTCGAGCGCGGGCCGGGAGACGGCGAGCGTGGAGCCGAGGCCGAAGCGGATTTCTCCGTCGAGTTTGAGAGAGGTGAGGACACCGGGAAAGAAATCGGTCGAGATGCCGAGGGCTTCGAGCTTTGATCCTAAAGTCCCGTGCGAGAGGCCTCGGTAGGGTGCGGTGACCAGGCCTACAGGCCTGCCCTTTTGCGGAGTCGCGAATTCACTCATGACCCGCGCAAGATAGCGGGGCGAGACGCGGATGTCACTGTCGTTGACGAGGAGGTATTCGTAGCGGGCTTGGGGCGCGAGCTGGACGACGTTGCCCATCTTTCCATTGGGGCCGAGTTGCTCGGGGGTTTGGAGGAGACGGATGTTGCGGTCGTCGAAGCTGGTGGCGATCTCCCGATCTGACGCGTTCGTCAGCGGACGCCAGTGGACAGGAAGCACGTCCTGGAATGCCAGCTCCTCATAGAGAACAACGGTGTCAGCGCCGTCATACATACGTCAGCATCGCCCATGCCGAGATCGGCGAAGAGCTGCTGCTGCTCA
>CAYVSQ010000093.1:0-3205 GCA_964453815.1 uncultured Acidobacteriaceae bacterium | reverse complement strand
GTGCCTGGTCACAGAGCGCACAGCCGCAAATCCCGTCAAACGAAAGTTCCTCACCCGACAACACGTCATCTTCGTACACCGGGCAGGGCGCGCCGCTAACCACGGAAGAGCTAAATTCCGTTGTTTCACCCATCGCTCTTTACCCTGATGCGCTCGTGGCACAGATTCTGGGTGCGGCCACCTTCCCGGACCAGATCGCGGTAGCCAACTACTGGTTACAGCAGAACAAGACTCTGACAGGCAGCGCGTTAATGCAGGCCGTCGATAAACAGTCCTGGGATCCGAGCGTAAAAGCACTCACACAGTTTCCGACCGTGTTAAACAATATGGCACAGAATCTCTCGTGGACGTCGCAATTGGGAGAGGCATACCACAATCAGCAGTCTGAGGTAATGTCGGCTGTTCAAGCTTTGCGTAAGCAGGCCAAGGCTGCCGGCAATCTAAAAACCACTCCCCAACAAACCGTGAAAACCGAAACACAGAATGGACAGGACGTCATCGTCATCCAGCCAGCAAATCCGCAGGTGGTATATGTTCCGAGCTACAACCCGTCTGTCATTTACGGAGCACCCTACGTTGCTCCGGGGTACAGCACAGGTGATCTGGTGGCGACGGGGCTGCTTTCCTTCGGAGCCGGAATTGCGGTTGGAGCCATGATGGACGGCGGTTGTTGCGGCTGGGGATACAGCGCTTGGCATTGCAATTGGTACGGTGGCGGCGTGTATTACCACGGCGGAGCTTATTACGGGAACGCTGCCTGGCATGGCGGCTACTACGGCGGTTACAACAATTACGGCAACCACTCGAACTATAACAACGGATATCAGCACTATGGGAACAACTACAACCACAACACTAACTACAGCCACAACACCAATGTGAGCGGCAACACGGTCAACGTCAACCATGGCGATACCGGCGCCTCGGATTCGTGGAACAAGTCGGGATGGTCAAATTCCGACGCCGCTCGCGGTTGGGGGTCGCAAGGCAGCACTCGTTCGAGTGCCTTCAGCGGTTATGGCGACCACTCCGGGTCCAGCTTCGGAGGAGGTGGCTGGGGGGATCGGACGTCCAGTTCGAGAGGTTGGGCCAGCCGCGGTGGCGGCGGGGGTTGGGGTGGTGGCCACTTCGGCGGCGGCGGCGGTTTTCGGGGCGGTGGTGGTTTCCGGAGATAGTCTCTGCGGGCTTCAAAGTTGCTGATTCATTGTCTGCAATTGAGTACTGAAAAGGGAATCAAGGCTGGAAAGACGGAGGACTGCAATGTCGCTGACTCAAAATATGACTTTCAGGTCGAAGATCCTTGCTGCGCTCTTGTCCGCTACGGTCCTGGTAGTGTCATGCAGCAAACATGAAAAAAACCAGGCGACGCAAAATACATTTGCGTCTCCGGACGACGCCGGCAAAGCGCTGGTCACGGCGGCAAAATCAGACAAAGGTGATGCGGTTTTGGCCGTCCTGGGTCCAGGATCGAAAGATGTGGTTAGCTCGGGAGATGCGGCGAAGGACAAAGACGACCTCGCGGGGTTTGTGTCCGACTACGACGTCATGCATCGGTGGCGCAAACTGGAGAACGGAAGCCAGCTGCTAATCACGGGCACCGACAACAAGGCATTCCCCCTCCCGCTAAAAAAGAACGATGCCGGCCAATGGTATTTCGACGTAGAAGCGGGAAAGGAAGAGATCTTGGCGCGCCGGATTGGCAGAGACGAGACTGCGGCGATTGATATCTGTGGGGCGATCGCCGGCGCTCAGCAGCAATACTCATCACAACATCATGATGGTGGGAATCAGTACGCGCAGAAATTCATCAGCGACGAAGGTAAGCAGAATGGTTTGTACTGGCCGGAGGTTAATGGTCAACCCAGAAGTCCGCTGGGACCTCTCGTCGCTTATGCTACAGCTGAAGGATATAAGGTTCAGCAAGACCAGCATCATCCCTTTTATGGCTACTACTTTGTCATGCTAGACAAGCAGGGAGCGGATGCGAAAGGTGGGGCGAAAAGCTACATCGTTAACGGCAAAATGACTGGCGGATTCGCAGCCGTTGCCTATCCTGCGCAGTATCGCGATTCCGGAATCATGACTTTCATCATCAATCAAAACGGCACGTTGCTTCAGAAGGATCTCGGAAAGTCGACGGATGAGATCGCTTCGGCGATGACGGAATTCAACCCTGATAAGACTTGGAAGATTGTTGAGCAGTGAGGGCGCATTGCGCAGTTGCGCCAGTGAGTACAGAAGTTCTCAGAAAGTGCCAAGCGCATCGAGATCTAACAAGATCTCTGGTGAAAACGTCTCGAGCAGGAAGAATTCTTAAGAACCTTAGTTGTCCGAGCATGGGGAAAATCTTTAAGAGGAACCGCTGATCGCGCATCACAGCGCGAACGAAGGCTTACAAGACACATGAAAACCCCCTACGAGGCTCGTTAAGGAGCCCCGGTCAGCCGTGTCACCGCAAACAGGAGGCATGAAATGTCCAAAGAAAGAGCAACGATCGGAACCGACGGACTGGCCCTTCCAATTCTGCCTCCAGAGCGCGACGCGAGGGTTTGGGCCCGGCTGGTGCGCGTGATGTTTTACCTTCCCGGCTTTATGGCCCTACTGCTTATCAAGGCGGGCGAGCCGGTGAGTTTTGGCATCACCGTGGAACTGCTGATGCTCTCCAGTGCTGCCGCCATCGTCGGCGGTTTGTATATTGGCTCGGAGTCATCCGGTGCAGGCGCTGACCCTTCGTCCAAGGTCGGAACGTGGAGCGGGTCGCTGGTGCTCGAACTGCTCGCGGTGGTGCCTTTCCTGTGTGCGGTGCCAACGCTGTTCCATGAACTGGCGCACAGCAGGCTGCTGCACGACCTTGTGCCGGGTGCTGTTGATATCCCTCTCGGTGCTTCCGCACTGCTGCCGATGGTAGCCATCCTGCCATTCCTGCTTTATGAGCTTGCCGGTTTCGGAACTGTGAGCTTCATCGTCCCAAAGCCCTTGAATTGGATCATCAACGCCGGCATTCTGTTCTTAATCACATGTAGCTACATCGCCAACCGCTTGAGAAAGTATGAATGGGAAAGGAGATCCGCGGGGCTTCTGGTTGTCGCGATGGTGATTATCGTGTTCTACGGCGTTCTCAAGCTGAAGCGGATGCAGGCGATCTATGATGCCCATTGCCCGCCGAAGCCTGCGAAGTGACGAGGCAGATGAGCTGAGATGAGAT
>CAYVSQ010000092.1:0-21256 GCA_964453815.1 uncultured Acidobacteriaceae bacterium | reverse complement strand
CCTTGTTCTGCAATACCCGCACTACGACGCGCCGGTTTTCAGGCCGTCCCTCCGCCGCTACCTGCCTGCTCCTGCTGAAATTTAGCCTGTTGCACCTCGAGCTGCTCTTGCTGCTGCTGTCCCACCGGGGCCACGTCGGCTTGTATGTCGGTAGCGGTTTGCAGATTTTTGCCGTTGAACGTAATCCTGTCCGCCACCAACTGGTTCTAACCGTTTTATCTTTGCGCTGAGTGCGTATCGGCGCCTGCCGGTCCATGTCCGGCGGAAGTGTCTGTGACTGAGCCGCGAATGAAGCGAGAAGAGTGACCGCAGTGGCGAGACATGAGTGTACGGTCTTCATAACAAGTCCTGCGGAGAAGTCAACCCGAGTTATACGTTACGACCCCGCAGAAGATACAATGTCCCCCGCGCTTCGGCTCCTGCAGGGCATAAACGCTCCTTCACGCCAGCGAAGGCGAAAAGGCCAGAACGTTAAATACGGCTAGAGCCCCTTTCTTTTGCTCCGCGCCGTCGTTCTGTCCGAAATCGCGCCTCGCCGCGCTCGTGTTCGCCCTTCGCTGACGCAGGCCCAGCCGGCTTCCCATACCCGCTGCGTCGCCGTGTATGGCGCTCCGGCTCAGCCGGATCCTCTGCATGGAAATTGACATTGGCTAGGTTGACATCCTTCTCTTTATGTTGATATCAACTTGACAAATGAGTTGGGCGCCAGTCAGTAAATTGCGTCCTCCAACAAGGAGACTTACCGCAATGTTTACGCCAAAAGGAAAATTCGGCTGGTACGAACTCATGACCAGCGACACTAAGGCCGCCGGCAAATTCTACTCTGACGTTGTCGGCTGGACGATCCAGGAAATGCCCAGTGCTGGCGGCATGCAATACACCACGTTCAACCTGGGCAACGTCGGAATGGCCGGAATGTTGGATATCCCCGGACACGTCGCCTGGATAGGTTACATATCGGTCGATGACGTCGATGCCCACATCGAAGAGATCGTTAAAGCCGGCGGCAAGCTTTGGAAACCTGCCACCGATGTTCCCGGCATGCTTCGCTTCGCTGTCATGTCCGACCCTCAGGGCGCTGCCATTGTGGTCTTTACTCCCGACCCCGCCATGCCTTCGCCGGAACGGCCCACACCACCCGCCCAAGGCACCATTGCTTGGCATGAGCTCTACACAACCGACCTCGAAGGCGGCTTTGACTTCTACAACAAGCTCTTTGGCTGGACCAAGCTGAGCGATATGGACATGGGGCCGATGGGTTTATATCGCCTCTTCGATGAAGGCGACCACAAGGAAATGGGCGATGGCGGCATGATGACCAAAGCCCCTCATATCCCCGTGTCATGTTGGAACTTCTATTTCAGCGTCGACTCCATCAATGCAGCCGTCGAACGAGTCAAATCCGGCGGTGGCCAGATCCTGAATGGTCCGATGCAGGTACCAGGCGGCGGCTGGATCATTAACGGCCAGGATCCTCAGGGAGCCATGTTCTCTCTCGTCAGTAACAAGGAATAGACCTCCTTCGAATCCGTTTCAAATAAGTCCGGACCACGAGCTCAGACGCCTATGGTCCGGCTTTTGTTGTCGATTTTTGGTGCCTAATGGGAATCGAATCCTAACGTAGTAGCCTTTCGACGGATTTTGAGTCTCTCATGAATACCGTTATATGATTTTCATCCATGGCTGGCATGCCATGCCGCATAAGGGAGTTTCCCATGTTGCGATTGAAAACGTCGCGCCGCTTCGCGCTAACCTTGATCGTCTTTGCCATCCTGCTGGCGTTCGGCAGACTAGGCTTTGCGCAGGAGAGAGTCGATATTGATGCCCACGCACAGACCACACCTTTCCCGCACTTCTG
Source organism: uncultured Acidobacteriaceae bacterium (assembly GCA_964453815.1). Classification (GTDB taxonomy): domain Bacteria; phylum Acidobacteriota; class Terriglobia; order Terriglobales; family Acidobacteriaceae; genus Silvibacterium. The sequence goes on along the minus strand of CAYVSQ010000092.1, from coordinate 19,398 downwards.
GGGAAAAATGTTCGGCTCAGGACGCGCCATTCTTTCGTTGCGGGAGAGTTTCAGGGACGACTTGCGCGCGGTGAAGCAGGTCGCAGATATTCGCTATGTGCGGTTTCACGCGATTCTGCATGATGAAGTGGGCGTATACAACGAAGATGAGCACGGCGAACCGGTCTACAACTTCGCTTATGTTGACCAAATCTACGACGGACTTCTGAAGAATGGCGTACGGCCTTTCGTCGAGATTAGCTTCATGCCCAAAAAGCTGGCCTTCAATCCTGACGCGTTGCATCCGTTCTGGTACAAGCAGAACGTCTCGCCTCCCAAGAGCATGGAACGCTGGGATGACCTGATGACGCACTTTGCACAACACCTCGTGGACCGTTACGGCATCGAGGAAGTATCCAAATGGTATTTCGAGGTGTGGAACGAGCCCAATATCGATTTTTGGGACGGTATCCCGCGACAGAAGTCCTACTTTGATCTCTATGCCCACACTGCGCGAGCGCTAAAGAAAGTCAACCCGCAGCTCCGCGTGGGCGGACCTGCTACCGCGGCAGCGGCATGGATCAGCGATTTTCTGAAATTTACCGCGGACAATCATGTCCCAGTCGATTTCGTGTCAACCCACGGCTATGCCGACGATACGGTGGAGAATCTCTTCGGTACGAATGAGAACATCCCCATGGATGATCGCGTCTGCCGCGCTGTGGCCAAGGTGAGAGGCGAGATCAAGTCATCAGCCGAGCCCAATCTGCCACTCTTCTGGACGGAGTGGAATGTGCAAGGGATGAATGAATCGCGCGACACGATCTTCGTGGGACCCGCGCTGGCAAACACCGTTCGCCAATGCGACGGAATGGTGGACATGCTCTCCTTCTGGACCTTCTCCGACGTTTTTGAGGAAGGCGGACCCATTCCGAAACCATTTATCGGGATGTTTGGATTGCGCGCGGAAGGCGGGATCAACAAGCCCAGCTTTTATGCTTACGGGTTGCTGCACCAGCTTGGCGACGCACGGCTGGCAAATGCCTCAAAGAATGTCATTGTGACAAAGGCCTCCGATGGGGGATTGGCGATTGCCGCGTGGAATCTGGTTGACCCCGACCAGCACGGGGCAACGCGCCAGATAGACCTGGTTTTCCATAATCTTCCAGCCGCTTCGCGGGTTACGATTCAGCGTGTAGATGACGAGCACGGGAACGTGCTGCCGCACTATGCGGCGATGGGCAAGCCCCTCAGCCCTACGCCCAATCAGGTGGAAGAACTAAACCGCGAAACAGCGCTGCCCGCGCCTGAACAGGTAAACCTGCAAGGAGGACGGCTGCAGCTTACCCTGAGCCCGAACGCTTTGGTCTTGGTTAAAGCAGGGCCATGACGCTGGCGACGTGCGTCTCAAGAAAAATCGATCTGATTTGACCAGATAAAACCGTGTGGATTGTCTTCCCGGCTGCTCAGTTGTGAACACCAGAGGAGCAAAACCGGGACAGTCTGCCAACTCTGTGGTTTTTCTTTGGCAAACTGTTCGAGGAGCGGTAGCGGCGCGGCTCTGCCGCCGTGTGTATCAATCGAGTCCCTTCCCCTAAAAATTTGTCAAATTTTTTCATGGGGTCACTGCCTTGATTCCTCGGGAGTGCATCAAATGCCACGGGAGTAGTACAACAACTTGTTGGGAATAATGCACGACCTCCTGGGGGCAACATGGTTCATAAAAATCAGCTCGGCGCAAGAACAAAAATAGGATTCGCCGGCGCATTCCTTATACTGCTGCTTTTTACGCACACCGCAAGCTCTCAGTTCAACGCTCAATTCTCGGAACTGTTAAGACTTTCGGCTGGATAACAAGACAAACTTTCCGGAGGCAGTATGAATAGAAGAATTTTCACAGTCTTCGCAATCTGCGCGATGTCAGCTGTGTGCTTATGCCTGAGCACTCCTGCGTTCGCCCAATATCGCACCTCTATCCAGGGTGCTGTCACTGATCAGACCGGAGCGGTCATACCCGGTGCTACTCTCACCCTCAAGAATCTTTCTACGAATGAGAGCTTCACGCGAACCAGCAGCGGCGACGGCGTCTTTAATTTCAACGCCCTTCCCGCCGACCATTTTTCACTGACTGTCGAGGCGTCGGGCTTTCAGAAAAAAGTCCTCGACAATCTGCAATTGATTCCCGAGCAGTCGAATGCGGTCAATGTGCAGTTGGATGCGGGCGCGGCCAGTACGACAATTACCGTGGACGCTTCCCAGACTCCCGCCATTGATACGCAAACCGCTACCACCGGGCGCACAATTTCCGACAATGAAGTCCAGCACATGCCTGTCTATCAACGTGATCCGACCAGCCTCATCCGATTGGTGCCGGGAGTTCTGGCTGATGGGGCGCTGACGGGCGGTGGCGGTGGATTCCAGGCGCCTGGTACGCAAACCGGAGCGTCATCGGGCGGAGGAGGCAACCTGGGGCATTCGAGCAGTATTTTCTCTACGGAAAACGGCGCTTCGGCAAGCGCCAACGGTGGCCAGTTCGCAAGCAACGGATATACCGTCGACGGTATCAGCACGGCCAGCGTCGTCTGGGGTGGAGCGACCGTCATTACTCCCAGCGAGGATTCCATCGGCAACATCAGAATCGTCACCAACGCTTACGACGCGGAGAATGGCCGCTTCAACGGCGCGCTCACCCAGATCACCTCCAAGAGCGGAACCAACAATCTTCATGGCAGCATCTTGATCCAAATCACCCGCCCGGGTCTGAATGCATATCAGCCCTGGAACGGTCCTCAATCTGTGCAGGCATTTGATCCGGTCACCGGAGCTAAGCTGACGCCGGCAGCGCGCGGCCTGCTCCGCGATGAAGATCGTTATAACCAGTGGGCCGGCAGCATTGGCGGACCGATCTGGAAGAACAAAATTTTTGCCTTCTTCGCCTACGAAGGGCAGAGCCAGACCATCCCCGCAAGCAGCACCCAGTGGTTTCCGACCTCTGCGTTTGCAGACCTGGCGCCCGCTAACAGCATTTCCAACACCTATCTTCATTTCCCGGGAGCGGCTGTTGCCGGCACCATAATCGGCTCCAACACCTGCGCCAATGCCGGTCTCACCGAAGGCGTAAACTGCAACACTATCGCCGGACAGGGCCTGAATATTGGTTCGCCGCTCACCACCCCCTTGGGCACGCAGGACCTCACCTGGAATGGCGCCAGCAATCCCGGCGTCGGCAGCGGACTCTCCAACGTGCCGGATATCGCGCAGTACACCATCAGCAATCCCACCACCAGCGATTTCAAGCAGTACAGCGGACGCATCGACGCCGACGTGACCAGCAGGGATCACGCTGCTTTCGCAATTTATTGGGTTCCCTCGTCCCTGACCCGCTTAAACGGTGGGCTGGGTTATCAGCTCTTCAATCACTCACAGATCAACAACGCCTTCTCGGTCATCTGGAATCACACTTTTTCGCCGAGCTTCCTGAACGAAGCCCGAGCCAATGCGGCGGGCTGGCGCTGGAATGAGGTTGACAGCAATCCTCATGCCCCATTTGGCCTGCCTCAGTCCCAGCTGAACGGCTCTCCCCAGATCGGTAGCATCAGCCTCGGTTCTCTTGGCGTGCCGGCGCCTTCGATCCTGAACCAATGGACTTATGGCTACAAAGACGTGGCCACCAAGGTTCTGCACTCGCACACGATGAAATTCGGCTTTGATTTTACCCGGCTCTACTACCTCAACTTCCCGATCGGCGCGCCGAACTATTCCTTTTTCAACATCTGGTCTTTCCTGAATGATGCTCCGGAGGCGGAAGGCGGCCCCTTCCAGGCAACGACCGGCCTGCCGGGCGGATTCCGCAACGATAACCGCGAAAACATGTGGGGCATTTTCTTTCAGGACGATTGGAAGGCTCGACCGAATCTCACTCTGAGCGCCGGACTTCGCTACTCCTACTTCGGGGCTCTTACCGACAAGAACAACAACATGGGAGTGCTCAGGTTCGGCAACGGTTCTGATCTCTTGACTGGGATCAACATACGCACCGGAATCGGTGCCTGGAACCCGCAGAAGCTCAACTTCGGACCACAGGTCGGTTTCAACTGGAGTCCGTCTTATTTCAATGGAAAGGTCGTCTGGCGCGGCGGTTACGGCCTCAACTACAACCAGCAGCAGATCGCGACATCGAATATCAACAATGGCAATCCGCCCGGAACGAGCTCTGTTCCTGGCACCAGCCAGGACCCGGAGCACATCAATCCCAATATCCTCTATGCAATTTCTAGTAGCCCGACCAATCTCTTCGGCTTTCCGCCAAACCCGAACACGATTACCACCTTTAACTCCGCCGGACTGCCGACCGTGGGCAATGCAAATGTGGGGGCTTTGCCGGGTAATGTGCCCACCGAGTATATCCACCACTATTCGCTCCAGGTGGAGATGGACTTAGGCCATTCCTGGGTCGCGAGCCTGGGCTACCTGGGCAGCTCCGGACATCACCTACTGTTCAACTATGATGCGAACGGTTTCGGAGTCATCCAGGGCGCGCCTCTCAATCCCCTGGTCAACAGCGTCAACGTCTTCGGCAGCCAAGGCAAATCCAACAACAACATGATGCTGGCCGGGATCAAGCATCAGTTCGCGCGAAGCTTCTCTGTTGATGTGCAGTACACCTGGGCACATAGCAGGGATACCAATTCGGGACCATACTTTCGCAGTCCCTATCTCTTCAACACCAACTATGCATATGGGCGGTCGGATTTCGACATCGCCAACAATTTCAAGCTATTTGGTATCTGGCAGCCGGTTTTCTTTCATGGAAGCAATAACTGGGCTGAGAAGGTCGCTGGCGGCTGGACGCTCAGTGGCATCATGACCCTTCACACCGGCTATGGGTGGACGCCCGTCTATCAGGCTCCGCACCAGATCTATTGCTTCTCCTGTAACTATGGGTTCCAGAACCTGCGCCCCAACTACAATGGCAAGGCTCTGCGTAACACGAACAACAGCGCCTTCAAGACAGGTAGCAATTTCCCCAACCCCGGCACCGCAAACACTGGCACGAACAACGATCAGTTCATCAATAACTATTTTGAAGTTCCGAACTACGCGAATGCGATCGCCGACAATCCAGGACAGATCGCAGGTGCATTCATCCCGGCTCCGGGAAGCGGCCGCAACCAGTTTCCCGGTCCGGGATACCGTGACGTCGATCTGAACATTGCCAAGAGCTTCGGCTTGCCCCGGATTCCGGTCCTCGGAGAAAACGCCAACTTCGAAATCAAGGCCAACATGCTCAACGCCTTCAACCTGCTGAACATTAACCCCAGCAGCCTGTCTACTAACATTGGAAACGCCAACCTTGGCCAGGCGTCGAGCGCGCTCGGATCGAGAATCATCGACTTCCAGATTCGCTTCAGCTTCTAACTTCTCTCCAGGGTGCGTCGAAAGGCGCACCCCCTCCCTCGCAAAATGCACCGACTCGTTCCGTCTCTGCTTTTCATGACTATCAGAACGGCTCTTCCGACGACAGGCATGGAAATACGCTGACTGCTCACAAAGTTATGGGCAGCCCACTCAATCCAACGGAAACGCAGGTTCGACAGTTGAGCCGTAAGACAGCTCTCGGTGCTCACGAGCGGTACACCTCGCAGATAGAACGTTAAAATTTGACACTGAGCAGCAATGCTCTTACTCATCAAACTGGGAGCACATCCCGAGGACGTCACCCAGTGATCATTCCCGAGAAGCTTCGATTCTCTGATAAGCGATCGAGTGCACAGTGGTGTCTGCGAGCACTCATCCTCCTCGCCGTATCGCTTCTTTCCGTGTCAGACAAAGCGCTGGCCGATCAGAACTACTCGCAGCAGGTCTTCTTCGAGAACAGCCTGTCGCCCGGCTCCTATTTCTACAGTGCTGGCAAGGCATCGGCGCCCAGCATGCTGACGCTCGTGGATGGCAAGTTGCCGGTTGAAACATCGAGCTTCATCAGCGGTCCCAACGCCCTGGTGTTGCGGTGGACCTCGATGCCAAGGGGAGGATGGGATGCGGAGATTTACCTCTACACATGGCGCAACCGCAATGTCGACTTCCCCGGAGACAGCCTTTTCCTGTGGCTCTATGCAAAAGATGGCATCCGTGCCGAGGATTTGCCGAAGATAGCGTTACGAGATATTGACCAGAACTTTACAGCACCGCTCTCAATTGGATCATTTACAGGTGGTCTAGCGCCCGGGGAGTGGACCAGAGTGCAAATTCCCTTAGACAAATTCGTGAGCACTTCGCTGCACAGCTTTCAACCACACCGTCTCGAAGCCATCATACTTGCGCAAGGTGTGGCAGATAGCAGCGCTCATACGCTCTATATCGATGACGTTCGTATCGAAAAGGCCGGACAGAATAACCACGCGCCGTCCATGCCGAAGCTCATCGAGGCAAAGGGTTACGAGCGACACATCGATCTAAAGTGGGAAGCGGCGCCCGACCCCACGGTCGCACAATACGTGATCTACCGGTCGATGCACGATGAGCCGTTTCGCCCCGTTGGCGTGCAGCGATACGGAGTCAACCGATTCGCCGATTTCATCGGTGACCCGCATGCAACCGCATCCTACAAGATCTCTGCGCGTACCTCGTCGCTCCAAGAGTCTCCATTGTCCGAAACAGTCACGGCGTCCACGCATTCCATGACCGATGATGAACTGCTCACGATGGTCCAGGAAGCCTCCTTTCGCTACTACTGGGACGCAGCTGAACCGAACTCTGGCATGACACGCGAAAACACACCAGGAGATGATGATGTCATTGCGCTTGGGGCCAGCGGCTTCGGCATTATGGCCATGGTCGTTGCCGCGGATCGCGGCTTCGTTCCTCGCGATCAGGTCGTCGACCGTCTGCTTCGGATCACTGATTTTCTTGACCGCGCCAACCGCTACCACGGCGTATGGCCACACTTCCTGAGTGGAAAAACAGGCCATACTCTAGCTGTCTTCGGCATCTATGACAATGGTGCCGATCTGGTGGAAACTTCATTCCTGATGCAGGGCCTTCTCACGGCGCGGCAGTACTTCCACGAGGACAACGATAAGGAGCAGCGTCTGCGCAGTAACATTACAAAGCTCTGGCAAGGCGTCGAGTGGGATTGGTTCCGCGCGACTCCAAAGAAGGATGCGCTCTACTGGCACTGGTCTCCGGACTATGCCTTTCACATCGCCAACCGGCTGGAAGGGTGGAACGAGGTAATGATCACGTACCTGCTGGCGATCGCGTCGCCGACGCATCCCGTGCCTCCCAGTCTTTACCACACTGGCTATACAGCAGAAGGCACAAGCCACATATATGGAGAGCACCATACTTACTACGGCATCCAGCTCGAGATGAACTATGGCCCCGGCTCACCAGGACCGCTCTTCTTTACGCAATACTCCTACATGGGTTATGACCCGCGTGGCTGGCGCGATACGTTCGCCAATTATTTTGTTAACAATCGGAACGAAGCGTTGGTAAGTGAGGCATACAGTATCGCAGATCCTCTGCACTGGAAAGGTTATGGTGCAGACTCGTGGGGGCTGACCGCCGTCGATGGACCGCATGGCTATCGCGAATATAAGCCCTTCACGGAAGACGATGGGACGATCGCCCCCACAGGAGCCATCAGCTCATATGCATTCGCGCCACAGCAATCCTTGCGGGCCTTGAAACACTTTTATCGTGATCTTGGCGCGCAACTTTGGGATATCTATGGTTTTCGCGATGCATTCAATCAACAGGAGAACTGGTACTCCGGTATTACGATGGGGCTGAACCAGGCTCCCATGGCGGTGATGATCGAAGATGGTCGCACGGGGCTAATTTGGCGAAATTTCATGTCCAACCCGGAGATGGCCCATATACAGCAAACGATCGGACTACAGCCGGACGGAAACAGATAGAGAAACAAATGCGTAGATAATTCTGTCTAAGGGGAGAAAAAGGTTGTTTCATAAAGCTCTCGATCCAGCATTTACGCGGCGGAGTGCGACCCGAAGTATCGGTGTTATCGGAATTTGCAGTGTCTTACTGGCCGGGATCGCAGCCGCTCAGACGCCACAAGTGCAGACCGTTCCACCCTCAAATGCTCAGCTTGCGTCTCCGGCCATCGAGCTCCGGGTTGACGATCTTCTGAAGAAGATGACGTTGGAGGAAAAGATCGGCCAACTGGTCCAATACAACGACAGTGGATACGCCGACGCAGGAAATGCGGCGCAGATCGCGGCGAATCCTGACGCCCGTAACAAAGTGAACGCCATGGAACTGGCGGCAACTGGAAGGCTGGGGTCGATGCTCAACACCGTGGGCGCAGAGCGCACGAACGCCTTTCAGCATGCGGCCGTCGAAAAAAGCCGCCTGCATATTCCGCTGCTCTTTGGCGCGGATATCATCCACGGCTTTCGCACTGTCTATCCTCAGCCGCTCGGGCTTGCAGCCAGCTTCGATCCTGAGCTGGTGAGGTCGGTGGCGCGCATCGCTGCGAAAGAGGCAACAACGGCAGGTGTGCGGTGGTTCTATTCGCCGATGGTCGATATTTCTCGCGATGCGCGATGGGGACGCACAACCGAAGGCGCCGGGGAAGATCCTTATCTTGGCGCGGCTATGGCACGCGCTTATGTGCAGGGGTATCAGGGCAGCGACCTTGCCAACCCAGACAGCGTGGCTGCCTGCGTCAAGCACTTCGCCGCGTATGGTGCTGCCGAGGCGGGCCGCGAATACAATACGACCGATATGTCGGAGATCCGATTAAGACAGGTGTATCTGCCGCCATACAAAGCTGCAGTTGAGGCAGGCGCAGTTACCATCATGAGCGCCTTCAATGCCCTAAATGGTGTCCCTGCGACCGCCAACTCCTTCCTGCTGCAAAAGGTTCTCCGCGAGGAATGGGGCTTCAACGGTTTCGTCGTCAGCGACTATACGGCGGTTATGGAGCTGGTCAATCACGGCATTGCGCTGGATGCAGCAGCGGCCACGCGCAAGGCGATTCTCGCCGGCGTCGATGTGGACATGATGTCGCATTACTACGATGCGCAGCTGCCGGAGCTGATCCGTTCGGGGCAGGTGCCGATGACCGTGGTGGATGAGGCTGTACGCAGAGTGCTTCGAGTCAAGTTTGCGCTTAACCTCTTTAAGCATCCGTATTCACGTGGAACGGAAATCACGGCTGCCGTCCCCGAACATCGTCCGCTGGTGCGCAGGGCAGCGGAAGAATCCTTCGTGCTGCTAAGCAACAAACCGGTTTCTCAGGGTCGTCCGGTGCTGCCTCTTTCATCCCAGCCCAGAAAAATTGCTCTCATCGGACCGCTTGCCGATAACACAGGCGAAATGTTGGGCGCGTGGGGAGGCGCCAGGCGACTGCCGGACGTCGTCACTATCAAGGATGCGCTCGAATCGCGGGTGAAACAATACGGCGGGTCGTTGACGTATGCCATGGGCACCGAAATCGAAGGCACGCGGGAAGATGGTTTTGCCGAAGCTGTCCATGCGGCGGACGGGTCGGATGTCGCCGTATTGGCGTTGGGCGAATCGGGCTCTATGAGCGGCGAAGCAGGATCACGCGCGGATCTCAGTCTTCCGGGAAATCAGGAGAAGATGCTCGAAGCGGTCGCCGCTACCGGCCGCCCGATTGTATTGCTGGTCTTCTCCGGGCGCCCACTGGAGCTGAGCTGGGCAGCGCAGCACATATCGGCGATTCTGGAGGTCTGGTTTCCCGGGATCGAAGCCGGCTCGGCGATTGCGAATGTGCTTTACGGCGATGTTTCCCCGAGCGGCAAACTTCCCATGAGTTTCCCGCGGGCGGTTGGCCAGGAGCCACTGTATTACAATCAGTTTCCCACCGGGCGTCCTGCCACAGGCCTTGACCTCACGCGGCCCCCCGGGCCCGATTCCCGATTCTTCTCACGCTACGTCGATGTGCCGAACGATGCGCTCTTTCCTTTTGGATATGGATTGAGTTATACGCAATTTGTTTATGGAAAGGTGACTCTCTCCCGGTCTGCAGTTCCTCTGAAGGAAGCAAATCGCGAAGATGCCCAAAAATTGATAACTGCAACCGTCATAGTTACAAATACAGGCAGCCGACCTGCGGCAGAAATTGTGCAATGTTATGTGCGCAATCTGGGCGCCAGCGTCGAGCAGCCGGTGCGCAGCTTGATGGGTTTCACCAGAATCACGCTGAAACCGGGTGAATCCCGAGAGGTTTCATTTGACCTGGGTTTCCCGGAGCTCTCTTTTTATAACACGGAAAGCAGGGCTGTCATTGAGCCAACGAATTACACGGTGTGGATTGGTGGCAGCTCGCTCGCGACAGCAGAGGCACACTTCAATGTAACTCCGTAGGAGCTCACGCGGGTCATCGAGTTAACCTCCCATTACCCAGTTCGTGAAAACAGTTTTCCGTCGATCCAGCCCAAGGCGGTACGCTCTGTCTGGGTTTTTGTTTTAGAGAAGCGCTGCTGCTTCTCGCGCGCCTCATCTATGTGGCACGATGTCATGGCCGATTCTTACTACGGCTAAACTGGAAAGGCGACTACGCGTAGTCTTTCGGATGATGCATGACCCTGAAGAACGTTCAAACCGCTGAACAATTAGTAGAAAGAGGCTTGAAGTCTTCCCTGGTCGGCATCGGAATAAATCTAATTCTGGCTCTTTTCAAATGCGTCGCCGGATTTTTAGGTCACTCTTTCGCTTTGATGGCGGACGGTATCGAATCGATGTCCGACGTTGTGAGTTCGAGTGTTGTCTATTTCGGTCTGAAATATGCGATCAAGCCGCCCGATGAGGAACATCCCTATGGGCACGGCAAGGCTGAACCTGTAGCTGCGATTATCGTGAGCCTCGCGATGGTTGCCGCCGCCATCCTCATCGCTGCCGGCAGCATTCGACGGATTCGGACACCACATCCGTTGCCCGAGCCCTTTACGTTGTGGGTGCTTTTGGCCGTCGCCGCGGTGAAAATTCTGCTGTCTCGATATGTGTCATCAGTCGGTAAAAAGATCGACAGCAGCGCGGTACGAAACGATGCATGGCATCATCTGAGCGATGCAATTACATCAGGCTTCGCCTTCATCGGAATAGCGATTGCTCTTTGGATTCGAAACCCGACGGCGGACGATTGGGCTGCACTCTGCGCCTCACTAGTCATCCTTTTCAGTGCCTGCCGTCAGATGCGAAACCCGTTGGGTGAGTTGCTGGATACCTCTCCTGGTCCGCAATTTGAACACGACGTGCGGGTCGCGGCCTCCAGTAATCCTCACGTCATCGGAATTGAGAAATGTTATGTCCGCAAAGTCGGCTTTCGCTTTTATGTCGATCTTCACGTCGTCGTCAATGGGTCACTGACCGTTCGGGAAGGACACAAGATTGCTCACCAAGTAAAGGCTCATATTATGCAGACCGTTCCACGTGTCGCTGAGGTGCTGGTTCATGTAGAACCGGAAGAAGAGCTACTGGCTGCATCACACAATTGATTTTCTGTTCTTGCCCTTTTCGAAGCAGACTGACCTGCACCGTCAATCTGCCAACATCGCTCACAGGCCTGGCCAGGAGGGTCAAATAGAAAACCGCATATTTGAGATCGAATTCTTCAATTCTTGCGTCAGGCTCTTGACCTCACATTTGGTTAGGCCGTGCGTAGAACGTTTGGACTTTACACGTGATCGAGAGCATGTCGAAACGCTGGAGGGTTAGAATGAAGCGCTTGCAAATAGATTGCCGTGCGAGCTGGTTCCAAAAGCTTGAAGGAGCATATGACCATGTCCTCACGTCCACCATTACCTCCGTTCACCAATGAGACAGCCATTCAGAAAGTTCGCTTGGCAGAAGATGGCTGGAACACGCGCGACCCGGAAAAGGTATCGCTTGCATATACAATCGACTCGCGATGGAGGAACCGTGCAGAATTTGCCACGGGACGTGAGCAGATCATTCAATTCCTGACGCGAAAGTGGACCAGAGAACTCGACTACCGGCTTATCAAGGAGTTATGGGCATTCAACCGCAACCGTATCGCGGTACGTTTTGCCTACGAGTACCACGACGATTCAGGAAATTGGTTTCGCGCATACGGCAATGAGAATTGGGAGTTTGACCAGGAGGGTCTCATGTATGCGCGGCACGCAAGCATTAATGATCTGAATATCAAAGAGTCCGAACGTATGTTTCAATGGCCGATTGGACGGCGGCCGGACGACTACCCAGGGTTGAGTGATCTGGGCTTGTAACCGGCCCTTGGTTCCTTCCTCTTTTGGCTTGTATGCTTCTGCCCTGTCGGAATAACGCATGCGGGCTCTCATCGCGACGCAATTAGATCAAGTATCGTCTCTCCATGCGCCACTTCCACCGGCCGCTGCGATGCTTGCACACGCGCAAACTTCGCTTTTACCTCCGCCGCCTCAGCGTTGTGCCCAATTTGCCTCAAGAAAGCCTCGTACTGCGTCATCGCCGCAATGTATGTTGGATGTCCCCATCCCACCTGCGCCTCCATGCCGGCCGTGCCACTCTTCATCAACTCCGCGGCCGACCGGGTATCCCCGCTCTTCCAGTACGCATAGCCGAGCAGAAAATCTGTAAAGGCAACCGGAAGGCCTCCCGCGTCGTAGCTCGCCTGCGCGATGCCGCTGGCCGCCCTCAACTCAGAAATAGCCTTAGAGCAATCGCCCTGAGCGCAGCGTATCAGTGAAAGGTAGATGAGCGCCGTCATCTTTTCTTCTGGAGTCGCAGCCTTTTCTGCCGGATGCCCTGCGCGCTCCGGCACAAGTCGGTCCGCGGCCATCTCGGCATACCTCTCCGCATCAGCAACGTCGCGCCTACCCAGCGAAAGCATCGCCAGGTGCATCCAGCTCCGCCCTACGCCAATGGAGTCATTCCGGGTCTCGCGCATCGCAAGCGCTTCCCGTTCCAAAGGCTCAGCTTTTGCGTAGCTGCCTGTTTCCATATACATTGTGCCCATCTCGTCCATCGCGTTCGCGAGCATTGCGCGATCTCCGGTCTTTAGCAACTCGAGAGCTTTGGTGTAGGCACGCTCTGCATCCTGGTATCGCGCCGCATCCTGATAGAGCATCGCAAGATGCCACCACACCGGCCCATCCTGCTGCACTGTCTGATCCTGCACCAACAGCTCATATTTGTGGATATCTCGATCGAGTGCGGTTGCCGTTATGTTTTGTGCCCAAACGGGGCCGTTCATCAGTGCCATACAAAAGACGATCGCGATCCATCTACTCCGCATATATCACGCCTCCCTGCGTGGCATGAGATTACGCAGACGAGCGCCTTCAGCCGCATCCCAAAATGTCCAATCGGTATTTGTTGGGGCGAATCGTCGAACGGACAGGGCGAATCGTAAGGCCCTTCTTGCGCACCACGATCCCGTTCGTCGATCCTTACTCAAGGGTCTATAAAGAGACAGGAAAGAAGCAGAACAACGTTGCAGCTATCTATTTCTATGGCGACCGGCAAAGAGTGGCGTCCGAGGAGGCCAGGCATTGACGCCTATTTGGCGCAGCTGCCCATCTCAATCCTCTGCTGGTCAGGCTTCGTGGTCCTTGAGAGCGGATGGGTCTTTATCGCGGATGCGCTGCACAGCGACATTCTGCCTCTGTCTCACTACCTGATCTGGGCTGCGTTCAACTGGTATTCATGGGCGTTCCTCACGCCTGCCGTTCTCGCTCTGGCGCGGCATTACCCCATCAATCGAACGAACTATACGAAACGCATTTTTGTTCCCCACGCATTCGCATGCTTCGGCTGCGTGATAATTCAAGCTGTGCTTCGGGGCATAGCCGGATGGATCTACACGCTTAATCACGAAGTGCATACGCCACTGCTCACTCTCATCTTCGGAACTCTCGAGGATCGCGGTCTGCTGGGCGTACTCACCTACTGGATCATCCTCGCCATAGCGGCCTTCATCAATCTCCGCGAGCAAATACGACTGCGCGACCTGCGTCAGGCGCAGCTCGAAACACGTCTCGCTTCGGCCGAGCTTGAGATGCTGCGCATGCAGCTCCATCCCCACTTCCTTTTCAACACCCTGCAGGCCGCCATCACTCTCGTGCCAGAGGACCCGCGAGCAGCCGAAGACGTGCTCTTACGCCTGAGCCAGTTGCTGCGCATCACACTCGACCAGATGGGAACCAACGAAATCCCTCTCGCGCGCGAGCTCGAATTTCTCGATCTCTACATCGGCATCCAGCGCCAGCGCTTCGGCGACCGCCTCACGGTCGAAATCCACGCCGATGCTTCGACGCTTGAGCACCAGGTCCCGCCACTCCTGCTGCAACCGCTCGTAGAAAACGCCATCCATCACGGGATCGGAAAGCACAAAGGCGAGGACCTGATCGAAATTTATGCCCGCATGGAGAATGGCGGCCTACAACTTGAGGTATGCAACGCGAACAGCGTCGTAGAAGACAGCAGTGAACGCCTCTTCCTTCGCGGCGTCGGTCTTCGCAATACCAGGGCCCGCGTTCAGCACCTCTACGGCAACGGCGCCTCCCTTATTCTCCGCTCACTCGGGCGTCGAGGTGCCGCCGCACGCATCTTTATTCCCGCGCCGCGCAACCAGCCTGCCATACCAAGGTCCGCCGTTCAGACTGCCCCATGAGCCTGCGCGCCCTCATCGTCGACGATGAAATCCTAGCCCGCAAAGCCTTATCGCGCCTGCTCAAGAACGAGCCCGGCGTGAGTGTGATCGGCCAGTGCGGCGATGGAGAATCCGCAGTCGACGCCATTCGCCGCACCCAGCCGGATCTGGTCTTTCTCGACGTGCAGATGCCCGAAATGGACGGCTTTCGCGTCGTTGAGACCATCGGTGTCGAGCAAATGCCAGTCACCATATTTGTAACTGCATTTGATCGTTATGCGCTCGATGCATTTGATGCCAATGCGGTTGACTATCTGCTCAAGCCGTTCGCCGCAGACCGGCTCTCCCGGGCACTCGTGCGCGCTCGTGACCGCTGCTTTGACCGCCAGGATAAAGAAGCCGCACAGCGCCTCTTCTCTCTGCTCGACCGCACGCGTTCCCAGTCCGACTACGCGCAGCGTCTTACGGTCTCCACGCGCGGCCGCATCCTTTTCGTTCCCGTCGCCGATATTGACTGGATAGAAGCCGAAGACAACTACGCCCGCCTCCACGTCTCACGTCGCGTCTACGACGTGCGGGAGACCCTTCAGGCGCTGATGGAAAAACTCGATCCGCGCGACTTCGTCCGCATCCACCGCTCCACCATTGTCAACCTGCATCGCATTCGCGAAGTACAACCCTGGTTCCAAGGCAGCCATATTGTGATACTGCACAGCGGAGAAGAATTGCGCATGTCGCGCTACCAGCGCGACGCCGTCGAACGCTTGCTAGGCAAACGAATCTGAATTGTTGTGCCGAGGCCGACTTTGTAAAACCGAGCCGAGCGCAATAGATATGCGATGGGTGGGGCGCGGAGCTTGATCGATTCTGTGGTCGAGTCTAAGACCGGCTCTACCGGCGACTCAATGGCCACTAGCGGATAGCTATTCTTTGCACACTACAGCAGCGGCACTGGCCGCCATTCCAGATAGTAGTGCGTTTGATCCTCGCGAACGACGGAAAAGCCCAAGCGCAGATGGAAACGTAGAGAACCAGGATTAAACCGGAATACGCAGCAGCGGATGGGCAGCCTGAGCTTCGCAGCTTCCTGTTGCACCCTCTGGACCAGCACGGTTCCGATTCCTTTGCCCTGCAGATTCGGATGGACGGCGATATCCACCAAATGCAATTCGCCTTCGCCAGGTGCAACCCACAGCCGGCCAACCGGCTTACTGTCGAGCAGCACCAGGTGGTAGCAGGAGTTTGGGTACGTCTCAGTGTACGCCGACAGTTGGGCGCGAAACTGCATCCGGATGAGTAGTTCCTTTTGTGCCGTGGGGATCGACGCGAGTTCGAACTCCGGCGCGCGGACTGCCGAGTAAAGGTCGTATAGAAATATCTCGTCCTGCGGCAACGTGGGGCGAACAACAAGAGTGGACATGGCTGAAAAGGGAGCAACGGACCGGCTTGCAAAACCGTTTGCTAAGTCCGCGGCGGGTAAACGCCCTGGAGGGCGATGCAGAAGTTAAGCGTGAGATACGGCATCAGGTTATTGTGCGGCTGATTCCCACCCGCGGGGGCCACCATATTCGCATTCATCGTTTGATTCTGTGTGACGCTGCTGGTGTAGGCATTCGCGGGTGTACCGCCTGTCTTCACGAGAGTTGCGTTGCCCGGTTGGCCGGATTGCCCCCCAACTCTGGGCCCGTCGACGCAATTAATGGTATGAGTATGATTCGGTATCTCGCTCTCGAGCAAAGAGACGGTATCCGAGCCTCCGGTTTCGCCAAGATCGTGCAAGGTCAGGCCCGGGCCTTGGCCCGGATGCATCGGAGCGCTCCCCTGGAGGTTAGGAAGCGCAAAGTTGCTTTTCCCATCTCCGCCATAGGTGGTTCCCAGCAGAGAGAAAAGCGCCGTGTTTTGGGAGAGGGGCAGAAGCTGGCCGTTGCAAAATGCCCACCCCCTTGGAGCGAAGTTGAATGGGAATATCCTTATCTCTGCTACATACGGGTTTGCCATGTCACGTCCTCCTTGCGGCTGGGGCCTAAGTTTGACTGGGGAATATCCCCTGTAGCGCGATGCAGAAATTCAGCGTGAGGTAGGGCTGCATATTCGGATGCGCCTGGCTGCCCCCGACGCTTGACAGCACAGTCGGATACATAGCTGTGAGATTGGTCGCGGAGCCGTTGTATTCCGGCGCGGCACCCAGCACATTCGAAGCCGGACCGGGCTGGTTCGCCGGCGTGTTGGTAGCGCCCCACGTATGGGTGTGGGCCGGGAGCTCGGAGGAAGTGAGCGTGTGAGCTTGCTCACCGCCCAACTCACCCAGAGTATGAGTGCTACCCATATGCATAGGCGTGCGGCCCTGCAGATTCGGTAAGGCAAAATTCACTCTTCCGTCGCCTCCGTAAGTGGTTCCGAGCAACGAGAACAAGGCCTGGTACTGATTAATGGGCAGCAGTTGCCCGTTGCAAAGCGCCCAGCCTTTGGGTGGAAAACCGAAACTCATAACCCTGATTTCGCCTAGGAATGGCTCTGACATGTTGTTCTCCTTGCAGGCGGACTAGTTCTGACTTGGGAAGATTCCGAAAAGGGAGATGATGAAATCTACGCACAGGTAGGGTTGGAAATTGTCGTGTGGCTGACTTCCTCCAACCGGACTAATTGCGGGAGCCATTGTGCTGGTGCCGCCTATATTCAGATCGTAGATGTCCGGGCCTGAGGCCAGGAAACCGCCGTTTGGGAGAGAAGCGGTATTTGAATTCGTTGTCGCCAAGACCGGGTGGCTGTGCGCCGGCATTTGACTCGTCGTCAGGGTGACAGTCTCAACACCGCCAATCTGCGCCAGAGTGAAGCCGTTCCCCATATGCATCGGAAGCCGGCCCCTCAGGTCGGGTAGCTGGAAGGTGCTTTGACCGTCGCCGCCGTACGTGGTTCCGATTAGGTTGAACAGAGTCTCGTATTCGGAGATGGGGAGCAGCTGCCCCTCGCAGAACATCCAGCCTGCTGGAGCGAAGTTGCCCGCGAACATACGTATCTCACCGACATAAGGCTGACCCATGGGGAAATTCCTCCTTCAGATTTTGGCGGTGATCCGGGGGATAAAGGAAACGGCCCATCACTAATATCACTGTTACCCTTTGCCGTGCAAGAAATATTAGTGGAATATCCATTGCCCGAGTTAGTTGAAAGATTCCCTGAATTTTCATCAATGCAGAATCCGTAACTGATTCGGTAAATATTGTGCCCTCCCGGCAAGTCTTGAAAATCACCCCGCGTATATTGCTGAGTTCATGTTTCTCGTTACTTCCGACTGAAACAGGTAATAAATCGAGGGCGAAAAGCTGTTGACGTCACCTGCTTTCTCTTTTCTTTTTTCTTGCATTTGTTGGTTGTGCTACACTTCCGGCGCGCTCAACTTCCCCGTTTTCAGCTCAGATAACGACCGGTTGCTCTAAGTGGTTCGTTTGCACTACTGACCCTCGATCAGTTAGTGAAGCCCGGTGGCAGCCACACACTGCGGAGGACTCTTATGCAGGAGATGACAGCGAGTGCGGCCAGTCAGGCCGTCGTTGTACGCAAGGCACATGCCTTCCGGGGCGTCGCAGGTTTAACGATTCTCCTGTTCGCCACGTTCGCAGTGTCTGCCTCTGCGCAAACCTTCGGCGGATCGAACTCCATCACCGTGAGCAGCACCTACGGAGTTTCGAAGGACTCCACGGTCTCCGTTACCGGTCTCTCAGGCACGGTGAAGGCCATTTCGGTGAATTTCACCAATCTCAACGTCACAAATCTGAACAGCGTGTCGATGGCGCTCCAACCCCCCTCCGGTACGGCTTTCGATCTATTTGGAGGACCTTGCAACTCGGCAAACGCTTCATTCACGCAGGCCGATACGGGCCCGTTCGGCCCGGGCAACCTCAGCGGTATGCTCCCTGCCCTTGGCATAAGCAGCTGCCCCAGCGCGCTATCGGGCACCTACCTGCCCGTCGACTATTACGCTAACTTTCAGACGCCGGTCTTTAACGCTGGCGGTTCCGGAGGGCCTTCGACTTTCAATTCGGCGGGAATCGGCAACAGCGAATGTATAAGCCTTGGCATCACTTGCGGCAACGATAACTTCACCACCGCTTTCAACCTGCCTGCCAATGGAAGTAACTTTAACGGAACCTGGACACTCTATATTGCCAGTCAGAATACGAGCGGTTCGACCTTCAACCCGTCCGGATCGCTTGGATCATGGAGTATCACGTTCACCACGGAGTCCGCCGCCGCGACCACGACCTCCGTTTCAGCCAGCCCGAATGGCTCGAGCTCGCTTGTCTTCACAAGCAGCAATGTCCACAACGATCCCACCACACCCACCTCGGTAATGCTCACGGCCACCGTGACGTCCGGCGGCTCACCGGTCACGAGCGGCACCGTCACCTTCTATGACAGCACCGGTTCCAGTGCTGGCATGGGCCCCATTCTTGCTAATGACGTCGCCGTCACCGCTTCTGGCCAGGCGTCGACATCGGTGACTTTTCCAGGGAGCAAAGAAGGTTCCCGCAGCATTTCGGCGGTATATAACGGAAATTCCTCATTCGCAGCGAGCACTTCATCCACGGCAACGGTCTTAACCACAAACCATCCGTACAATCCGTCCACCGGCACCTTCTGCAACGGTCCGGTTGCGCTGAGCAACACCGGAGCCGGGACTCCCTATCCCTCCCTGCTGGCTCTGAGCACTGGTAATTCTCAGCTCCAGGGCACCATCGAGAGCGTTACCGTTAGTTTGAATAACATCAGCTTGCAGAATGAAGCGCAGCTGGCAAACCTGGGTTTCCTTCTTC
>CAYVSQ010000091.1:0-4270 GCA_964453815.1 uncultured Acidobacteriaceae bacterium | reverse complement strand
CTCGGGATGACAGGGCTCGACGATTAGATCCGCCACTTCTGCTTGCTTGATCTTTAGATTGGGCTGGGATTCGAGAACCTCGCGCATCTTCAGGCGGTAGGCTTGCTTGTCGCACTGGGCGCGCGGGCTCCAGACGGCTGGGCCGCGCGAAGTGTTCAGCAGGCGAAACTGAATGCCGACCGCGTCCGCGACCTCGCCCATGACGCCGCCAAGGGCGTCGACTTCGCGCACCAGATGGCCCTTGGCGATGCCTCCAATGGCGGGGTTGCAGGACATTTGCGCGATCAGGTCAAGGTTCAGCGTGAAGAGGGCGGTGCGCAGGCCCATGCGGGCGGAGGCCATGGCGGCTTCACAGCCGGCATGCCCGGCTCCAACGACGATCACATCGTATTGTTCGGTGAAGGCCATGGGCGCTACTTCTATTGTATCGACTCTGGCCTAAGCGTTCCGGCGCGAAAAACCCCAAGCCGGGAGAATCCCGACGTGGGGCTGTCTGTTCCTGCGGATCGCGATCTAGAAGGTGAAGCGACCCCCCAGTTGGATCTGGCGAACGTTATAAGCGAAGTTACTGTTGTTGGTGGTGGCCACGGCGGCGAACGGCGTGGAAAAGGGTGTGAGCGTGTTGCCTTCTCCAACGGTGACACCGTTGACCTTCGTCGTATTGTTGTTGACGAAGTAGGCCGACGAGTTCACCGAGGTGACGTTCTGGTGATTGGCGAGGTTGAAGGCTTCCGCGAGAAACTCAAAGGTGTATTTCTCACGGAAGACAAAGCGCTTGGAGGCTCGCAGGTCGAGAACCCAGGTGTTGGGCTGCTGATAATTGTTACGGTTGACGATGGGAACACGGTTTGCGCCGCCCGAGCCATTGAAGGAACTGGTAGTAATGATGGACTGCACCGGCTCACCGGGGGTGACGGTGAGCGTCGAGGAAGCGCCGCTGATTCCGGTCGAATAGGGCAGGCCGGTCTGCGCCGCGAAACTTGGCGAGAGCTGGTAAGCGTTCAGCAGGTATCCCCAGGGGCCGCTTACGTGCCAGAAGGAATCAACGACGGCGTAGAGCACGAATCGATTAGGCACGTTCTGCGCGGAGTTGCCGTAGTCGAGACGCAGGTTGGTTGGATCCAACAGCGAAGTAACGGCGGCGCCTGTCTGATTATTCACGCCATAATCCAGCGCGTGCGACCAGGTGTAATTGGCGTCAAGCGAGGTGAAACGCGATAAGCGGTGCGTGTACTGGGCCACCAGGGCTTGGTAGTTCGAATTCACCCCGCTGAAGATATTGGTCATGGAGCTGAAGTTGGGGTTGGGGCGTGTGCCCAGGAATGCATTGGCTGCGAAGGTGGTGCCGTTCGCCAATGGGCCTTCGTGGGTGGGATCCACGACGGTAAAATCGACCGCGACCGGTGTAGGGAGATTAGTGTCCACGAAGTCCGGCAGCCGTCGTCCCCAGGTGCCCAGCCAAGAGATGCTGAATGCGTCGTTCTTGGTGATCTGCTGCTGAACGGTCAAGTCAGCCTGATGAATCTGTGGCACCTTGAAGTTGCGATCCAGGAAGTAGACAGTGGCGTTGGACCCGCCAAGGCAGGCTGCCTGATTCGCCGGGGCGACGACCTGGGGGAAGTTGGGCGCGCAAGTGTGACCAGGCAGAAGGGTTGGGTTCGTCTGACTGCCAGGCGCTCCGGTGCCCACAATAGCTTGATAAAGCGTGGAGTTGATGGCCCGGGCAAAGAACATTCCGTAGCCGCCACGCACGACGGTCCTTCCGCTGCCGTAAACATCGTAGGCGAAGCCCACGCGCGGCCCGAAGTTGGTTTTATTGGAAGGCAGGCTGACGGTTTGAGGGACCGCGGGATTGGGAAGCTGAGGATCAGGGAAGCGCTCATACTCGTAGCGCAGGCCTAAAGTGACGCTGAGGCGGCGGCTCGCCTGCCACGTATCCTGCGCGAAGAGAGAATAGTCGCCAGTGGTAAAGGTCAGACCAGGCAAACCCGCACCCTGAGTGTAATTCGTGTAGTTCTGGGCCCTTTCGTTAAGGCTGGCCAGATATGAGTCCGAGATGTAGTTGCCGATGAGGGTAGAGCCGGTATAGGAGTAGCCGCCGAACTCGTCGAAGAGATTGTTGATCAGGTCAGAAGTGTGGATGTAGTCTCCGCCAAACTTGAAGTTGTGATTGCCGTGTAACCACTCGACCGTATCGGCGATCTGCCAGCGTCGTTCGTCAGGCAGGGCGGGGCGCAGGAGAAATGTCGGCGTTCCGAATTGGAAGAATCCGCTGAGAAAGACATTCGTTGGCAGCCCGAGTGGGTTGGTATAGTTAGGCGTCGAGACGAGGTTGTTGGTCTCGTATGGAGTGGGGGACTGATTGGTCTCAAACTCGAAGTCGCGCCCATACATATAGCGCAATTGATTGCTCACGCTAGGCGTAAAGAAAGTGTCGAGCTTGGCGACGAGCCAGGTGTCGCGCACATAGTCGTTGCCGAAGCTGGCCCGGCCGTACGGCACGGCTGGAGAGGTCTGGATGCCGGCGGGCGAGGTCCAGCGCATACGGTTGGCCTCGACCGAGGCGTGGTTCTTCTGATTCACCTGCCAGTCGATGCGCGGGAAGTAGATAGTCTGGTCGCCGGTACGAGGCGTGGTGCCAAGCATGGTGTTCAGCCCGGAAATGCCGGAATTGTAAACGCTGTAGGCACTGCTGCCCGCGCCACCGTAGGGAAGACCAGTCAGTTTTGAGATCTGGCAGACTTGGGTGTCCTGAAAAGAGGGCGCGGCGGATGAGGTGCCGCCGCAGGTTTTGCCCTCAGGCAGCGTCGAATCGGCGGGGTTAAAGAAGTTGGCGTTGGCGCTGGCGCTGGCGATAGCGGCGGCTCCGGGAAAGTCGTGGTAGAACTTGTCCGCCGCGAAAAAGAAGAAGATTCTGTCTTTCCAGATAGGGCCACCGACACTGAAGCCGTATTGACGGCGCACATCAGTAGGCTTGAACGGGACCACGGTATAGCCGGTCGTGCCCGGCAGCTGGACAGCGTGGACGACTGATCCATTGGTCGCCGCCCAGTCATTGTCACGATAGAACAGGTAGGCTTCGCCGTGGAAGCTGTTGGACCCGCTCTTGGTCACGGAGTTGACGATGCCGCCTGCGGACCGGCCATATTCGACTGAATAGTTCGAGGTGTTGACCTGGAACTCCTGTATGGACGTCTTGGCGGTGGAATAGCCGGCGCGGGTACGGCCGCGCTCTTCAGAGAAGTAGGCCTGGTTGTCGTCCGTGCCGTCGATGGTGATGTTGTTGAGCAACGTGCTCTGGCCGCGGAAGCTGAGCAGGCCAAAACCATTGCTATCGTTGAGCACGCCCGGAGTGAGCAGGGCATAGCTGGACCAGCGATAGTTGCTGACGGGCAGATTATGCAAGGTTCGCTGTTCGATGACGGAAGCGAAGTCCGGCGATACAGTATTCAGGAGCGGAGAGGTTCCGCTCACTTCCACTGTCTGGGAAGAGGTGCCAACCCTAAGGTTGGCGTCCACATTAGTGAGCAGGCCGACCTGGACCGTCAGATCGACGGAGCGAAAGGTCTCGAACCCAGGGGCGGTAACTGTGACGCTGTAGACGCCTGGCTGCATATGGATAATGCGGAAATAGCCGGAGGCATCGGAAGTAGCGGCCTGCTCGGCATTGGTCGCATTGCTGTGAGCACTGATCGTGGCCCCGCTGACGGCTGCGCCGGTGGTATCGAGCACTGTGCCGCCGATCGCCCCATCGACTGCCGTCTGGGCATGAGACCGGGATGTAAAGAGACATAGAACCAATATCAGCAGGGTGCTGAAACAGAAACGTCGCGTCATGGAACTCTCCTCAAGTAGGGGTGTTGAAAAGATTTCGTGCTTGATCCGCAAATGAAATGCTGAACCAACACTGATTTTTGGCGCGTTAAGTTGGCAAGCTTGAACTGAGTTAACCCAAAATGTCGTTGCGGTCGAGCGCGCACCGCCTCGGACGATGTGCTTCAGGTTTCGGCTTTCGGCAAAGACTTCTCTTGATCAGGATGCTGCCACATCGAGTTTACGACGGAGTTAATACTTGATTCACAATCGTGTCAGAGAATTTTTTCAACGCGGATCTGTCTGGTTCTGCGGATCCGGTCTGCAGATGTGGCGCGTGTGTCGAGAAAGCGCGGCTTCTATTTCTCCATTTCGCGCTTCATTTGCGCGAGCAGATCGACTGCCCCACCGCGTAGCGGCTAATCCAGCGGTCGTAGATGTTCCTGATAGGAAGAGG
>CAYVSQ010000090.1:0-4517 GCA_964453815.1 uncultured Acidobacteriaceae bacterium | reverse complement strand
CTGTTCCGGAGGAAGGCAATGCTGCTGCCGGAAGCTTGTCCGTCGCGGACGGTAGGCTTTCCTACAGGCAGGCACTTATGCACCGGATAGAGCTCCAGGAGGCGGCTATCCGGAAGGCGGAATCTGCGGGGATGGTTGATGGCCGCCTGGCGTGGATCTATGAACAGGAGGGTCTGTTATATGCGAATGTTGCTATGTGAGATAAGTCAGAGGCAAGCCTGGAGCACGCGATCTCACTGTTCCGGCATAGCCCTGAAGAAAACGATGAATTGGCGATTGCTCTTAGCGGCCTGGGAAGGGTGCATGTCTCGCTGGGGAAGCTGCGAGAGAGTGAAAAAGAAGAGGAGGAGGCGTTGCGGCTCAGGCAGGCAAAGGGAGACCTATTGATGATTGCCCGCAGCAAGGATGATCTGGCAGAACTCTACCTTGCGCAGCGCAAGTTGGCGAAGGCGAAGGATGCTGCACGACAGGCGATCGACGAGTTCGCTGGAGATGTGGGAGCAGATGCCTTCGACAAGGTCTCGGCACGGTATTCGCTGGCTTTGGCTCTTTGCGCGAGCAAGGATTGTCCGTCGGCTGTTGCTCCACTGAAGGAAGCGATTGAGGAGGCGAAGACCAGCTTTGAAATGCGCGATTTTCCGCTTGGTATTGGCGAGTTTCTTCTGGGCTATGCCTATTGGAAGTCCGGTGATGTGGTGGGCGCGGGTACTTACATGGAACGTGGGACAAACCTTATGAATGACCAGCTTGGGTGGGGGCATCCGATGTATTTGGCAGCTTTGAAGCATTATGCTCGGTTTCTGCGTGAGAGCGGGCGAAAAGAGGACGCGGAGGAGGTGGAACGGAGGGTTCGGCGAGCGGAGGTAGTCGTCGATGTTCGTTCGTTCGGTACAGGGAGTCCTAGCATTACGGGGCTGCGATAGATGGGATGGGCCTCGATGAAGTGCTTGAGATGGGGCTGGAGGGGCATTGATTTATGGGTAGCAGGTGAGCTGCTACACGCTAGCCCCCATGCGAGAAGTTTATGGCTATTTGTGTTTCTACTTCGACTGGTTCGCCGTTTATCAGATATGGCTTATAGGTCCACTGCCACACCGCATCCATTACGGCCTGACTGAATATCTTCGGCCCAGACATCCGGTCCAGCTGGATCACTTTGCCGGTTGTGTCGATGACGGCATGCAACACGACCGCTCCGACTTCGTGAGCTGCTATTGCCGCCTCTGGATATTCTGGGATCTTCTGCGTCTTGGCCAATCCAAACATAACGCCAGACGACACCCTGATGCGTTCTACAGGTGCGGGTCTGCTCCACGAATAGCTGATTGTGATCGTTGTGTCCACTGCCACCGGATTGCCGTTCAGCAGATACGGTTTATATGTCCACTGCTGTACCGCATCAAGCGCTGAAGACCGCAACGCCTCGGGTCCGCTTAGAACATCAAGATTCTCGATGGTGCCGGTTTTTCCGATGATGGCGTGCATCACCACGGTTCCCTGGACTCCGGCAATTCTGGCGTCGGGTGGATAGACCGGGACAACCTTCGTTACAAACTGTTCGGCCATGACGCCGGACCAGACCTTCTTCGGTGCGTCCTGCGCCAGCATGGGGGGCACTACGACGAACAATAGAATCGCGAAGCAACAGGCTACAAGACGATACATCATCACCTCTGCGGATTGTCAGGCGCTAATCGAGGAGCATGAAGTGCACGGTCATGGTCGTGATGACTTCGACCGGCTTGCCGTTGAGCAGATATGGCTTATATGTCCATTGAGACACTGCATCGATCGCGGCCTGACGTAACAGTTCCGGCCCATTGACCACGTTTAGTTCGGTCACTTTGCCGTGCGTGTCGACGACGCCACTGAGCACGACTGCTCCCGTTATGTGGGCTGCTTTTGCGTCTTCCGGATATACGGAGGTCTTCTTTGTCTCGATCAAGCCAGCCATCACGCCGCCTGAGACCCTCATACGGCCCGACGGGGATAACACGGGAGTCGATGGAGGCGCTCCGGTGGCTCTTCCACCCATGACACCGCCAAAGACACCATCCGCAGGTTCCTGTTGGTCCAACGAAAAATTGACGGTGATTTGCGTATCTACTTCCACGGGATTGCCGTTCAACAGATACGGCTTATATGTCCACTGCCGAACTGCATCGAGCGCCGACGTCCGCAGCACTTCGGGTCCGCTTACGACGGTGAGCTCTTCTACGAGGCCGGTTCTCCCGATGATGGCGCGCAGTACCACTGCGCCCGCGACTTTGGCAGCTTTGGCCTCGGGTGGATAGATCGGGGCGACTTTCGTTTCAAGTTGCCCGGCCATGACGCCAGATGAAACGCGCACCGGTTCATTCGGCCCGAGTACGCGCACCACTGGCGGCCCCTGCGCGAGTACAGGCGGCACTCCTGCTAAGAACAAGATCGCCAGGAAATTGGCCGTAAGACGATTCATCCGCGCCTCCAAAGTTCAGATCAGGTCATCGTCCCATCGCCTGGAGGGCAAGTCAACGTGGATTTTCGCCCCGATGCATCCCGGGATTACGAATTCTGCATCTTACAAAGCCGACTCGGGCCTACGTGTGGGGCTGTTTTACGGGCCTTGGCTCCCATTCGTCACAAAGTATGAACCGCCGTTGGAATGGCTTCGTATGCGGTTATGGACCATACCGCTGCTGAGGCGTGGAAGTTTTGACGTGACTGCGACTGATTGGCGGTCGGGTTCCTGGTGATTATCCCTCGACGTAATGCGTTGACGGGAGGCCTCCGAACGACGAAAACTCGGCGCGTGTTTTGAGTGTGGCGAAGGGCCGCGCTTGAGAACGCTTTAAGGAACCTCTGTCTTCAAAGCGCTGTTTTGTCGGCGCTGCGACAAGAGATATGGGAGGTTGTGATGAAGCTTTGTCTTTTTTTCAGCCCCATTCTTATTCTGCTGGTCTCTCCATGTGCTCGAAGTATGCAGATGACGCAGAGCGACGTGGTGCGCGAGGGGGCGAGCACAGCGGCTCAGGGTGCTGTTCAGGGGAAGACTGGTGACTCTGCTGACAACGCTTCTGCGAAGGGAGGAGGAGCGGTGCTCGCCTACAAAGACCAGCTCATGCATCGGATTGAGGTTCATGAGGAGTCGATTCAGAAGGCAGAGGCGGAGCATACGGAAAATATCAAGGTGGCGAGGACGTATGCCGAGCTTGGCCTGTTGTATGCCGACGTGGGGAAGTGGGATCGGGCTGAGGCGGACCTGGAACATGCGATTGC
This sequence comes from uncultured Acidobacteriaceae bacterium, assembly GCA_964453815.1. Lineage (GTDB taxonomy): Bacteria > Acidobacteriota > Terriglobia > Terriglobales > Acidobacteriaceae > Silvibacterium. Next base: position 1,259 of record CAYVSQ010000090.1, on the reverse strand, counting down.
GTATTTTCGGCGCGGCTCGGAGATGAACGCAGACCTTGCGACAGCTCTGAGCGGGCTGGGGAGGGTGCATATCGCGATGGGGAAGGTGCGTGAATGCGAGAAGGAAGAGGCGGAAGCGCTCAAGCTGAGGGAGCGCTTAGGAGATCGGTTGCTGGTGGCTCGCAGCAAGGATGATTTGGCGGAGGTGTACCTTGCAGAGCAGAAGTACGCCAAGGCGAGAGGCGCTGCACAGGAAGCGATTGACGCGTTCGCTGCGGAGGAGAGATCAGATTCGTTTGACAAGATCTCGGCACGGTATACGTTGGCACTGACCATGTGCGCGAGCAAGGATTGCCCGTCGGCTGTCGCTCCGCTGAAAGAGGCGATTGACGAGGCGAAGACTAGTTTTCAGACGCGTGAGTTTCCGTTTGGGCTGGGTGAGTTTCTGCTGGGATATGCGTACTGGAAGTCGGGTGATCTTCCGGACGCGGCTGTGAATATGAAGCAGGGGACAGAGGTCATCAATGCACAGCTTGGGTGGACGCATCCGATTTCTCTGGCGGCGATGCGGCACTATGCGCATTTTTTGCGGGCGAGCCAGCGGACTGACGAGGCGGAAGAGGTGGAGCGTCGGATTCGGCAGGCGGAGTCGGTGGTGGATGTTCACTCGCTGGAATCGCCGGGAGATTTTGGTATCGCTGGATTGCGCTAGTTTGTTGGATATGAGTAGGGTAAGGACGATAACCGCACCATTGTGCGCGTTTCGGATTGCGGCTGGTTGTGGGCGTCCGCTACACTTCTCGCGCGGGCAGTTTCCGACGACAACCTATGAAAATTCACGAGTATCAGGCTAAAGAGATTCTGCGGAAGTACAACGTGCCGGTTCCGGGCGGCGAGATGGTGGAGACGGTTGAGGAGGCTGACAGGGCCGCCAAGGACCTTTTCGATGTCGGGAATGCTGTAGTGGTAGTAAAGGCGCAGATTCATGCGGGTGGGCGCGGCAAGGGCGGCGGCGTGAAGGTAGTCAAGTCGCTGGAGGCCGCGACTGAGGCGGCGAAGGCGATTCTTGGAATGCAACTGGTGACGCACCAGACGGGTCCGCAAGGACAGAAGGTGCAGCGGCTGTTGATTGAGGAAGGCTCGGCGATTGACCGTGAGCTCTATCTGGGGCTGGTGCTGGATCGGGCTTCGGCGAAGGTTGTGTTTATGGCCTCGCAGGCCGGCGGCATGGAGATTGAAGAGGTCGCGGCGAAGACTCCGGACGCTATTTATAAGGAGTA
>CAYVSQ010000089.1:0-16722 GCA_964453815.1 uncultured Acidobacteriaceae bacterium | reverse complement strand
CATCCGAGAGTTCTCCCGAGCTCAACCGCGCGCTTACGCAACGCCAGCTGACTATGATGACGATCGGCGGTGCGATCGGTGTTGGGCTTTTTCTCGGAAGCTCCGTCACGATCCGGCTAGCCGGGCCGGGTGTCATCCTCTCTTATCTCATTACCGCCTTCATCGCTCTCATCGTCGCTTACTCCATCGCGGAAATGGCGGTCACGCATCCCGTCCCCGGCTCTTTCGGCGTCTATGCGCAGACATACTTGAATGGGTGGTCAGGCTTCACGGTTCGTGTCACGTACGCCTTCGTTCAAATCCTGGCCATTGGCGCGGAGGTCACTGCGGTTGCAATTTACCTTTCCGTCTGGTTCCCGGCGGTTCCGCAATGGGTTTGGGTTGTTGGCGTCTCGGTCGGTTTGATCGCAATCAATCACCTGCGTGTCGGCAACTTTGGTGAATTCGAATACTGGTTCGCCATCATCAAGGTCATCACTATCGTGATCTTCATACTCGTCGGCCTCGGCCTGATCTTCGGCGTCGGCCCTTCGCGTGCGATCGGCTTCTCAAATCTCACCTCCCATGGAGGGTTTCTTCCCCACGGCCTGAAGGGTGTCTGGCTTGCCTTGAGCCTCGCGCTTACAAGCTACATGGGAGTGGAAATCATCGGCATCACTGCCGGCGAGGCTTTGCAGCCCGAGAAGACCATTCCTCACGCCATGCGCACCGTCACACTTCGGCTCATCCTCTTCTATGTGCTCTCTATCACCGTGATGCTCTCGATGACCCCGTGGGACATGATGGGCAACGGCCTCACTGGCAGTCCCTTTGTGTTGGCTTTCGCAAAGGTCGGCATTCCCTACGCCGCGAAGATCATGAATTTGGTTGTCATCACCGCCGCTCTTTCGAGCGCGAACACCAATCTCTACCTCACCAGCCGGACACTCTTTTCGCTGTCTCATGACGGCTATGTCCCGAAGGGATTCGGAAGCTTGGGCAGCAACGGCGTCCCCTACATTGCCCTGATGGTGTCGGCCGCTGGCATGGTGGCCGCCATCCTGCTGGCCATCTTCGCTCCCGGCCGAGCGTTCCTGCTGCTTTACGGCGTCGCAGTGGCCGGAATGTTCTTCGTCTGGAGCATCATCTTGCTCGCTCACGTGTCCTTTCGCCGCTCAATAGGAAAAGCGCGAGTCGTAGAGCTTCCGATTCGCCTGCCGTTCTCGCCTTACGCGCAGATTACGGCCCTGATCGCACTCGCGGCCATCGCCATGAGCACCTATCACGTGGAGGGCCTGGAATACTCGGTTCCAAGTTTCATACTGTTCCTGCTGGTGATTACCGCCTTCTACTGGATGCCGAAGCGAAGGAACCGCAGAAACAGAAGGACAGCTCCGAAGGCAATTTCTTGATGCCTAAAGGTGAGTGCGCAATTTCATGCGGAGCGTAGGTTATGCCCCGATCCGCTTTTTCCGAGACGGACAGATTCAGCAGGGTAGAGAGACCATCCACTCGATCAGACGCCTTACCAGGAAGTTGCGGTTCGCTCGATAAACGAAACTAATAGCAACGCACTTTACGCTATTATTAGTATCTTTTGTTGACATTGTATTCGGGTGAAGGATACATCTCCGACGCAGCGCTTCTGTACACTCCTATCGAAAGGGAACCCGCCGCCATCTCGGCAACAACGCGAACCAAGTTCATGCCTGAATTCGACATAAGCATTGCCGGTGAGATCAATCTCGACCTTCATCTTCTATGGACTGCCTGCTTCGATGCCGACTGAGCGAGAACTGCTTGCCACAGATTTTACGCTCACGTTGGAAAGTTCCACCGCCATTCTCGCGCACAACCTGGCTACGCCGGGAACGAAGGTCGGATTTATTACGCGGCTGGGGTCGGACTCTCTGGGCGCCATCGCGATCGAGCGGTTGACCGCAAGCGGAGTCGATGTGAGCCGCGTAGTGCGCGCAGAAGACACGACTGCAACAGGCATCACTGTCCTGCTGCACCATGGGGAAAGTCGCCACATACTCACCTATCCTGGAACCATGACGGAAATGACCTGCGCTGATCTCGATTTCGACTATCTTGTTTCCGCGCGCCACTTCCACCGGTCATCGTTGTTCCTTCAGCTCGGACTCCACCCAGACCTGCCGCAGATCTTCGGTGATCTCAAGCGCGCAATCGCTGGCGCGTTGTCTACGCTGCGGTCTGGCGGAACTGAGGCCTTTCGCGATCCTTCGCTTTGGAAGCCATTTCTCAAGAAGCATGAGTTTGCGGGTCTCGCATGAATTTTGCGCCTATCGATTGGATCATCGTCATCGTTTACCTGGCCGCTTCGCTTGGGATCGGGCTCGCAGGCAGAAAGTACGTGGGCAGCACCGCGCACTTTCTGGTGGCCGGACGCGAGCTTGGTACCTGGATTGGTGTTGCTACTCTCGCCGCTACGGAAATTGGCACCATCACATTCATGTACAACAGCGAGCTCGGCTACCGTTACGGCTTTGCTGCTCTCTCGGCAGCGCTTATTTCCGGCGTCGTGATGATCCTTGTCGGACGCACCGGGTTCGTCATCGTTAGGCTGCGCGAACTTCGCCTTATGACCGTTCCCGAGTACTTCGAGGTCAAATACAGCCGAGGATTACGCATTCTCACCGGAGTGTTGGTGGCTCTGGGTGGCATCCTGAATATGGGCGTCTTCCTCAAGATAGAAGGCGAGTTCCTGACCGTCATCACCGGGTTGGACAGCCGTTATCTGATAGCGACCATGATAGCTATCCTGCTGCTCGAGCTGATCTATACCACGGCAGGCGGAATGATTTCAGTCGTTATTACCGACTACCTGCAGTACGTGCTGCTTTCCATCGCCACTATCATCATCACCCTCTACGCCGTGCACTATGCCGGCTGGCATACGATGGTCAACCGCGTAGAAACGGTAATGGGGCCAAGCGGCTTCAATCCCGTCGCTGCGCCTAAATTCGGCGTCACCTTTCTGATCTGGCAGCTCTTGCTTTGGTTTGCCATTCACACCTGCTGGCAAACCACCGCTATGCGCATGTTCTCCACACGTAGTCCGGAAATCTCGAAGCGAGTGATGACGTGGACAGGTTTTATATTTCTCGGGCGCGGTATGCTTCCGATGTTGTGGGGAATCGCTGCATTGGTTCTATTCGGTCATGGTCCGCTAAATAGCGGTGTGTCACAGCCGGTAGTGCAAGGCAAAGTAATGGCGCCTATCGACGCCATGCCGGCAATGCTGTCGCAGATTCTCGGACCTGGCGTTCGCGGCGTAGTCGTGGCCGGTATGCTTGCGGCCACAATGTCGGTCAACAGCTCATACCTGCTTGGATGGAGCGCGGTCATTTCGCAGGACGTCATCGCTCCGGTCCGACGCGCTTCCGGCAAAGGACCACTCAGTGACAGGAGGGAGTTGCTCGTGAACCGTGTGTGCAATGCATGCGTCGGACTATTCCTCATCTTCTGGGGTCTGTATTACACGCCACCGGGCGCCGTGTATCTCTATCTCAATATCACCGGCACCATTTTCCTCGCCGGCGCGTTCGTGTGCGTAGTTGGAGGACTTTATTGGCAGCAGGCCAACGTTATGGGTGGATATTTCGCTATGCTCATGGGAGCATTAGGAGCGATTGTGCCTTTCTTCGTGCTGCATCGAAGTGAGAGTTTCGCAGGCTTTGCATCCTTCGGGCTTGCCGCAGCCGGTCTGCTGGCGGGATCATTTCTTGGCGCGAGTCTGAAGCGGACGATTCCGGGGGCAGAATCATGAAGGTGTGGATTCAGTTCTGGGGAATCTGGCTGATTATCTCTGGCACGGCGTTCGCCGGAATCACGATCATCGTTGCATGGAAAGGACTCGCCGATCTGCGGGCAATGTTCCACGACCTCCGTACGGAGAAAGGAAGCGCCGAGGATGGCAGAGAACGACGCTCCTGAAAAAAACCTTCTCGACAAATTTGTCACGATGGTCACGGCCACCGCGGAGGTCAGCCTGCCGCTAAGTCGGTTCCAACCCCGCTCCATGCTTGTAACCCCGGAACATTTGCCCCAACGCGCACGCTTTTCCGTCATTGACTACCACAACCACCTCGACGCACTTGATCCGCGTTATGTGCTCGACATCATGGACGCCTGCGGTATCGAGCACATCGTCAATATCACCATGCAGACCGGCGAAGCAGCACTGCGCATGATTGACAAGTTCCGCCGGGCGGATTCTTCCCGCTTCTCCACGATCGCCTGGATGGACTGGTCTGGCATCGAGCGAGATGACTTTGTCGCGGTTACGTTTGATCGACTGGAGCGGCAGGTGGAACGCGGAGCCATTGGCCTCAAATTCTGGAAGGATCTTGGCCTGAGCATTCGTGATCGCCACGGCGCACTGCTGCGCGTAGATGACGAACGCCTGGCCCCAATCTTCGACAAGGCCGCGGAACTTGGCATTCCTGTCATGTTCCACACAGCAGACCCGGCAGCTTTTTTCCTGCCAATCGACTCCGCGAATGAACGCTACGAGGAACTGGCGGCGCATCCGGATTGGAGCTTCTATGGTTCGCAGTATTCGAAGCAGGAGTTGCTGGATCAGCGCGATCGTGTTTTTACACGCCACCCCGATACAATTTTCGTCGCAGCGCATGTGGCCGAGAGCGGCGAAGACCTGGACCGTGTCGCATCAATGCTTGAAACCCACCCGAATGTCCTGATCGACATCAGTGCGCGCTCGCCGGAACTCGGTCGCCAGCCCTATACGGCGCGAAAATTCTTCCTGCGCTTTGCAGATCGCATCCTGTTTGGCAGCGACTTGCTGCCAGAGGTTTCGATGTACCGCCTCTATTTCCGCTTCCTCGAAACCGCGGACGAATATTTCGAGTACCCCAGTCATGCTTCGCGTCAGGGCAGATGGAAGATCTACGGCATCGATCTTCCCGATGAAACCCTGGAGAAGGTTTATTGCAAGAATGCAGAGCGGTTGCTGCGGCGCTGATCCCAATGGACAGGGATTCTCCTCCAGATGGTTGTGGCTCTTCCCGAGTCATCTCCCGTGGGGCATCGATAACTCATCATCGCCGTTCTTTACCGTTACTCCCAGCAATCTCCCCTCGGGTGATACATGGCCATTCAACCAGAATATCTTCACGATTCTGAACGTGGCTGTTGGTGGGACGCTCGGCGGATCGATCAGCGATTTATCCAATCCGGGACCCATGGTTGTGGATTACGTTCGCTGGTACACGCCGCAAAAGCGGCGTGTATTAGCGAGGTGACCCTCCCAGGTGAACGCCGGGTCATCTTCAACCTCAATGGTCTGAGAATCGGGCTCTCGCCGAGCAAATTGCGACCAAAGGCCGGATTCTCGGACCGGCTTATTTTGGAACGCGGCGAAACGTGCCCAATCGAACGGAACGAATTAGCGGCAACGATAAATGTTGGCCATCCAGCGATATGCTTCATTAACGACTGGCTCTAGAGTCCGTGAGGAATTTGATCTTTGCTCACACTCTTTTCATCGCGAACGAAATCCAAGATTCACCTTAATTTCGCTTACGAAGACACCAAAGTGTGGCTCATGAAATATGCGGATCGTCGCGCCTTTAATCGGGAGCAACATCTCCAGGTGAGGAACACGCCGCCCCGTTAGAACTTCCGGCAAGTATCGCCATACGCCCTACCAATATGGTGGTATCTCGTCGTGCCCACTGTTGCGGTACGCAGAAAACCTTCTATCTCGTGATGTGTGATTCGCTCCCGAACGCGCATAGTACCTCTATGAAACCTGGGTGGTGGTAAAGCCCAGATATGGCTGACGATACGGCCAGGCATCTCGTTCTACCGCAATATTGCGTCACTGACCCCAAAATCTTGTAAATGCACGTTTCGGAGGCAATGCAATCGTGAATGATTCAGTTGGAGCTTTGCACGTCGCACTGGCAGCCGCGGTGGTCGGTTGGCTGGTGTTCTGTATTTCTCACTCCTTCGCAGTCTGGAAAAAACGGAATGCTGACGGGGATATTCGAGGCTCGCGCGGCCTGCTGTGTGTTGGGCTGTTGCTGTGTGTAGCAGCAGTGACCGCAGGCTGGTTGAACCGCGAATTGACGAGAAGGGCCGGAGTCATTCTTGGCACCGATTTCTTCGTGGTGCGCGCGCATGCGAAGACGATCCCACACCTTATCAAGGGCGACAAGATCGATGACGGCGCCATGCTCGCTACTTTTGAGGACCCGGAAGGCGAGCGAGAAGAAGAGCAGCTTAGAGGCGAGATCCGGATCGTGGAGGAAGAGATCGCCAGCACTCGGTTGAAGCCGCTGTTGCTCGATTCTGAACTCGTGCGTTTGTCGCAGGATGCGAGTGACTCGCAACGTGCCCGGCTGAGTCAGCTCGGTTATGGAGTGCTGCGCCCGACCGAAGCCGGTCCTGCTTCGGGACAGGCTCCGAAGGACGACGAGCTTGCCGCTCAGCGTGCAAAAAGCAAAGCGGCCGCGATGCAGCTCGAACGAACCACCGCCCTGGTTCAAGCAGGCATTGTAGCCCGGAATAAACTTGATGCGGCAGCGGTGGCGGCTCAGACCGCTGACCAGGAGTTACGCGAACGGGAGAATCTGATTCAAGCTGCAAAAGTGGGGTTCGTAAATGTGGCGGACGCCGATGCGGCAATTCTTCGCGACAGTGAACGGGCAAAGGCCGAGCGAACGGCGGAGTTGGCGGAGCTCGATGCGAGGCTGATTGAACTGCGCACGAGTTTGCTCCAACTTCACCAGCAACGCAGTGTTACAGCGCCCTTCGCCGGTACGGTTGTTTACCGTCACCCTTCTCCTGCGCTCGCCGGGGAGGGCAAGGTCATCCTCGCTTTAGCAAAGGGGGCGGGTTTCCTGGCAACTGTGCAGCTTCCAGCGCGTGAAGCGGCCATGCTGACGCCCGGCCAAAAGCTGCGAATGAAGCTAAAGCACTCGCTGGTGAGTGAAGAGATCACCGGGCGTCTGCAGTCGGTTCAGTCCGTTTCCGGGTATCCTGACCGCCGCGACCTGCTGATCGAGTGCAGTCTTCCTCCCGAGCAGTTTTCGGCGTTCTCTGCCGGAGTGATACCGGTCACTTTGAAATGGCGGCCGTCGCTCTATACCGACCCCGTTGCTCAAGCCGGATTGGTCTTCGCGCTGCTGCCGATGATTGCATGGCTCTTCAAGTGGGTACGCACGAAGCTGGCCCGAAGCGCCCGTCCGCATGTAGATGAACTGGAACAGAAGAGGGCGGAGGGATCGTCTTTCTCGGCGGAGGAGGAAGAGCTGCTCCATCGTTTGGGTGTCAGGCAATTAGGCGTCAGATCTGGCGAGGATCTCAGAAACCGCACGCCTTCATCCACGGCGCGGCAAGAGGTAGAACGTGAGTTCGACAGGGAGCCGGCTGTGTCTGCTCATCTTGTGAAATCGGGCGTCTTCATGGCGATGCGCCAGGGCAAACCGGCCATTTCGACAACACCCATCGCAAATCCAAAGAGGGAAGAGATTGACCGGGTTCTGGCACAGCTAGGCTTGACTTCTGACGATGTCCGGAGCGTTGCCCAATGAAGACCAATGCGCAGCGCCTTCCAGTAATGCCGACGAGTGGAGGAACATCGTGGCTTTTCTGGATCACACTCTCTTTTGGGTTTTTCCTGGCGGTATACACCCCCTATGAGCTTTGGACGGAAGCCGCGCAACAGATCGATCGGGACGGTCCGAGTCTGGCGGCATTCGGTGTTTACTTCCTGGGCGGCCTGGCCGGGCTGATGGGGCTGCGCTGGTGCATTCTATTCATCCTGTCGTATTCAACTATGGCGAAACGCGAGCGGGAGCAGTTGCTGCCGAGTGACGCGGAGCTGCCGTTCGTATCGATCCTCGCACCCGCTTATTGCGAGGCCGCCTGCGTCAAGGATGCGATGAGTGCTCTGGTGCGTCTGGACTATCCGGCATACGAAGTTATCTTCGTGGACGACGGTTCGACCGACGATACTCACCAGCTGGCGCTTGCCTTTGCAGGCACTCATTACTCGGAGTATGGCAGGTGCGAGGTGCGAGTGTTCACAAAGCCCAATGGGGGGAAGTGGAGCGCTCATAACTACGGCCTGAGACAGGCAAGCGGAAGCTTGATTCTTTGTATCGATGCCGATTCACGAATCGAAACAGGAGCGCTCAAGTTAATGGTGCGACACATGCGCGATAAGCGTGTGGGCGCTATTTCGGGTCAGATCCGGGTGCGTAACAGAGGATCGTTGGTGGGGCTGGCCCAGGCCTTCGAGTATGTCCTTGCGAACGGGGCCCTGCGTCTCTCACAAGGTGCCACTGGGGCCGTAATGGTTGTTCCGGGGCCGATTGGACTCTTCCGGCGTGAAGCCCTGCAGCGTGTGCAGGCTGAAAACGAGCGATCGCATGGTGCCGAGAATCAGGCCGTGCGAGGACCATTCTCGCCGCTGACTTTCGCTGAGGATTTTCACCTTTCACTTTCCATGCTCGCTTTGGGTTACCGGGTGGAGTACGAGCCCCATGCAATCGCGCATACCAAGGCACCCTCCACGCTGGCCGGGCTGGTAAACCAGCGATATCGCTGGAACCGCGGAACGATGCAGGTTGTCCTGTGGTTTCTCCGCAGAACGGCGCAGGGAAGCAAGTCACCGTTGAAGGTCAGCGCATGGATTGCGGCGCTGTTTCTACTGGATTTTTTCTGCTTTCCCCCGCTTTACTTTCTTCTGCTCGGAAGCTCTCTTCTGTTTCTCTTCCACGGCGGCAGTCTTTCAAGCTTGGCTTCGTGGGCCGCGGCCGCTTGTCTGGTCAATGTCATGTCGGGGAGTTTGTATGCGGTCGCGCATCGGGACAATATCGCCCTGTCCTTGTTATCGCCGTTTTTCGATTTTTATCAGGGCATTCTGCTGAATTGCTCCTGGCTTATTGCGATGCTCGATCAGGTCAAAGGCGCGAGCATGCGATGGTAAACGAGTGACCTCTCCAACAGTATCGGAGGAGTGTTGGAGATCGGATTTCTATTCGGTTACACCGGAGAACGTTTGGTAGCGCGTGTTCAGGAATTGGCTTGTCGCCGAGCGTGGGGTTGGACTCGGAACGAGAGATTTTCAAGTCCGCGAAGAACACTGGGTGCTTCCAGACTTACGTGGCAAAGCAGGCACATTCGTACATTTCCAGTTCAGGCTTTCAACAAAGTGGTTATGACAAGTCCGGTAACTATCAATGCGATTTTAAATCGTGCGATGTGGTGCAGTTTCATCCCGCAGAATTTTGGGACACTAAACAGGGTATACCTGCCAACTCAGTATGTAAGTAATTTTAGATTCAATACGTATGGCTGCCTGGGGCAACCAGCAGAAGTCGATCTTGATGTGTCCTACAATATCTCTATATGGCACCCGTTTCCCACGCTACTGTCTCCCGCTATACCGAAGAGCATGCCAAGGCCGGCCTCGACTTCAATTTCCCCTCCATTGAAACCTGGCAGAATCAATTCCCGGCCTATGAAATTCTGATCGACGATCCCGAATTTACTTCCGTCTGCCCGAAGACCGGCCTGCCCGATTTCGGCGTTATTCAGCTCCGCTATATGCCCCGCGAACGCTGCCTCGAGCTCAAGTCCTGGAAAGAATACCTGTTCTCTTACCGCAACCTTGGCATCTTCCAGGAAAACATTGTCAACCAGATCCTCGAAGACGTGGTCAAAGCCTGCGACCCTGTCTGGGCCCATGTCCACGGTGATTTCCGCCCGCGTGGCGGCATTTCCACGGTGGTCGACGCCCGCTGGCCCCGCCCGACAAATCCCTAATGGCGAATCGCTAATCACTAATCCCAGCCTCTGCTATCCTCGTAGCACTTCATGTCTGCTGAAGCCCAACCTGCTTTCGCGGCTTCTGAGTAGGCGGCATTTCGTAAGCTTGCTTTCCAGGAGAGCGGATCTTGGCAACAGGGATGCAGCCGGCTTTTATCAGTTATTCCCGTGACGATTCCGAATTCGTTCGTCGGCTGGCCGAAGATTTGAAGGCGGCGGGAGCAGCCGTATGGTTGGATCAACTCGACATCGCTCCCGGTCAGCGGTGGGCCCAGGCGATCCAGGATGCCCTGGCTAATTGTCCGCGCCTGCTGGTGATTCTGTCTCCGGCTTCCGCCAGTTCCACGAACGTCGACGACGAAGTCAGCTTCGCACTTGAGGAAAAGAAGACCGTCATCCCGGTGCTCTATCGCGAGTGCAAGGTTCCTTTTCGACTTCGGCCCCTTCAGCACGTCGATTTCAGAAGCGACTATGCTCGTGGGCTCAAAGAGCTCCTCAGGACTGTTGCCGCAGAGCCGCCGCGAGAACCCGGCATTCCCGCAACCCGATTGGCGCCCGACCCCACACCGAGACGGGCTTCGGAATCCAAGATATCCACGCCTAAACCGCGTATAAGCGCTGCCCGCACTGCCGGCATGGCGCTGTTTCTTCTGACGGCGCTCAATTTCTTCAACTTCATCGACCGTTACATTCTTCCCGGCGTGCAGCCTCTCGTGCAGAGAGAATTCGGCGTCAACGATGCGCAGCTCGGGCTGCTGACCACTGTCTTTTTCTTCACCTACATGATCGTCGCACCGCTCACCGGTTGGCTCGGCGACCGCTTCCCACGCAGACCGCTCATCGTCGGCGGGGCACTCCTATGGAGCCTCGCCACGCTCTTTACAGCTTTCGTTCACAGCTACCAGACTCTGCTCATCCGCCACGCCATGGTTGGCATTGGCGAGGCGACCTTCAGCATCTTTGCGCCCGCCATGCTCTCCGATTTCTATCCCGAGGCCGACCGTAACCGCATCCTCAGCATCTTCTACATCACTATCCCCCTGGGCGGAGCCTTCGGATATCTCACTGGCGGCATTCTCGGTCAGCGCTTCGGCTGGCGCATGCCGTTCTACGTCGCGGCTCTTCCCGGTGTGTTCATCGCCCTGGCCTTCTACTTCTTCGTGCGTGAGCCACAGCGGGGAAGCGCCGACTCGCTCGCGCCCACCTTCAATCGCACTACCGTTTCCGGCCTTTTTCGCAATCCCGCTTTCTGGACCGCAACCCTCGGCCTGGCCATGTGGACTTTCGCCGTCGGCGGCATCTCCACCTGGTTGCCCACCTTTCTCGTCCGATTCGGCTCCATGTCCGTGGCCATGGCGGGCACCGTCGCCGGCGGGCTCACAGTGGTCGACGGCCTCCTCGGAACGATCTTCGGAGGATGGCTCGCCCACCGCTGGCTGCGCACCAACCACCGCGCCCTCTACCTCATCTCGGCGTGGGGATCGGTGCTCGCCATACCCGCCGCAGCCCTGGTTTTCTTCGGACCGCCTTCCGTCTTCATCCTAGGAGCCACCCTCGCCGAGTTCTTCCTCTTCCTCGGGACCGGCCCGCTCAATGCTGCCATCGTCAACTCCGTGGCCGCGCCCATTCGTGCAACGGCAATCTCGCTCAACCTCCTCGTTATTCACGCTCTCGGTGACGCCTTTTCGCCTCACCTCATCGGGCGTGTCTCCGACGCCTCTGGCCTGCGCACCGGACTCAGCATCACCCTTATCGCCCTCGCGGCCTCAGGCGTCATCCTCTTCAGCGGAGCCCGCTTCGCGCCACGACTGGCTACGTCGAAGGATTCGCACACCTGAGCGCGTAATTCAGCTCAGTCAAAACTCGATGCGAAACAAAGGCACGGTCTTAGCCGTGCTCGAATCCCCGTCCGGGGTGTCGAACTGGCGGATATTCGGCCCGTACCACGTTTCCTGCTGGATCTGCGTACTTGAGAGAGGCCGCGCACGCTTGATCTCGGCGATCATCCTCACAACATCAGGGTTTGAGCGCCAGCCCTCCGGGTAATCGCGATAATATCTCTCAACAATTATCGCCTGCTGCTCCGCGTCATAATCTCTGAACGCTTTTCCCGGCATGATGTCAACGTCATAGGCGCCGGTTCCTTGCGTCAATTGATGAAATATCGAATCACTCAGGTAGGCCGTTCCCTGCGTTTGATACTGCCAGACATGGGTCATTTCATGCACCAGCGTGCCTGCGTCGAAAGTGCCTCCTTTGGGCATGTGCTCGGGAATATGAATAGTGCTTCCCAGCGTGTATGCTCTTCCATCCTTCGCAATCTTCGTGTACGCCAGCTCCACAACGTCGAGGTTGATCGACGATCCGAAGATATTGACTAGCAACCCCTTCTCATTCGGGATAAGAGATCGAGGTATGGAGTCGTTCCCGCTGGTGAGTGATCTGCCCCGGGACGTAAATACCTTTTGCGCTGCTTCGAGTCCAGCTTCCATCAGCGGAACGCGTAAACGAATCTTGTCGCCCATACGTCACCCCTTTTTCTCGTAGTGATGTCTTGAGGCCCTTCGTTTCATTGCAAACGAGAGAATTCCAGCCGGCGCGAATTTCTCGACCGCCGGCCTGATACCCTGTCCTTCCATACGACAGATGATTCTCGCTCTTCTCACCCTCAACTGGCTCATTGTGCTTTTCTGGACTTGGCACATCCTCTCCGCGCTGCGCAACCTCCCGCAGCTCCCCAATCTTCTCGACCCGTACTACGCTCAACCGTTCGAATTCTCACCGCTGCCTCTCATCTCCGTCATCGTGCCCGCCTGCAATGAGGAGACACATATTGAGGCCACTCTTCGCTCTCTGCTATCAATCGAATCGGTTCCCATCAAAATCTTCGCCATCGACGACCGCTCGACAGACGCAACGGGGGCGATTCTAGACCGCGTCGCCGCCGAAACAGACCGTATTTCTGTTCAAACAAAGCGTCTCACCGTCCTCCACGTCACCCATCTCCCCGCCGGCTGGATGGGCAAGACCCACGCCATGGCTCTGGCCGCTCGCCAAGCCACCACTCCCTGGCTGCTCTTCACCGACGCCGACGTCCTCTTCTCGCCCGACTCGCTCCTCCGCGCCGTTAACTTTGCCCAGGCCGAGCGCGCAGATCATGTCGTCATTTTTCCCACACTCGTGCTCAAAACCTTCGGCGAGCGCATGATGATCGCCATCTTCCAACTTTTCGGAACGCTCGCCGCTCCTCCCTGGCGTGTTCCTGACCCCAATTCCCGCGACTCCATCGGCATCGGAGCCTTCAACCTCATCCGCGCCGATGTTTACCGCGCCATCGGCGGATACGAATCCCTGCGCATGGAAGTCGTCGAAGATGTGCGCCTCGGCGTAGAAGTCAAGCGCGCCGGATATCGTCAGCGAGTCGCCTTCGGCCACGGCCTGCTCCGCCTTCGCTGGACCGAGGGAACGCTCCACTTCATCCGTAACGTCACCAAAAACTTCTTTGCCATCTTCCGCTTCCGTGCCCTACCCGCATTCATAGCCTGCGCCGTGCTTGTCATTTTCTGCCTCGGACCCATTGCCGCGCTCGCCGGCCCGCTGGCACTCCGCATCCCCGCAGCTCTGCTCTTCCTCATGCTTTTCTTTTTCTATCGCTACTTTCGCCGACACAACGGAATTCCCCCCGCATACTTCCTCACCTTTCCAATTGCCGCCGCCCTCATCATCTATGCTCTTCTGCGCTCAGTTCTGGTCACGCTCGTTCGCGGCGGAGTCAGTTGGCGCGACACCTTCTACCCGCTCTCCGAGCTCCGCAAGAACTCCGGGCCGCCTCGTTAGTTACGCAACGAGCGCCGAAGACGCGTATCGCTGGACGCGCAGCCCCCGAGGCCGTCCCGGCCGACGCGCAGTCGTAGAATTTGAGCATGAAGAAGTTACAAGATAGGGTTGCGTTCATCACCGGAGCGGCAAAGCGCATCGGGAAGGGAATTGCCCTCGCGCTGGCCGAGGAGGGCATGCACGTTGCCATCACCTACCGTAATTCAGCCGACGAAGCCCAGCAAACTGTACGTGAATTGGAGGCTTTTGGCGTCCGAGCAGCCGCCATTCGCGCCAGCCTGCGGGAGCCTCAGAGCATTCAATCCGCCGTCGCCCAGGCCGCTGCCGATTTCGGACGCCTTGACATCCTCATCAACAATGCAGGCCGCTTCGAAACCGAGGCCCTAGAGAAAATCTCCGTCGAGCAATGGGACGCCATGTTCGAGACCAATACACGCGGACCTTTCCTCGCCGCTCAGGCTGCCCATCCGCACCTCAAAGCCGCGCGCGGACGCATCATCAACATCGGATCGCTCGGCGGTCTGCATCCTTGGCCCACGCACGGCCACTACTGCACCTCGAAGGCCGCTCTGCATATGCTCACTCAGGTGATGTCCAAAGCTTTCGCGCCCGAGATTAGTGTCAACTGTGTCGCCCCCGGCATGATCGTCAACGGAGAGGCCTCCGCCGAATACGAGCACTTCGCTCACAAAACCCCCATGCGACGCAACGGAACCACGGAGGAAGTCGCGGCCGCCGTCCTCTTCTTCGCCACCGGTCCGCACTTCATCACCGGCCAGCTCCTCGGTGTCGATGGAGGGTTGGGCCTCTAAAGAGAGTGTCATCCTGTTTGGCGCACAGCGCGCCAAACGCAGTCACAGGATCTACGGTTCAATTATGTTGAATTAAAAGACGCGCAGTTCCTAGTTCGAAAACAGCCGGCCCAGGAAACCCCGCTTTCCGGACGCATCACTATCTTCTTCGATCTTCTTCGGTTCAGGCTGCGGAGGCATCTCCTCGCCCAAAAATACCGCTCGGGGATTGTCGACGCACAGCCGCTCCGCTGTCTCCCGGCCAAAGCGCTTGGCCACAATATCGTAGCCTTCTCGCATTTTCGGAGGCCGCGACTGCATGTTGTGCGCGTCCGTGGCCAGAAAATTCACCCAGTGATTTTCCAGAAACTGTTGAGCCAACGATTGCGCGGAGCGTCCAAACCGTCCTGTCAACGAAGCCGCCGTGATCTGCACCAGGCAACCTTGGCGCAGCCACTGCTTCATCCGCTCCGGATGCCTTTGAATAGTCAGATTCCGCTCCGGATGGGTGATGATCGGCTGCAAGCCTGCCACCATAAGCTCGTAAAACGCATCATTCATACTCGGCGGAATCATCAGGTCGTCGAACTCCACCAGCAGATACTGCTTCCCGTTGATTGTGTACTTCGTGCGATTCTTCAGCGCGTCTTCAATATTGTCGTAGGAGAGATGGAAGTCGCACCCCAGCCCCAGCGTAATCTTCCCGTTCAGGCGCGTCTGCAGCTCTTCCAGCCGCTCCCGATTTACTGCGGGATCGAAGACATAGCGGGTATTGGCATGCGGAGTGCAAACAATATGGGTGATACCGTTTTCCACCGCGGCCTCAACCATGGCCAGCGATGTTTCAACATCTGGAGCTCCGTCATCCAGTCCAAAAAGCAGGTGGTGGTGAATATCAATCATGCCGAATGACTAATCCCTAACGGCCAATGTCTTCCTGTACTCTGAGCCCTGTGCTCTAACGAATCCCTGCTCTACCATTGCCTCAAAAATCTTGAAGCCGTCCGCCGACCCCAGCATTTGCTCGCTCGAACGATCCGGATGTGGCATCATGCCCAGTACGTTACGCCCCTCGTTCAGAATTCCGGCAATATTATCCAACGAACCATTGGGATTCGCCTCTCTGGTCACGTCTCCTTCCGCCGTCGCATAGCGGAAGACCACGCGATCCTCACGCCTCAACGTTTCCAGCGTGGCCGCATCGCAGAAGTAGTTGCCCTCCATGTGTCCAATGGGAATCTTCAGCACCTCGCCCGGCTTGAGCGTTTGCGTGAATGGCGTATTCGTTGTCTCCGTCTGCAGATACACTTGCTTGCAGATATACTTCAGCCCTGCGTTGCGCATCAGCGCACCCGGCAGCAATCCCGCCTCGCACAGGATCTGAAATCCGTTGCAGATGCCCAGCACCAGGCCGCCATCCGCGGCAAACTTCTTCACCGACTGCATCACCGGAGAAAACCGCGCAATCGCACCTGTGCGCAGATAATCGCCATAGGCAAATCCGCCCGGAACCAGAATCGCATCGCAGTTTTCGAGGCTCGGAGAGTCGTGCCACAGGAACGTAACCGGCTGCTCCGCCAGCTCCGCAATGACGTGGTAAGTATCATGGTCGCAATTCGATCCCGGAAAAACCAGCACACCGAATTTCATACCTCTAGGCTAGCAGAATTCACCGGCCTTCCAATCTCTCCTGTGGTTTACGGTAGCCGGCAGTTGAAGTGGTGCCGTGTGGTTGTGTCGCCTTGCCTTAATGCTTCAAGACTTAACCCAGATTTTCTGCACATTCCCTGCCTCGCGCGCATCCACCACTCGTGATCACTGCCTCTATTCCCAAATCTCATGTTGTGCCACCATGTAGCCAGCTTGGCTCGGTAATTGCCGCGTCGCCGTGCGCCACAGCTGACCTCAGGTGGATTCTGATCGCCACCATCCTGGGTTCATCGCTGGCTTTCATGGACGGCTCGGTGGTCAACGTCGCACTCCCCACGCTGCAAGGCAAATTCCACGCCACCGCGGGTAGCATCCAGTGGGTTGTGCAGAGCTACGCTTTGTTTGCTGCGGCGCTGCTGCTTCTCGGCGGCGCGATCGGAGACCGCTATGGACGACGGCGCACATTCACATGGGGCGTGGTACTCTTTTCCCTGGCCTCGGCGGCGTGCGCCGCCTCCGCTTTGCTCGGCCAACTCATTGCAGCCCGCGCGGTACAAGGGGTCGGCGCAGCGTTGCTCATTCCACAGGGACTCTCGATTCTTTCCACATCTTTCCCTGCCGATCAACGCGGCCGCGCCGA
>CAYVSQ010000088.1:0-3404 GCA_964453815.1 uncultured Acidobacteriaceae bacterium | reverse complement strand
TGGCTGGTCTTGAGCAGGGTCGATCGTCATCGGCTGGTTCCCAAGTATTGGAGTCAAAAGGTGTCACCCCCTCCCTTCCCCCTCAGCCCCTCCCCGCTTCAGAGTCCAAGCTTGAGCTTCCTGGGCGGCTGCCCGGGAAGCTCAGGCGTAGGATGAAGCACACCCCAACCCACAGGCCGTCCCCCCTCGTCACTCGTCGTTGCCGCCTCGTCCGCCTCCAAACGACCCTGGGCCCGCTGGTCGCCACACCACGTTCCCACTTCGTCCCCTTGATGGACATCTGTCGCCTGGACACACCACTGATGAAGCGGCTACCTCAATCACAGAGAACATCATTTGCGTGCGTCTGGGCACGGTGCTTGGAGGCAGCCTTGCGCTCGGGCTTCGAGTCAGACTGGTCGGATTTCTTCATCTTGCCTCGGTGCATCTTGTGGTCGCCAGCTCGAGCGGGCAAACGAGTGGCGCAGCCCTCAGAAGTTGTGAAGAGAAGACTAGCTCGCTGGCCAGCAGAGAGAGATCAACTTTGGCAGGCGGTCGTTGAGAGGTCGCAGCATCGATCCCTAGAGGTGAAGCAGAGCCCGAGGGAGTCCAAGACTAAAGATCCAAAGAGGCTAGAGAGATCGGTGGTGTCGGCACTTCGCCTGGGCGACGTGAAGAAGGCCTTGCAAACGCTCATCGCAGCTCCTATCGCCCCGAGCAACGAGAAGACGCTGGAGTGCCTTAAGAAGCTGCATCCCACTGGCTCGCTCCCGGATCGACTGCCTCCTGTCGACACTCCCTACCTCCGAAAAGACACAGTTGGCACCGCCTTGAGCTCGTTCGGACCGACGTCAGCAGCAGGCTTGTTCGGCTATCGCCCTCGTTTGCTCAAGGAGTGCATGAGCTCGGAGGCTGCTCGCTTCCCGATAGCTTTGACATCGGCGGTCAACAAGTTTGCCTCGGGTCAGGCCCCTGACTTCCTGAAGAGGTTCATCGCTGGGGGAGTGTCCATCGCCTTGGAGAAGAACGCCACCTCGGTTCGGCCGCTGTGCTGCGGAGACCCGATCCGCCGCCTTGTCGCCAAGTGTTTCTGCATCGCGGGTCGGGATAAGATCTGGGAGGCCTTCCGTGGAAGGAATTACGGGGTTGGGTGCCCTGGTGGGGTAGAGGTAGTCGCGCACTCTTTGCGCGACTGCATCCAAAAGACCAAGGGCTCGGAGCTCGGCTTGCTGAAGATAGACTTTCGGAACGCATTCAACGAGATCAATCGCGACCACTTCATCAAGTCGGCTTGCTCGATGTTCCCCCAGATGACGAACTGGACCCAGTGGTGCTACAGCGCTCCTACGATGCTGCTTTACGACCACAAGCACGTCATCGAGTCGTCGGCGGGGGTTCAGCAAGGAGACCCGCTGGGCCCCCTTTACTTTTGTTGCGGCATCAATGGCCTCGTGAACGAGATCCAGCAGCTTGGAGTCAAGTACAATAAATGGTACATGGATGACGGAGGCATCATCGGCACCAAGGAGCAGCTCTTGCAGGCTTGGGACCTCATAAAGACTAGAGGGCCAGCACTAGGTCTGCACTTGAATCCTTCGAAGTGCGAGTGGACGTGGCTTGATCCGCACAGCAAGAAGCCTTGTCCCATCCAGGTTGCAGGGGCTGGTGCCGACGCCCAGGTCAAGGTGGTACCCTTCTCAGAGATCCAGATGCTTGGAGTGCCCTTAGGTAGTGATGAGTTTGTGTCTAAGTTTGTGCGCCAGAAGCTTCTGGGTCGCCTTCAGGAGACGTTCGACCAGCTGGCGGCGTTCGAGGACGCGCAGGCAGCCTTCTACTTGCTCCGGGTCTCGTTCAGCATCGTCAGAGCCGTGCACTTCATGAGGACGACTCCCTTGCGTCAGTGGAAGGCTGAAGCTGTAGAGTTCGACAAGAGGCTGCGCGTAGCGGCAGAGGCCATCCTAGGCTTCCCCATGTCTAACGAGACGTATGCTCAGGCAGCCCTTACGCCCTCACTTGGAGGGATGGGTCTGCGGAAGACTGAGGAGCACGCGCCAGGCGCCTTCAGCGCAAGCTTCCACGAGTCAATGAGCACAGCACGAGAGGACTGGCAGAGGCCCCCAGAAGTGGAGGAGTACCACGAGCAGAAGGAGGCCTCTTTCAAGTTTGACCAAGCGGTGCTCGCTCACTTGATCAGCATCGCGCCCAACGATCGAGAGGCCCAGCGTCTGCACCGCGTCTCGCAGCCCCATGCTGGAGCCTGGGTCACGGCCGTTCCTTCTGATGAAGACGGGTTTCAAACTATCTTGAGACCAAAGAACTTTCGCACCGCGGCATCCTACCGTCTAGGAGTCGTAGTGCTGAAGGGTGATATCCCTTGTCCGATGTGCACGCAAACCATCGACAAGCTTGGCGACCACGCCACCTGCTGCTCAAAGGCTGGGGACCTCATCGTTCGGCACAACAACCTCCGCAACTTGGTTGACCGTATCGCGCAGGATGCACAGTTGAACCCCGTCATGGAAAAGAAGGGCATCCTTGGCCCCACGTCAGGTCGCCGCCCTGGAGACGTCTCGTTCCGCTTGTGGACCCAGGGTAAGGGCCTCGCAATCGACATCGCAGTCACTTCCCCGTTCACTGAGAGGAACGTTCGATTGGAAGAGCCCTGCGAGGACTATGCGGCGCTCCAGAAGCACGCAAAGTACGATGCCGACTTCAAAGACTCAGACTACTTCTTCGCTGCCCTTGTCTTCGAAACCACTGGCGCAATCAACGCGGAAGGCACTCGCGTCTTGTCACAAATCTTTCGCTTTGCCGCCTGTCTAGGGCACGAGTTCAGCTCCTACTGCGGTCGTGCGTGGGCCCGCGTGTCGTGCTACTTGCAGCGTTCGGTATCGCAAGCGATCCTCACTCGTTGTGATGGTCAGGCTGGGAGTGTTCGGCGTGTGTCTCCGCGTGAGTCCCCTCCCGTGCTGCGTGAGTCTCCGCGTGGGTCCCCGCGTGAGTCCCCTCCCGTTGCAGGCCCCCCAGCCCCAGCCCTCCCCTCAGGCTTGTCGAAAGTAGCCTCAGAGTCCGTTCGAGGGGCAAGCTTGGCCCCACTCATCCCACCTTTCGTGCCCGCCTCGCCTGTGTCGGCGACCGTCTCGGCCAGTTCTGTCACCGGCGCGTCTGCCAGCAGTTGTGTCAGTAGCATGTCTGGTATGGCGGTTGCGGGCTTTGTGTCTGGTGCGTCTGTGGGGTATCCGTGTGGGGGTACCTTTTGTTTGTTAGTGAGAGGTGTGTGTAAGTGGTGTGGTCGTGGCTCGAAGTGAGAGAGTTGTGTGTTTGTGTCCTTCTTTCCTCTCCGTAATGCATGTGTGCTATTCATCAGTTCTCCCTTTGGATTTTGAGATTTCGGAGTGTTTTAATTGCACACACAATTCTTCAAT
>CAYVSQ010000087.1:0-3807 GCA_964453815.1 uncultured Acidobacteriaceae bacterium | reverse complement strand
CACCATACCCCATGTCGAAGATTACGAGGTCGCCGCCATCTCCGTCGAATAATCGATCCGGTTCAACCGCAAACGCCCTTTGCTCTGAGCCGGATTTCTCAGATCCACGAAGCTCGAACGCATGCCGACAGTGCAGGCAGTCGAGAAGAGTTCGTGCTCGAACGATTGATCGCGCGCAATGTGCAGGATTTCCGCACCGTTTTCTGCAAGCGTGCGCGCCGCAACACTACTGGCGATGACATGCGTGCACGCCAAAGCCTTGATCCCGGAGAGCGGTTGCACCGGATTGGGCTTGAAGGGGATAGGATCGGTGTCATTGATCTTGATGACTTCGATCGCCGGAATCTTGGCGAGATGCTGGCCCTCCGGGTGCTGTGCCCATTCCTCGGCAGTTCGGTGCAAACCCATCACCATTCCCTTGCTGGCTACAAGATCGTCAAGCTCCTTGGAATTCCACTGCTTGACGGTCTTGGTAATAGCCTCAGAGTTGGGGGCAGAGTTGATGGCGCTACAGAAGCCCTCCAAAAGGTGAGGGTATATGATGCTCGGCGTTACCCATCGGTCGTCCTTTGTCGGAAGGATGGCGAAGGAGAGTGGAGTGTCGAACAACAGGGGCGCCTGGAAAAACAGGCCGTTGAGGGTAGGCACGAAGGTGAAGGTTTCGGGATCGGGTCATCCGGGTCAAACAGACCAAATACCCTCTTCTTCTGCATGATGATCCCGATGGCGGGATTGATGTTGTAGATCGCTTCGCGCAGATCGATCTTCGCGTCCTGTCCACCGCCTGTGCGCTCCTTCCAGATTGCCGCCGCGCCGACGCCCGCCGCCATCGCCGGAATGGCCATACACGCCCCGATGCGGAAGTGGCTGCGCATAATCGGATCCTTTCCCGTGAACGTAACTGTGCCTCCGCCATCGGAGGGATTCTGGCCAAGATCCTTCATGAACACAGCAAAAGCCTGTTCTACGTCAAAGGAATCCGTGGGTGTTGTTGCTGCCTGCGAGATGGCGGACAGCTTGCCTGTCATGGCCGTACCGAGCGCCGCTAAACTGGTGGTCTGAACGAACTCCCTGCGATTCACGCTCGTCATTGGTCTCCTTATGAATTGAGCGACAAATCGGTTTCACCAAACAGCGTGCCAAGACTGTACACCCGAGTTTGCGTTCTTATCCATTCGTACTCCGCGTTTTTTGATAACAGTTGAGACAGAGAAACTTGGCGCACCTCGACTTTGGATTGAGCACGCAGGCGGTACCCTGTTTTTTCGGCAACTATCGACCGTACGAAACTACCTTGGCGCGTGGCGTCTGTTGTTAGCGCAAACCACTTCTTTTAAGAATATCGGCGACGCACGCCACTCAGACGTAGAGCCAGCCAATAGTCCCAAATTTGGGTCGAAATCTCACGCTCCAGAATAGGTTCAGTTCGGTCTGCCCGAGCTAGGCGAGGAGAATCCGCCCAGAATCCTTCCTGCGAATTTCTGTACGGTAAAGCCAACATGACCGGTTCGACGAACGCTCCTCCTACGGATAGGAATAGGAGCAGAAAGTCGAGCCTGGTGGGATCGTGCTTTTTTCGGTTGGGATGTAGGCTGCACCGTATTCTCTGGCGGGATTCATGTCTGCCAAATAAAGCCGCCGAGAAGGAGCACAATGCCCGAAATAAACGGAGAAGTGAGCGCAGCCATTGATAGCCCTCTCAGCCGTGGGACTGCCAAGCAAAGGAGGAACAGAACGAAGCTGACAAACGCTCCCAAAATTGGTATGCCAATACCATCCATCCTCACATCCTAGTTCAGCAAGACCCGTGCGAAATCGAATTGCCCGCAAAGTCGGGCGGTTGAGACCGCTTCGTTTTTTGTGCACTACGACGCAATTCAGGATCGGCATTCGGGGACATGTCTTTGTCAACAATCCAGGAGCGATTTGCGTGGTTGCTCGAAAGGGTCGAGAGGTGGTTGTCCTCTCCATTCAGTCGCACCGCATGCTTGTATGATTCTCGGGAAAAGTTCCTCTCATTGGAGCGAAAAGCGACGAGGGAGAATCGCCAGATCAAGATCGCATTACAGACTGCCGCGAAGGGGTTCATGTTAGAGTCGGACGCAGAAAAGGAGGGATCGCTCGTCTCGTGCAGAAATTGACAACTGTGGATTGGCGACTACTTTTCTCTCATGACGTTCCTGAATTCGCGTGTAATCCGCATCTCAACTGCCAGCATCCTAGCGGGCGCCCTTGTCGGATTAGTCGGCGGCGCATTCCGCTACTTACTGATCGCTGCCGATAGCTGGCGTGGCGTGCTCATCACATGGGCACACAGGTGGCCCCACATTGGCTGGCTGGCGCCGGTCGCGCTGGGACTCGTGGGCGCCGCTGTGGCGCGCATCCTTGTGGTTCGGATTGCGCCCACGGCAGAGGGCAGCGGCATACAACGGGTAGAAGCCGTTTTCAGCGGCGAGGCGACGTCGCCCCCTCCTGCCGTCGTTCCCGTCAAGTTTTTCGGCGGCCTGCTCGCCATGGGCTCCGGCCTTGCGCTCGGTCGCGAGGGCCCGACCGTGCAGATGGGCGCCTCGCTTAGCCGATTGATCTCGCACTTTCTCATAAAAGACGACGAAGACGTGAGGGCTATTGAAGCTGCAGGCGCCGGCGCAGGACTCGCTGTCGCCTTCAACGCTCCTATCGGTGGGTCCATCTTCGTCTTCGAAGAACTGACCAGTAGTTTTACACCCTGGCTCATGGTAGCCACGCTGACTGCTGCTCTGGTCGCCGTGTGGATCATGCGATTGATGTTGGGCAACGCCCTGGATTTCACGGTAATGCAGGTCAGCCCGACCCAGATCTGGAGGGTTGGCCCATTTCTTGTTCTTGGCACATTGCTGGGCGTTGTTGGCGCTGTCTATAACGCCTGCACCGTGGGCCTGCTTCGTTTTGCGGACCGCTTACCCAGCCTCTCGTCGATACACCGCGCGGCCATCATAGGGGCCACGGTGGGACTCGCTGCATGGTTTGTACCGGCTATGGTCGGAGGCGGCGACATGCTGACGCAGTCCATACTCGCTGATCGCTATGCGCTCGTGGGTCTGCTGACAATATTTCTCGCGCGCTTTCTCCTGGGCCCGTGGTCCTATGCCGCAGGTGTGCCGGGCGGTATCTTTGCCCCACTCCTGGTGTTGGGCGCTTCCTCGGGCGCGCTTTTTGCCGGAGTCCTGAATCACTTCGCGCCTCACCCCGGTGTCTCACCTATTGCCTTTGCGGTGATTGGAATGGCGGCGCTGTTCTCGGCCAGCGTTCGCGCACCGTTGACAGGAATCGTGCTTACGGTAGAAATGACCGGCCGCGGCGACCTGACTCTCAGCTTGCTAGGTGCTTCGCTGATGGCCATGGTGGTTGCGATGCTGCTCAAGAGCGAGCCTATCTACGAAACCTTGAAGCGCCGCATGCTGGAGCAGCAGGCCACGGCTCCGACTGTAGTCGTCCGCGGATTGTAAGGCTACCGGTGTCTTCCGCTGCCGAGTGACGACCTGACTTTCTCGATCATGCCAAACAGAAAAGCGGTGGTCAGCGCGAATAGCAGCCATCCATTCAGGGCCTCAATTGCTCCCATGAGCTTCCAGTGCCCTGCCAAAGCCAGATTCTCGTGCCCGTAACTCATCATCGCATTCAGGGAATGGAGCATCGCAGACTTGTTGTCACGTATAGCGTCGAGCAGCCGATAAGCACCTGCCCAAATCCCCGCCTCTATTCCGTGCATCAGGGTCACCAACAGCGTCGTGACGCCCATGACCAGCGCGAATGCGGAGGTCGGATGAT
>CAYVSQ010000086.1:0-6707 GCA_964453815.1 uncultured Acidobacteriaceae bacterium | reverse complement strand
TGGAGCTTGATGTTGAACTTGAGACGGCCCACGCGCGAGAAATCGTACTTGCGCGGATCGAAGAACATGCCTTCGAAGAGCGCCGTCGCAGTGTCCAGAGTCGGCGGATCGCCCGGGCGGAGCTTGCGATAGATCTCGATGAGCGCTTCCTCCGGTTTCCGGACAGAGTCGCGGCGCAGAGTATTGGTGATGATGTTGCCCACGTCGTCGCGCTCAGGGAAAAAGAGTTCGACCGACGTGACGCCGCTCTCGACGATCTTATGGAGCTTGTCGGGAGTGAGTTCGATGTTTGCTTCGACCAGGACCTCGCCGGTAGTGGTGTCAACCACATCGGAAGCAGTGACGGCGCCATCTAGCTCGGCCGCCTCGATCTCAACTTCGGAGATCTTGGCGTGGCGCAGCGCCTTCAGAATCGAGGGCGTGACCTTTCGGCCGGAGTGAGCGATTTCCTCGCCCTTGTGGACGATGGCGTGCGCTGGCTTTGCGCCTAGCAAGTGCGTTACCTTCTCGGCATTCTCGTCGATAGTCCAGAAGAGCTTGCCGTCCTTCACCGCGATCTTGTCGACGGTATAGAAGGTCTTGAGGATTTCATCGTCGGCACGCAAACCGAGTGCGCGCAGGAAGATGGTGCCCAGGAACTTGCGCTTGCGGTCGATGCGAACATAGAGCGTGTTCTTCTGATCGAATTCAAACTCCACCCACGAGCCGCGGTAAGGAATGATTTTGCCGAGGAAGTAGGTCCGGTTGTTCGCGGTCTCAAAGAAGACTCCGGGGGAACGATGCAGCTGGGACACAATCACACGTTCCGTTCCATTCACGATGAACGTGCCATTCTGCGTCATCAGCGGAATGTCGCCGAAAAAGACTTCCTGTTCCTTGATGTCGCGAATCGATTTTGCGCCGGTCTCGGGGTCCTTGTCGTAGATGGTCAGCCGCACGGTGACCTTGAGCGGAGCCGAATAGGTCATGCCGCGCTCTTCGCACTCAGCCTGGTCGTACTTGAGCTGCAAACCTACAGGGTCGCCGCACTTGTTGCAGAAGTCGGGCGTGTTCTTGTTATAGGTGCCGCACTTCGAGCAGAGCACATCGCCAGGATGGAACGGATCGGTGATCACCATGTTGCCGCAGTTCACGCACGAAGTGCGCAGGTGATGCAGACCCTTCAGGTGGCCGCACTTGCACTCCCAGTTGCCGATCGAATAATCGACGAAATCGAGCTGCGAGATGTTGCGGAAATCGGTGATGGGGAATACGGAAACGAAGACAGACTGCAGACCGTTGTCTTCACGCTCCGAAGGCAGCTTGTCCATCTGCAGGAAGCGTTCATAGGAGCGGCGCTGAACTTCAATAAGGTTAGGGATCTGGATCGAAGTAGGAATTTTGGAAAAATCGAGACGGCTGCGAATGGCGCGGTTCTCGTTTGGCATGCTTCACTCCTCAAGACTCGTCGACACGAGGCTCCGGCAATGTACGCCGGAAGAAAAGACACCGCCCGAGTCACGCGGCATCCCTTGGTGTTGCATCTTTCACGCGATTCGTGTTCGCTCCGCCTCGTTCGGAGAAAACATCGCGCTTCTTTCGTTACGCCCGGCAATAAAGACCTGCAATGCCGACGGTTTTTTGCTTGCACGAAAGGCCACGTGGGCGTAGGCTTCCGTTTTGCTTAAGACAACCCCTTGGGACAGGCCAGCGTCCCAGGGGGGTAGTTGCCGACCTAAGAGGTCGACAACGCGAATTGTCTGGCGGGATCGGGACGAAAGGAGCGCGATACACTTAAACGCAGGGAAAGATCTGTCGATAAAACGGCGAAAGGCTCGCTGAGACAAAACGTCCCACGAGCGCGACAACCGAATTGTGCACTGAGTATAGACAGAATGTTTGATTCCCGCTGCTTACAATACTGCGTGTTCGCCACCTTACAGCCGATCGCAAATCATATCCACAGGCCCGCCGATTATCCTGTTGATACGCCGGTATGAATATCTACCGGAGGAACTTGAATAACGATGCTCTCGAAATCTAGCGCAGACTGCCAAGCTCAATTACACATGAGCTTGTCCATGTTCTGTCCTGTCGCGAGTTGTCGGAGTTAAAACGCAAAGACCGCGTCCGGTTTACCGAACCCAGAAAACTGTCTACCAAAAGAGTAGCCACAAGAGAAAGCCGACCGGAACGCACCTCTACAAGAGTAGCGCATTCCGGTTTGGCATGCAACTTGCCCTCTCTGCTCGAAGCGGGACCTGCTTCCGCCTAGGCGTCCAATCCGGCCAGATATAGACCGATCCGGGCTTCAGGGAAGGCCCAACCCCGCCCAAAAGCTCAGCAGGATCTTCAAGTTACTTGATTTCAACAGTCGCGACGCCGTCAAACTTCTTCTTGATGGCCTCAGCGTCTTCCTTGCTGACGCCTTCCTTCAGAGGTTTGGGAGCGCCGTCGACCAGGTCCTTGGCTTCCTTCAATCCGAGCGCGGTAACTTCGCGAACGGCCTTGATGGTGCTGATTTTGTTCGCGCCGGCATCCTTAAGGATAACGGTGAACTCGGTCTGCTCCACTGCCGCAGGAGCCGCCGCGCCCGCACCCGCACCACCGGCCACGACGACCGGAGCCGCCGCTGCCGCCGAAACGCCAAGACGCTCTTCGAGCTTCTTTACCAGAGCTGCCGCATCCAGCAGGCTCAGTCCAACGATCTGATCTTCCAATTGCTGTAAATCCGCCATGATTTTTCTCCACTGTTACTAAATTTTTATGTTGCCCGCCGGAGCGCCTCAGCCTTTCAGCTTATCGATGTTCCGGTTGCCGCTCGCCGTCCTGAGGTTTCCGATGTGCCCAGACCCAGCACCCCTCAAGCCTGCTCACGGCTGAAACTTCCCAACACTTAGCCAATAGCATCCTGCTATTCGCTGACGGCTGCTTCTCCGTCTGAAACTTCCGACGCGACCGGCTCTTCGACCGCGGGGGCAGCGTCGGCTACAGGAGCTGGCTCTACGACCGCAGCGGCTTCCGCCACCGTTGGTTGCTCAACTACCTGCGTTGCCGCCGAAGCCTGCGCGCCCGTAAACTTGTTCTGCTCGACCGCCTGGTTGATGACCACTGCCAGGTCGCGACCGGTTGCATTAATGACCGTCGCCAGACGCTGCGCCGGAGAATTGATGAGGAAGAGGAGCTTCGCGAAGAGCTCTTCCTTGCCCGGCATGGTCGCCAAGGCCTTTACCTCTTGTACATCGATAACCTTGCCATCAACGATACCGAGCTTGAAGGTGAACTCCGCGTTCTCGGCCACCCAGGTCGAGAGAGCCTTCGCCAGCGCGACCGGATCGCCACTGGTGTAGGCCACCGAGGAGACGCCTTTGAGACCCTGCAGGGCGGCTTCGATCTGCGAACCCTTGGAGGCGCGGGCTGCGAGCTTGTTCTTCAGTACGCGATAACGGCCACCCGCCGCGCGAACCGTCTTGCGCAGCTCAAAATCCTGCGAAACCGTGAGTTTCGCGAAGGTACCGACAATGGCGCTGGTCGAACCCTCGAGTTCTTTTGCGAGCTGCTCGACCTTCTCTGCCTTTTTTGCTTTGGTTAATGCCATAAAAAGCCTCTAGCTTCTAGCTACTAGCCGTTAGCTGAAAAATCACACTCAAAAATTGCTTCTTTCGCTGCCTGGCGGCTAGGACTGACAGCTGGAAGCTGAATTTTTACGCCTTGGCCGCTAAGTCAGCAATCGAGCTATCAAGCGGAATTCCTGGACCCATAGTCGAACTGAGGGTGATGCCCCGGATGTACTTGCCCTTGGCCGCTGAAGGCTTGGCGCGAACCACGCTCGAGATAACCGTCTGCGCGTTCTCAACCAGTTTCTCGGGAGTGAACGAAAGCTTGCCAACGGGAACGTGTACAAGAGCTGTCTTGTCGGTGCGGAACTCGATCTTGCCGGCCTTGATTTCCCGGACAGCCGCGGCGACATCGCTGGTCACCGTGCCGGTCTTCGGGTTCGGCATCAGTCCGCGAGGACCGAGGACTTTGCCCAGGCGTCCGACGGACTTCATCATGTCGGGCGTGGCGATCAGCGCGTCGAAATCGGTCCAGCTTTCCTTCTGAATTTTCTCGACCAGATCTTCGCCGCCGACAAACTCGGCTCCCGCTGCCTCGGCTTCCTTCAGGCGGTCGCCCGACGTGATAACCGCCACGCGTTTGGTCTTGCCCAGGCCGTGCGGCAGGACGACAGTACCGCGAACCATCTGGTCGGCATGCTTGGGATCGACGCCCAGACGCAGCGTCAGATCGACCGTCTCATCAAACTTTGCGAATTTAACTTTTTGCAGGAGCGGAACCGCGTCCTGGAGTGCGTAGGGGCGCTTTTCAACAGCCGCGCGTGCCTTCGCGACATTCTTGCTGATTTTCCTCGACATGCTTCCTCGTCTCCCACCGCTCAGTCGCTGCTGCCTGCTGGCCGTGGTGTGTGTTACTGCGCCTTGCTAGAAGGCGCAGTTTTTAGTATGCCACATTCCCCCGGCGTTTCCGAGGGAAATGCTTATGACTGCCCTTACGCTACGACGTCAATCCCCATCGAGCGCGCCGTGCCCTTGATGCTCTTGACCGCGGCTTCGACCGAAGCCGCGTTGAGATCGGGCATCTTCTGCTTGGCGATATCGTGCACCTGAGCTTCGCTCACCGTGCCCACTTTGGTCTTGTTGGGCACTCCCGAACCCTTGGCCAGACCGGCTGCCTTCTTGAGCAGGACGGCTGCGGGAGGAGTCTTGGTGATGAAAGTGAAGGTGCGATCGACGTAGACGGTGATCACGACCGGAATGATGAGGCCGGCCATTTCCTTGTTCTGCGTGCGGGCGTTGAACTGCTTGCAGAACTCCATGATGTTGACTTGGGCCTGGCCAAGGGCCGGACCAACTGGAGGCGCAGGGGTGGCCTTGCCGGCTTCGATCTGGAGTTTTACCTGAGTCTGTACTTTCTTTGTCGGAGGCATTGCTGAAAACCTTTCTTTACGGCAGCTATCAGCTTTCAGCTAATAGCTCTTAGCCAAATTCTTTTGCTACATGAGTTCTGTTTGCGCGCGAATAGTCCAACGCGAAAGTGTTCCTACTGCTCGACCTTCTCAACCTTGCCAAATTCGAGCTCCACCGGAGTCGAGCGTCCGAAGATCGTGACCATGACTTTGATCGTTTCACGGTCTTCGTTGACCTCATCGACAATGCCGTTGAAGTTTGCGAAGGGCCCTTCGGTGATGCGCACCGACTCATTCTTCTCGAACTTGATCTTGAGCCGCGGCTTGTCCTTGGACGTTTCGCTGCGGAAGAGAATCGAGCTGACTTCTTCTTCGCTCAACGCGACCGGCTTATCGCCGGTTCCAAGGAAGCCTGTGACCCGAGGGGTGTTCTTGATCACATGCCACAGATCGTTGTCGAGATCCATCTCGACGAGAACGTAACCGGGCAGGAAGACACGCTCGACGGTGCGTTTCTTGCCGTTGACAATCTCCGTAACCGGCTCGGTCGGAATCATCACTCGGCCGATCTTGTTCTGCAGGCCAAAGGCCTGAATACGGCTATCAAGCGACTCGCGCACCTTGCGCTCGAAGCCCGAATAGGCGTGGATGATGTACCACTTGAAGCGCTCGTTCGCCGACGGCCCGAGAGCTTCGGGCGCTTCACCGGTGTTGCCGTCTTGTATTTCTTCCGCCATCAACATCCTCTTCGCACTCCCTTACTGGGCACTCCCCAATGAGTGCAATAACGCCCGCAGCACCTGGTCGAGCGCTGAATCCACTACATAGAAGAACGCCGCAAAGGCGAATACCGTAACGATCACCACGGTAGTGGTGGCACGCACTTCGGCGCGCGTGGGTGTAACCACCTTGCGCATCTCGCCGCGCACGTCCTTCAGGAAATCGCGGGTGCGGTTGAAAAACCCCGTTACCCGGCCGAGGCCCTGCTGCGTGCGATCTTTCTCCGGTACTGTGATTGCCTTTGCCATAAAATCCTTCTTTGCGGGAACGGCTCGGAGCCATTCCTTAACTTCGTATTCCAGTTACCGCTCAACTGCTCTTGCCACATCAAGTCTGGCAGGGGCGGAGGGATTCGAACCCCCAAGTTCGGTTTTGGAGACCGACAGTTTAACCGTTGAGCTTACGCCCCTGTATTCGAGAGCCTTCGTGGTGAAACTGCTCTCGCCCTCTCTGGCTTTGCTTGCTCTATCCGGCGCTCGCTCCGCCATTCACCCTCAATGCCCAGGACAGCGCCGCGAGGCGCAATCGCCCCGCCGGCCCGCTCTACTTCGTTTCCTTATGTGCTGTGTGCTTGCGGCAACGATTACAGAACTTCGAGAATTCCAGACGGCCTGTGGTCGTCTTTTTGTTCTTCGTCGTCGAGTAATTCCGCTCTTTGCACACGGGACACTGTAACGTCACAATTTCGCGCATCTCTTTATCCTAACCGATTGACGGGACTCCTGCCCTGGCAATCAAAAACTTGACTTTCTAGCAGCTGAGGGGCAATTTTCCAATCAACCCCCGGCAAAACCACTAACTTGCGCTCTTCAGCTAACCGCTTCTTAGCTGACCGACTTTCGCCGACCGTCTTACCAGCGTCACTGAATGATGTCGGTGATGGTGCCTGCGCCTACGGTGCGTCCGCCTTCGCGGATGGCAAACCGCAGACCCTTCTCCATGGCTACCGGCGTATGCAGTTCGATCTCCAGCGAAATATTGT
>CAYVSQ010000085.1:0-23060 GCA_964453815.1 uncultured Acidobacteriaceae bacterium | reverse complement strand
CGAGCGAGAGTTGGGCTTCAATCTTATTCACCGCTCCACGCTGAGGAGTCCCTGGCTTAGTCGGACTAGAGCAGTTTCACCCCGGTCAATTTGGCGAGTGTATCGATGAGCTGATCCTGGAAGCCAGTATCGGCTACAACGGCGGCAGGGGTTTGCACTGTCGGTGATGCCAGTATCGTCCACTAACGGCAACAGGGGGATCGTCACTGACGGCCAGCCATGTCTGCGTCTGGTGACCCATTTCAAGGTCGTCTGTCGCGCCAGCGCCGCCCATCTTCGTTGGAACCCATCCCGGATCGACGGCATCGCTCAGGACATCCGGCCAAAGCCGAGCAACTGCAAATGCGAGGGCCGTGACAAGGAGCTTGCTATCGCAGTAAGCCTGCGTTTCATCCCAGCGCTGGTCCACCCAGTCCACGTCCCGGAGTGAAGGACTTCCGCTGCGATGCATACCACTGCTGAGATAGATCAATCGGCTAGGGCGCGCGATCTCAGCTGTAAGGATGTACGGAGCTAGCGTGTTCACCGCGAGAGTTATCGCGTGACCTTCGGGAGTCGCACTCCGCGTCGGTACGCGGTAGACGCCCGCGTTATGGATGACCGCATCCATCCGACCGACCGCCTTCACCTGTTCGGCCAGCTTCTGTGTATCAGCGGAACTGCTGAGATCTCCAATCACGACACCTCGAGATCGAGGAACATGATCCGCAATGGCAGTAGCCCTGGCTGTCGATCGAGCGTGCAGGACGACTTCATGGCCGTCTTGGATGAGGGCTCGGGCTGCAGCAGAGCCGAGCCCATCCGTGCTGCCGGTAATGAAAACAAGACTCATGTTCCGCCTCAGCTAACATGCGCCGGTATCGTGCGTCGACGTGAAAGGCAAAACCACGCTTTTGCGCCGTGAGCACGGAACTCAGCTGACCGCAACTCCACGATCTCCAGCACAGGCTCTATGGCGAGAGTGACCTCGCGTGCCGAGCGGCGCGGCGGACCGACCTCGCGCGGCGGACCTTCGGTGCTCCCGATAATGCTGAGCCACAATCCGCCCGGCGCCAGTGCAGCAACAACTTGTGTCGCGAATCGCTGTCTCTCGTCTGTTTCATCAAAGACATGAAAGCAGCCGCGATCGAAGACGAACTGGAATGGACCGCCGGGTGGGGGCGCAGTTAAAAGTCCAATGCAGCGAAGCGGCAGCGCAGGGCGCGTTCCTCCATTTTGGCGTGGGCTCTTTCGACGGCGAGCGGCGAAACATCCACTCCGACTACGTCGAAACCGCGTTCGGCCAGCCAAATTGCATTCGTGCCAGTACCGGCGCCGATCTCAAGCGTAGGAGCCGGCGACACACCGCCTGAAGTGACGAACTCGACGAGCAGAGGCTCTGGCTGTCCAATGTCCCAAGGCAATTGTCCTGAGGCGTAACTCTCATTCCATGATGGATGTGGTGTCACAATATGAGTTTAGCTCCAACCTCAGCGGTGTGTTTTCGCAACCCACGCAGAACAACAGATTCCTCGCTGCGTGCTTGGCGATAATGGGCCCATTGACGACCCACCCGGGAGATTCGGGGACTGCCGGAGCAAGAGACGAATACTTCCTGATCGAGGCATTTCGAGTTCTTGCTTAAAGAGTGGAAGGATTTCATGTGCCGTGATTTTTTTCCATAGTGATCGAGAATGACTGCCTTCATGACCTATCCGACCACAAGCGGCACCAGCTTCTTAGAGGCCTTCCAGAGCTGCCTGTTGATGAAACCGGGGGCGAGGCGGCGCATGAATGCGAGCAGTTTTGCCTGCCCTGGACGGATCTCGATGACACCCGTCTTGAGGGACGCAAAGGATTGCTTGACCACTCCTCGGTCGTCATCAGAGTGATGCCGCCGCCCTCGGCAATGTCTACCGCCAAGTCGGTCTTTACCGCGGGCGGCATGAGTTCGATAACCTCCACGCCGGTTTCCTCCAATTGAAACCGCAGCGACTGGGTATAGGAGTGAATCGCCGCTTTGGTGGCGCTGTAGATTGGCGCAGAAGGCAACGGCACGAACGCGAGGGCCGAGGATGTATTGATCACGGTACCCTTATTTGCCCTGAGAATGTCGATGAACGCAGAAGTCATGATAACTACACCGCCTAGGTTGACATTCATCTCCGTCATTAACCCAGCGAGGTCAGCCGTCGGCGCCGTGAGGTTCCTGTGGAGCATGATGCCCGCATTGTTCATGAGCACATCGAGCTTGGGAAATTCGATTTTCACACGCGTCGCGAGCGTAGCGATTTGTGCGGGATCTGCGACGTCGCTCTGGATAGTGTGGAGCTTCGGGTGCCTCTTCTTTACCTCGTCCAGTACTGACTCGTGCCGACCAGTCACGATTACCGTGTTACCGAGTTCGACGAATTTGAGCGCGAAAGCAAGGCCGATGCCGGCGGAGCCTCCGGTGATCAGGATGGTGCGACCACTGAGAATCATAAAATTCCTTTTGGGCGTTTCGCTTGAAGTTAAGTTCGAACCTTGGTGTCTCTGAAGTTACGTGATTGGCGATCTACCCTTCTTCCGGCTATGAATGCGCCAGCACTGCCTGCTCCTCATCGCTCGGGACTGCTGCCGGTTTTACTCCAAACCAGATTGATACAGTGCAGGCAGGAATAACAGGGTCAGCACCGTACCCACGGCAGTCCCTCCAATCAGTGTGTATGCCATCGACCCCCAGAAGACTGAGAAGGTCAGAGGGATGAAGGCCAACACGGCTGCAAGAGCGGTAAGGATTACCGGGCGTGATCTCTGTACCGTCGCCTCTACGACAGCGTGATAACTGTCAAGTCCTTCCTCCTGATTCGTCTTGATTTGACCGATCAGGATCAGCGTATTACGCATCAGGATGCCTGCTAATGCGATCAGCCCGAGGATCGCATTGAACCCAAACGGCTGATGAAAGAGAAGCAATGTCGGAACCACACCGCGCTCAGGAAGATACTGCAGGACTACATTGCATATGCCGAGGAAAACCCCAACGAGTACAGGATTCTGTTCCTATCGGTCGAAACTCTCGGACGACTGGAGCTGAGCCGCGAGGATTTGCAGGAGCGAAATCCGGCCTTCGGAGCGTTATTCAAGTGCGTGGAAACCGCAATCAAGGCCGGTGTGCTTCAAGGCGAGGCGTTCGCTGTGAGCACAGTGTTGTGGACAGCCGCTCATGGGGCAGCGTCCTTGCTGATCACGGCACAAAAGTTTCCGTTTAGCAGCCGTCGGCTATACGCTGAGGAGGTCGTCGCCACCATATTAAGTGGCGTCCAAAGCCGCGTGATCACGCGGATCTGAACGGTACATGATTCGTTTGCAAGTCACGGTCATGTAAAGCATCAGACCACGGATAATCAATCGGCAAATCACTCACCGAGGGTCGCTTACATGAAGTTCGTGATTTCTCTATTTCTATGCGCCGCTGTGACCTGCGAAGCGCAAACGGCTCCCTTGCCGCAGATCCGCCAGAGTGGCGCGGTCAAACAATTCTTCGTCGACGACAAGCCGTTCATCATGCTCTCAGGTGAATTGCATAACTCAAGCCCATCGAGCATCGAGTACATGCGACCGATATGGGACAAGCTCGCCACTCTTCACCTCAACACGGTGATCGGCGCCGCTAGCTGGGAATTGGTCGAGCCAAAAGAGGGCAAGTTTGATTTCTCTCTCGTTGACGACCAAATCAACCAGGCACGACAGCGAAATATGCGGCTCGTGCTGATCTGGTTCGCAACCTGGAAGAATGCGGGTTCGAGCTATCCTCCGGACTGGGTCAAGGGGGACCCAAAGCGCTTCCCGCCGATGGTCCTCAAGGTGAGGCCGGATGGCGGAATAGGTTCCTTTCTGGCCAGGTACATGGAACAACAAGGCACGGGGCCGCTGAGTCCGTTTGGCACGAATACGGTTAAGGCCGACGCAAGGGCCTTCGCTGCATTGATGCGGCATATCAACGATGTCGACCCTCAGCATACGGTCATCATGATGCAGGTTGAGAACGAGATCGGCAGCGTGGGTGACAGCCGCGACCGTTCTCCTATGGCGGAAGTGGCATGGGCTGGACCGGTTCCAGCAGACTTGATGGATTACCTCACAAAACACAAAGACACCCTATCGCCCGAAATGCAGGAGGTCTGGGGAAAGAACGGTTACAAAACGAAAGGTAGCTGGAAGGAAGTCTTCGGCGAGAATGAGTGGGCTGATGAGGTCTTCATGGCCTATTACTTGGGGCGGTATGTCAACGAGGTCGCGAAGGAGGGGAAGGCTCAGTTGACTATACCGATGTATGTGAATGCGTGGCTCGGCCCTCAGCCGAAGGCGGAGCTGCCCGGGCAATGGCCAAGCGGTGGGCCGGTAGCCCGCGTGATGGACATTTACCGGGCCGCCGCTCCCTCGATCGATTTGTTCGCTCCCGACATCTACGTACCGGACTTCAGGGGGACATGTGCGCTCTATGTCCGATCCGGGAATCCATTGTTCATTCCAGAGGCCCGTGACCAGGTGGGAAATCTCTTCTGGGCTCTCGGTCATCACTCTGCCCTGGGCTGGTCGCCCTTCGGAGTTGAAGATCTGAGCTCAGATGGACAGGTGGCGCAGGCATACAAGCTACTTTCCCCAATGCTTCCCCAATTGGCTGAGTGGCAGGCAGCAGGTAAGGTGAATGGCATTCTGGTCATCGACGGCGAGAAGTCCGAACCTGTGTCCCTGGGCGGTTATAAAATCACGCTTTCACCGGCTATGGGGTTTGGTGCACCGGCTCCCAAGCCCGACTCGGAGGCGGAGCTCGGAGCGGGCGTTTCTTCAGCGTCTCGTGCAATGCCGAGTGACAAGAGACCCTTCGCCATTGTGGTCAACACAGCGCCCGATGAATTTCTCTTCATCGGTGCGAATGGGGATCCCGCTTTCACGATTGATTCAAGTCCCGGAAAGGTCATTATCGCCTCCAAGGACGAAGGGCGTTATGAAAATGGAAAGTGGATTGCCGGTCGCAGAATCAATGGCGATGAATTGTTTGAATCAGGCCTACCCAAAACTAAAGTCGGCATGTTGAAAGTGAAGTTGGTGCGTATCCAGTAAAGCCCAAAGACTCGATTCGGAACGTCGATCGGGTCACGCGGCGTGTTGGAATTGTCACTTGATCAAATAGTCGGCTTCCCGGACAGGTACCTTTGGTTTGACTCTTGTTAACAGGCAGAGTCATTCTTCAGGCGGAAACGACTGACTTTCCGTGTTTCGCCTCACCGGAGGCACTGTTGATTGCCTGCCGAGGGCATCTCGACGAATGTAATGGTCAAGGGCGGGAACATGGTTGTGCCCGGCTTCGATGCTTCTCCATGGATCGGCGGAACCGTTCCATCCGGGCCTGCCCTCAATTCCTTGCCATTGAGTAGCACGGTTTGGCCGAAAATATCAGTCGACGAAAGGCTGTACCGTTCTCCGGCTACCGGCAGTTTGAGCAATGCTTCTGAAGTTTTGTCCATGTTAAGAACCATGAGAGTCACGCCGCCGTTTGAATCTTTCATGCATTGCGCGTAGATGCGGACATTCTTTGCGGGCACAACCCCGGGGTCCAGCGACCGGGTTCCCATCGTGCGCTTCCACAGAAGGGCGGCCCAATAGTTTGGCCGCGGCTCCAGAGTTTCTTCGTTGAGCATGCCGTAGTCGCTGCTTGCAAGCGTGTTGTACATGATGTTCTTCACGCTCTTTTGTGCGAGGCTGCCAAACTGGTCCAGCAGACGGAAGCTGTCGGCGAATTCGGCAGCCCAGGTATCCCCGCCGCATGATCCTTCACCAGTCTCGGTGAGCCAGAGATTCTTGCCCGGCAGATATGCGTCACGCTCCTTCGCATAGAAGTTGTAGACGGTCAGGTCGCGATCCAGCCACTCAGGGGTGAGCACCTGTTTCGGGTCGGCGCCGCTCTGTGCCAGGCAGCGATGCGAGGGCATGGAATAGAAGTGGTAGGAGAAAGCGTCGAAGATCGGGCCGGTCGCCTTCATCAAATCGTCGGTAGAAACAATCTCGAAGCGCCGTCCGCCCGGCATCAACGGAAGTGGAAGCCCCTCGGCCGCGCTGCCCGGACCCAGGTAGATTGTCCCGGGTGACTCGCGACGCAGGAACGCTTCGAAGATCTTTGCGTCCCTGCCGAAGCTAACGGCGTCATAACCTTTCGGCGCACCGCCGAAACTGAGCAGCGTGGGCTCGTTCATAAACTCCATCGCCGCTATGTGACCGCCGATTTGTTTCGTGTAGTCGAACCAGGGTTTGGCTTGCACGGAGGTCCAAACGCCGTTCGCATCACGAGTTCCCGCGCTCGTCGCGACAGAGGAAACAATGTCGGCATTCACGGCCTTTGCGAAATCGACTACACCCTTCCACTCCGAGCGCGTAAGGACGCCATTAAAGCCTTCGGGCGGATTCTTCAGCGGCGGATCGTCGTTGTTCTGGAAATAGGTGGCGTTGCGCCAGGTGCCGCTAACGCGGACGTAGGCTGGACCGAGCGCGGCAGTGAGTTTGCGGAGTCTCGGGTTGGAGAGATCGATAGGCGATCGGTATTGGAAAAGGCTGCTATCGAGGCCGCCAGGCTGGTTTCCGGAATGCGTGTCGGAGCCAGTAGCAGATTTTTCTGCCGAGGACTTGTATGGCGCCCAAAAGCGCCCGCCGGTCACCTCGACAGCCTCCACATTGTAGGAGACGAAGCGGGTATCGACCTCACCGACAACTCTCATGTTCTGCGGCGACACCGCGGTTTGGGAAGTTGCCGACTGAATGCTG
Source organism: uncultured Acidobacteriaceae bacterium (assembly GCA_964453815.1). Taxonomy (GTDB): domain Bacteria; phylum Acidobacteriota; class Terriglobia; order Terriglobales; family Acidobacteriaceae; genus Silvibacterium. The sequence continues at coordinate 16,277 of CAYVSQ010000085.1, read as the reverse complement.
CCGATGGTGAGTGCGCCACCTGCTATCAATAGCTGTAATAGGGCTGAGAAGGATTTCATCGTGAATATCCTGAATTGCAACGACGATTAGAGAAGCGTACCACCTGGCCTGCGGAGTCACTGCCAGCCCTGCATCGAAGTTTGAAGCATCCCGACAATCCCTTGTATCAGAGTGTTCAAGGACGCCATCCAGCGCTGGTCAAAGCCGATGCTGGCGACGTTTCAGAGCTCCGCCGCCGCAAAGCAGCAACCTTATCGAGGTCAGTGGTCAATTCCCTTTCCCCTTGCACTTCGGAGAAGATATCTCCCCCTGCAACCGCGGGCGGAGGTCATCATGCAAAACGGGAGCGTGGTACGAAGAACTCGCAAGATGCATTCGGATATTTGGCAGTTTCGCTGGCGGGAGAAGACAACAAACGGAAAGACAATCTATCGACGGAGGCAAATCGGAACGGTCGACCAGATTCCAGACCTGGAAACTGCAAGGAAAGCCGCATGTCTTCTTGTGCCGGATTTGAATGCACGAATGGCAAAATTAAATCCTGTCTCGATGACGATCTCCCAGCTTTGCAGTCACTTTGAACAAAGTGAATTGTGTCTGACCAACACTTGGCGAAGCTACTCGACCAAGAACATCTACAAGGTCTACTTGAAACGATGGATCATTCCGAAATGGAGTGAACACCATCTGAGCGATATCAGGACTATTGAGGTCGAATCGTGGCTTCGAAGTCTTCCCATCGCGAGGAGCACATGTGCCAAGATCCGCAATGTCATGTCGGTGCTGTTCAATCACGCTTGTCGGTACGAGTTCTTCGATGGCAATCCAATCAGACTCGTTCGTCAGAGCACAAAGCGGCGATCGCCGCCCGTAGTGCTGACTGCTGGCGAAATTAGAACTCTTTTAGAAGGGTTAAAGATTCGCGAGAGAACTTTGGTTTTCATCGCAGCATCTACCGGCATTCGACAGAGCGAACTGTTCGCTCTGAAATGGGGAGATATCAACTTTTCCGCAGGAACAATGAACGTGGCGCGGTCCATCGTCCACGGTTTCGTGGGACCGTGCAAAACGGAATCCTCTCAGAAGCCTGTACCGATCCATCCCCGAGTCTGCGAAGCACTCGTCAAGTGGAAAGAACAGTCTCCTTATCGCAGGCCAGAAGACTGGGTTTTTGCGAGCCGGCATAGCGATGGAGAGCAACCGTATTGGGGACAAGCAATTCTGCGCAAGTATCTGAGGCCCGCAGCTCGGGAACTCGGAATTGAAACACAATTTGGGTGGCACACATTTCGCCATACCTACTCAACGCTCTTGAGAAGCGTCGGCACTGAGTTCAAGGTGATGCAGGAGCTTCTTCGGCACTCGACCATACGGTCAACCCTGGACGTCTACACACAGGCAAACACACCAGCCAAACAAAATGCTCAGGCCGCGGTCATGTCGCTGGTCTTCTCTTCTCAGTGAAGTCGGAAACCATATTTAAGGATGCCGAGAGAGGCAGATTTTAGGGTGCAAACTGGGTGCAAAATGCACCCAAATTGCACCCAATTTCACTGGTTTCTTTCAGCCAAATCATCCCATAAGTCTTTTGGAATGTATGGCGGGGACGACGGGGCTCGAACCCGCGACCTCTGCCGTGACAGGGCAGCATTCTAACCAACTGAACTACGTCCCCGGATTGTTACAAGTGAATCACCGACGAGCCAGAGTGGACTTGTGTGTGTTCTCTTGGATTTGAAGGTTTTTTCGCTGTTCGCTGTGAAGAACCGACCTTAAAATGCCGCGTACCTTCAAACCTGCAAGCCATTGTCAGTGTATCAGAGGTTCTTGTTTCTTCGGGGCCAGTTCCCCAAAGATATTCCCCGATGACGCTCCTTCTTTATTCGTATCCATCTACCTCGCTCTTCTGCAAATCTTGCCGCCTGGACTATTGCGCAGGCGGAGGTGGATTCGTGATCCTTGAAGGTGGCTCAGGAGGAGTTGGAGTCACCCTCGAGGGCGGCGCTGCCGAAGGTAGTATAGGCTTCGCAGTAGCCGCTGGAGCCTGAACGATGTGCGCAACATACGTTGCGTAATCCTCGTTGGCCGCTCCCGCCACACGTCCATTCTTGTCGAAAGAAATCGTCCATATCTTGTAGACCTGTGCCGCGTCCCGATCAGAAAACTGAACCTGCCGTTGCTTGGTGGTCGTGTCGAGGCGAAAGGTGGCTAGCGGTGCCTTGATGGTTGCCACATCCAGACTCGGTTCATTCGGAACATTCGGGCGGCCGCCAACCACTTCCGCGTAACAAACTCCGAGCGAGAGCCACTTCCCTTCCGGGCCAGAGTCTTTCCTTGCGATATCAGTCGGTACCAACGAATTGAAGATGGTGAAATTCCGTGGATTTTTTATTGCCGGAGTGTAAGGCGACGCGTTGCGATAGAACACGGGCACAACGCGTATTCGATCCGCATTCCGTGGTACGAGCACGGTAAAGAGCGATTCGGAACCATCGGGAAATTTGCTCAGGTAATGCAGTAACACCGTGTTCGGTAGCTGTGGGCAAATAGCCTGGTCGTAGCTCCAGTTGCCGGTCGTGATGTCGTATCCGTAAAACTGTGCTTCGCCGATGAGCTCTTTCTGCCGCGCACGAAGAAGGTCACGATCCGCGCTATCCATCGCATCCGGTGCGCGATGTTCGAGCGAGAAATACTTGATCTTCGGCTGATCTCCGACCTGAGCCGCCGCTTGGGCCGCCGACTGCGCAGACGGTGATTCAGTTTGCGCGGTAAGGGTGCTTGCCATGAGCAGAAGAGCACCGATTAACCGAATGCAGGTTGAACCAATGCTGGCGAACGCCATGCGGGATGTTTCTCTCATAGCAATTTCAATGTATCACTCAGTTGCAAAACCAAAAGGACAGCCGCGTTGGCTGTCCTTTCAGCTTGAAATAGCGCTTGGGTGTTACTTAGTTGGACCTGCCAGACGGTCTGTGAGCGGGGTGATGCACCGCAGGCTTGGGAGCCGCCTTAGGTTCACCATCCTTGAGAACGATCATGGGGGGATCCTGTGTGAATGAGTCGAAGGTGGCAATGAAGGTCACCTGCGACCCAACCTGCGGAGGAGTGCTGAGTGGGGCCTTCATATTAATGGTGAAGTCCGCCTTCTGCGATTGTTTCGCGTCGTCGGAAACGGCAAGTTGAAGCTGGGTTGCCGTTGCCTGAATCACCACACCGGGCACCTCGGTTGTCTGCCCTTGCAGGACTGACCAGACCTTCTGCGCATCCTCGGGCGAACCATTGGCCAGGATGTACTCTTTGTCACTCAAATTGAGCTTCGAAGGGTCTGGAGTGCTCGCGAGCGCGTTGTGAGCCAGGTCCTTTGGCGATGGAGGGGGAGGAGCGGCGACTGGCTTATAAGAATCGGGCGGAAATACATTGTCGTGCGCGAGTTGCTTGATCTGGTCAAAACCATCCATGTTGCCATGGTACTTCTTGTACCAGTATTCAGCAGCCTTCTCCACGTTCGACTTGTAGGGTTCCTGGAGGTACTGCGCCGCACGGGTGAGGAACCAGATGCCATTCACCAGGTCTTTGGGGTCTTCCTGCACATAGGCGTTTCCGAGAGCATAGGTGTCGGCGAGGGAAAGGCCCTGGGTTGTCTGTGCAGGATCCTTGGCTGCGTGCAGTTCCGCCGTATAAGCGGCGATGGCATCCTTGTAATCCTTCTTGGCGACATCGTCGGCGCCGATGACGTTTCCGAATATAGGCGCCGACAGATCCTTGAGCTTCTGGAAGTCAGCGTCGCTCATGCTCGCAGGCTTGGTCGCGCTCTGACCGCGCTGCGCCAATGCGGCCGCCTCGTCCAGCTTGGCCTGATCCCCTTGCGCTTGCTGTTTCTCGACGTAGACAACGAAGATGAGCGCGCGAAGATTATTAGGGTCGACCTGAAGCAGCCGCTTGGCAGCGTCGTAGGTCTTGGCGGTATCGCCGGTTGCCTGATAGGCACCCACGAGCTGCTCCAGCATTTCCGCTTTCACCACACTGTTGGGATATTGCTGCAGAAAGGCCTCGATCGCGGCCGCCTTTGCAGCAGGCGCCGATTGACCGATTGCGCTCGTATAAGCGTTGTATTCGGCTGGATCCTTGATTGTGATCTGACTCGATTGCGAGCCTTGATCCTGGGCCAGGACAATCGACGGCAGACAAAGTGCACTGGACGCAAGGGCCAGTACGGATGCAAAAACGACCTTCTTCATTCAACGCTCCTAGGAACTTCCTAAAATTAAAGCATTCGCGAGTGCCAGCCAGCGGAGGAATGCACTTGCATTGGACCATGCCAACTAAATCTATATGCGTGTGTCACTCCAACGCAATTTGTGGATTATAGAAACCAGTGGCTTGATGTGACAAGTAGCTGTTTGACCGTCCAAACATTCGTAAATCGCAAATTCTGACGCATTTGTATAGACATCTGGAATGGAAAATCGTTAGGAAATCCCGACCCAGCTGCGCCCCCCACATATTAAACGCTTCGCGACGAAAATCATCGAACAAAAAGTGAGGAATCAATGGCGGAATTGACAGGACAAATCGCAATCGTAACCGGAGCAGGCCGCGGCATCGGTGAGGCGATAAGCAAGCGTTTGGCAATACTTGGAGCCACAGTTCTGCTGGCAGCCCGTGATGTCGGACTGCTTGCCGAGGTGAAGCGTCAGATCGATGTCGCGGGAGGGCAGGCAGAAATCTTCCCTGTCGATCTGCTTTCCAAAGATGCGATTACCGCCCTGGCCAACTCCATTAAAGAGCGTCATGGCCGCTGCGACATTCTCGTAAACAACGCCGGAATCGGAGCCATGGGCTCCCCGTTGCATGAGACCTCGCCCGAAACCTGGGACGCAATCATGGCTACCAACCTGCGCGCGCCCTATCTGATGATTCGCACCCTTGCGCCCCTGATGATCGCCGCCCGCAGCGGGCACATCATTAATATCTCCTCGCTCGCCAGCCATAACCCACTTAAAAACGGAGCGGCTTACGCAGCATCTAAATGGGGGCTGAACGGCCTCACGTATTCGGTTGCCGAGGAACTGCGCGATTACTGCATCCGCGTTTCGGCCGTGGCGCCGGGCTCAGTCAATACAGCTTTCGGCGGCGGCGGCAAAGATGGAAGCTGGAAGATTCAGCCAGAGGATGTAGCCAATGTTGTCGCAATGCTGGTCACGCAATCCACGCAGTCCTTTGTCAGCGAGGTGTTATTGCGGCCGCTGCGAAAGCCTTGAGGCCTCACCGCCCGAACTGGCGAAGGTGGTGATCCGCATGCAGCCATCCCCAACGCAGCCATTGGGCGCACGTAAGGGGGCCAAAGCTCGGGTGAGGCCGTCCTTCGAGCTCAGCATCGCGAAGACGAGGAACGAGGGCAATCGCGGTTTGCCGGACCGATTCGAAGCCATTCAACGGCCCTTTCAGCCGGCACTGGTCGATCTCGGGGCGGGTGGGTACGCCTTTAGGCCATTTGACCGGAAAATACAGGGCACCCCACTTCATCACTATTCGGTTTAAAGGCCGCATTTCCGCATCGCTCACTGTTATTTCGCCCAGCGGGACGCGCATCGAGTCACACAGGTGGCAGACCATCTGGTGAACATTCATCCTGCCCCAGCGGGCAGCATCGTCCGGAGACAACGCCGCGAGCCTTAGCAGAACTGAGCGAACATCTTCGCTAGCGGCAAGAGTTTTCATATCCAAAGAAAGTATCGCCTAGGCAACCATGGGAAGTACCCTTCCAGGTTCCCTTTCTCAGCCTTTTGCTTGTCAACCGTCAAAACGGCGAATAACCTCAATGTTGGCGATTCCCCGCGACAAGCAACGAGTGCATCCCCAACGGCTGCGAGCGCAACTTTGCACAGAAACAGCTGAAGCCTCGTCCCAATTTCTGTACTGTCTACCCAGGGTTGAGTTGGGGACACCTTATCCACAAGATGTTGTGGTGCTCATGTTGACCCAACTCTCGGCCAAGTCTAGAGTTTCCCTTAATGCACATAGATCCGGCGCGATTTGCGCGGCTTTTCGCTCGTAGGGTTTTAAGGAGTAAATCCGCATGTTGAAGCTAAAAAAAATCCAGATCCTGGGATTCAAGTCCTTCTGTGATCGGACCGAAGTCTCCCTGCCCGGCCAGGGAATCGCCGTGGTCGTGGGGCCGAATGGGTGCGGAAAGTCCAATATCCTGGAGGGCGTGAGCTGGGTTCTGGGTGAGCAGAGCGCTAAGAGCCTGCGAGGCGGCAAAATGGAAGATGTTATCTTCGCCGGAACCCGCGAGCGCAAGCAGCTCGGCATGGCCGAAGTATCCATCACCCTGATCGACCCCGAAGCGTATGCCGGCGGCCCCCTTCTCGCCGAACCCGAAGTTGTCATCGAAGACGATCCCGACTGGGACGAAGAAAAACAGCGCGCCGAACGCGCTGCCGAGGCGGACGAGATTATTGCCGACTCCCAACCCGGTCAAGTGTTCGAAGACCAGACGGCCGGAGACCGCGCGTCTATCGAGACTGCACCCTATGCCTCCATACCCTCGTCCCCAGATCAGAACGCGGCTCACGGAGAGCTAGGCAATGCTGTGGTTTTGAAGATTCGCCGCCGCAAGTTCCAGAAGACTCCACAGCGCGGCGAGATCGTCGTCACCCGTCGCCTGTTCCGCACCGGCGACAGCGAATACCTGCTCAACGGCAAACTTTGCCGACTGCGCGACATTCAGGACATCTTCATGGGTACCGGCCTTGGTCCGGAGTCATATGCCATTATCGGCCAGGAGCGCATCGGGCAACTGCTCAGTTCCAAGCCGCACGACCGTCGCGCCATCATTGAAGAAGCCGCCGGCATCACCCGCTTCAAGACGAAAAAACGTCTCGCTGAATTGCGCCTCGAGCAGTCCAAACAGAACCTCGCTCGCGTCAACGACATCTTTGAGGAGGTCACACGACAGATGGGTTCGCTGAAGCGCCAGGCCGCCAAGGCTGAGCGATACGCCGCGGGCCGAGAAGAGATGCGCGCGCGGCTCCGCATAGTATTGGCAAGCAAGATCGCCCAGATGGACGCAGAACAGAGTGCTGTGCTGGCGGAGATCGCCACGCTTAGCACGCAAGTCGACGAGCACAACGCGCAGATCGAGACCCTGGACGCAGAACACTCCTCGGGCATGACCCGCGGATACGAACTGGATTCGACCGCCAAGCAGGCCCAGACCCAGGCCAGCCAGGGCGCCGTTCAGCTGGAGCGTGCAACCGCGCGGCAACAGGCGAACCAGGAGCGCATCGCCGAACTCGAAGCGCGCGCAGCCGCCGGTGCAGCTGAACTGGAACAAGCAAGGCAGCACCTGGCCAACCTCACCGTCGAGCGCGATGCGCACCATAGCTTCCTCGAAACCGCAGCTGCGGAATCGGCGAACTTCCGCCAACAGGCCGAAGTCAGGCAGCAGCAGGCGCGCGATGCTGCCGCAGCCGTTTCCGCCGCCGAACAGCGGGCTGAGGCTGGACGCCGTCAGGCAATGCAACTGATCTCACAACTCGGACAAATCCGCAATCAGGCGACCCAGGCCGAGGAATCCCTCGCGTCGCTTGAACGCGACGCTGACCGGTTGGCATCGGAGATGTCAGTTGTGAAGCGCGATCTTGAAGCTTTGGGCACGGAACGCGGGCAACTCTCGATGAACTTCGAGTCGGTCACGGAGACTCTGAAACGGCTCGAATCGGAAATAGCCTCCCTGCGTGACGAAATTGCCGCAAGACGCACCGAGGAAGCCGAGGCCAAGCGGCGAGGCGACCAGCTTCGCGCAGAGCATGCGACCCTCACTGGGCGCCGCAACTCACTCAACGCGCTCATTCGTGAACACAGCTACTCCACAGACACCGTTCGCAAGCTCTTTCGCTCAGACTCCCTGGGCGGCGGCCTCGCGCCAGTGGGCACATTGGCGGACTTCCTTGAGGTCAACGACCAATACGAGAGCGTCGTCGACGAGTTTCTGCGCGACGAGCTCAACTACATCGTAGTGAAGAGCTGGGACGCCGCAAATGAAGGCATGCGCCTGCTAAAAACCGATGTCGATGGCCGCGCTACATTTCTTGTCCATCCCGAAGACTCGCAGGCCAAGTTCTCCTTTGCCGCGAGCAGTGCACCGCCCAGCTACCAGCAGCAACAAGGCGTCGTCAGGCTGAAGGAATGCATTCGAGTGCTCGACGGCTTCGGCAGTTCACTGGAAGTCATCCTGCCTAAACTGCGGGAAGGCTACGTCACGCACGATTCCGACACCGCGCGCACACTTGCGCTTGAAAACCCCCATGCGTTTTTCCTTGCGCCCACCGGCGAGTGTTTCCACAATGTAACGGTGACTGGGGGTAAGCCACGTGCCGAAGGTCCTCTAGCGCTCAAGCGTGAGTTGCGCGAAACGCAGCAGAAGCTGGAGACGATCGAGTCCGACCTTAGCCATGCGGACCTGACCGTTGCTACTCTATCCAAGACTCTTGCCGAACTCACACGCCTGCTGGACGTGAAAAGCGAGGACCGCCGCAACGCCGAGCGCGAAAGCGCCAATCAGTCAGCTGCGCTACGGCAGATGGATTCCGAAGTCCAGCGACTCGAACGGCGCCTGCAGGAATGGACCCTGGAAAACGAACGCAACAAAGACGCGCGCGCCGCCAAGCAGACATTTATCGAGCAAAAACGCGAAGAGGCTCAACGGCTGGAGGCAGAACAAGAAGCGGCCGAAGCCGGCCTTAATGAGCTGCAGCGTTCAGTGGAAGAGTTGCGTCTCGCTCGCGAAGACGCGCAGCAACAGGCGGCGCAGGTATCTGCCGAGTTGGCCGGACTTGAAGAACGCCGGCGCGGCGCGGAATCGGCCTTCGGTCGCATAGATCGCATGTATGCCGACCTTGCGCAGCGCGTAAGCCAGATCGAACAGCAACTTGCCGCCTCCAGCGCCGAACAACGGCAGCGTGCGCAGGAAAATGAACAGCTCTCCGTGAACCGCCAGCAGTTAAGCGAAGTTCGCGAGCAGGCTCTCGCCGAAGTCGTTCGCCTTACCAATGAGGCCACGGATTTGCGCGCGCAACTTGCCAAAATCGATCAGAAGCTCAAGGCTTTGCGCGCTGAGACCGACCGTCTTCGCGATACTCGCAGCGATCGCAGCGCACTCGCCGCCACGCTCACGGCCGATCTCACTCATCTTGAAGAAACATGCCTGAACGATCTGGGCACAGAGGCCACCGCGCTTCGCTCCGAGAGCGAACTGCCGCGCATCGAGGGTGAGGCACTCACGCAGGAAGATGAGGCATGCCGCGGACTGAAGCAGAAACTTGAAGCGATGGGCCCGGTCAACATGATGGCCCTCGAAGAGTATAAGGAAACCGCACAGCGTCACGAGTTCCTAGAGACACAGCGCAAGGACCTGCTTGACTCTATCGAAAATACTCAAGCCACTATTAAGGAAATCGACCAGATCTCACGCAGCAAATTTGACGACGCCTTCGCGCGTATTAACGAGAATTTCAGCATCACCTTCTCCAGGCTCTTTGGTGGAGGCCAGGCCTTTATGCGCCTCACCGATGAAGAAAATTCCATCGACAGCGGTATCGACATCGTCTCCCAACCACCTGGCAAGAAATTGCAGAACGTCCTGCTGCTCTCGGGCGGAGAAAAAGCTCTCACTGCCTTGTCGCTGCTCGTCGGTATCTTCCAGTTCCAGCCCAGTCCCTTCTGCGTGCTCGACGAGGTCGATGCGCCGCTTGACGAGACGAACGTGGGACGTCTGGCCGACATGCTGCGTGGCATGGCCAGCGATACACAGTTCGTCATCGTAACCCACTCCAAGCGGATGATGACCGCGGCCGATCTCATCTATGGCGTCACGATGCAGGAGCCCGGAGTCTCGAAGATCGTAAGCGTACGGCTCGGGGGTCAGGAACGAGGCTTGGAGCCGCGCCGAGCCACCGCGTAGAACTTTCGCTTTGCCGGAAAGTCAAGGGTCACGTTGGTAATCAGTGCGCTTTCCTGTAATTCTGATCGTTCGATACTTTTGCCCTTGACAGCCGTTAATCGCGCATGAGAATGCGAAAAAAAGCCGCGTGAACCGTATATTTACGCTACGTTGACAAAGCGTCGCGCTAACTTCAGAATCTGAATTCAGATCGATTCCAGGACGGCCTTTTTTGCCAGCACTCATTGAAACCGAGTTCAGTGATCTTGCCCTGCATGCACGAGGCAAGGTGCGTGATCTTTACGCGGTCGGCGAATTCCTGCTGCTGGTGGCGACCGATCGCATCTCTGCGTTCGATCATGTGCTGGCCACAGGCATCCCCGGCAAAGGCAAGGTACTTACGCAGCTTTCGCTTTTCTGGTTTGATTTTCTCAAAGACATCGTTCCCAACCACCTCATCACCGCCGACGTGAGCCAATACCCGAACGACCTGCGGCAATACACAGACGAACTCGATGGCCGCTCCATGCTGGTCAAGCGCGCGCAGATGTTTCCTGTCGAATGCGTAGTGCGCGGCTATCTCTCAGGTTCGGGATGGAAGGACAACCTCGCCTCCGGGAATGTCTGCGGCATTCCACTTCCGCCAGGCCTGCGCGAAGCCGACAAGCTGCCCGAGCCCATTTTTACTCCGGCCACCAAAAGCCAGGATGGCGAGCACGATGTCAATATCTCCTTTGACGAGATGATCGCGCGTGTCGGTGCAAAGAGCGCCGAGCGACTGCGCAGTTTAAGTCTGGCCGTATATAAAAAGGCTTCCGACTACGCCGAGGAGCGCGGTCTGATCCTTGCCGACACGAAATTTGAGTTCGGCACGCATGCCGAAGGCATCATACTTGCCGATGAGGTGCTCACGCCCGATTCGTCGCGCTTCTGGCCACGCGATCAGTACCAGCCCGGGCATCAGCAACCCTCGTTCGATAAGCAGTATGTGCGCGACTACCTCGAAAGTATTCACTGGAACAAGCAGGCGCCCGCGCCCGGCTTGCCCGGTGAAGTGGTCGCGCGCACGCAACAAAAGTATCTTGAGGCTTTCCGCTTGCTCACGGGAAGGTCTCTCTCGTTGTAGGCCCCGGATGGCGCTCATCGACTGGCTGATTCTCGTCGTTCTGCTTATTTCCGTGCTGTCAGCGGCAAAGAACGGTTTTTTTCTGGAGGTGTTTTCTCTCGCCGGCGTAATTCTTGGGTTGCTGCTCGCCAGCTGGAACTATCAGAAATTGTTACCCTGGGTGGCTCGATGGGTCCACTCATGGCCGGCAGCCGAGGCATTATCGTTCTTGTTGATCGCGCTGGGAGTCATGCTGCTGGCGGGTCTCGTGGGACGAATGATTCGGTGGTCGGTGCATTCGATAGGGCTGGGGTGGGCCGACCGCTTTGTTGGGGCCTGCTTCGGCTTCGTGAAGGGTTGTTTTCTGGTCACGCTGGCCGTGCTGGTAGTCGCTGCATTTCTACCCCAGGCAAATTGGTTTCAGCAGTCCCGCCTTGCACCGTATTTTTTGACTGCGGCGCACCACGTCTCGGTAGTAACGCCTAACGAGTTGGGCGAGCGCATTCGCCAGGGCGTCATCGTCATACGCAATGCTGAACCTGATTGGCTAAAGCCGTCAGCAATTGCAATTCCGCAAGCTGGTTTTCAGGCCCCCTGTTGCTTCTGAAACAAAATCGACTCGGATAAAATCCGGGCGTAGGAAAGAGGAATTCTGTGAAACGTGAACTGGATAACCTTGTGACGCAGATGCACGCCGGCGGCATCACCTATAACGAGGCCGTACGTGAATTCAAAAAGCGCTTCTTGCTGGAAGTGCTGGCGCATCACAGGGGCAACCAGTGCAAGGCAGCCAAAGAGCTTGGCATGCATCGCAATACGCTCAGCCGCACCATTGCAGAGCTGGAGCTCGATCCCTCACAAATTCGCGGCGGCCTCAAGCGCCCGTCACGTAGCGAACGTCCTGTATTTGATGTGAATCAGGCAGCGCGCTAGAGGATCACTTCGCCGTAGCGCCCTGCCCTGCTTTAATCTAAGTACAAGGCCAACTAAAAGAGTGAATTCCCCATCTCCGCATCTGACTGCGTCCAGCGCCGCCGCAACTGAGAGCTGTGTCTTTATCCGAGAGGGCTTTCGCTGGGACGAACAGGACGCTTATCTCTTCGACATCGACGGCACGCTGTTGCGCACCCGCGACCGCATCCACTTCGACTCATTCTTCTCGAGCGTGCGCACCGTGATGGGGCGCGAACTTGTGCTCGACGGCGTTACCCTGCACGGCAACACTGACCCCGGCATTCTCCGTGAGGCTTTCCGTCTGGCCCATGTGGAAGACGCGCACTGGCAGCCACATCTCGAAGCCGTGCTTGAGAACATGCGCCTGGATGTGGCGGCCCGCCGCTCAGAGATGAACCTCGTCAAGATGCCCGGCGTCGATGAAACTCTTGCTTACCTCCAGGGCAAGGGCGCGGCGCTCGGAGTGGCTACCGGGAATCTTGAATCCATAGGCTGGCTCAAGATCGAAGCTCTCGGTCTGCGTCACTGGTTCACATTCGGCGGATTCAGCGACAATTACGATGTTCGTTCTGACATGATCGCTCACGCCATGCGTGTGGCGCAGCGCCATGCCGGCGCCGACGCCACGGTTTGCGTCGTCGGCGATACTCCATCCGACATTTCCGCCGCGCGCGCCAACGGCCTGCCCACCATCGCCGTCGCCACCGGCAACTTCACCTTCGACCAGCTCATGGAGCATGACCCCGAGGTATGCGCTGCCTCGCTCGAAGCGCTAGTCCAGACCGTGGACCGCCGTTGCATCGCATGAAGCTCAGCGGCATATCCATTCTTACTCTGGCCGTTGCACTTGCCGCGGGCTCTGGTGCTAACGCGCAGCAAGAGGCGCCCGTCGCCGGACAGCCTGTGGCGAAGGCAGAGCAGGCTCCGCCGCAAAGGCCGCCCTCGGCACGAGAGCTGCGTGAGGGGGAGAAGGTCTATCTCGCCGGTGCGAAGGCCCTCGATCATGAAGACTTCAAGACTGCGGAGAAAGACTTCGAGAGCGCGGTTGAGCTCGTCCCCGGCAATCCGCAGTACCAGGCTGCGCTGGAGATCGCGCGACAGCACCAAGTCACGGCTCTTGTGCAGGCGGCGGACAAGGCGAAACTTCTCGGCCGCTCCGACGAAGCGCGCACCGATCTCATCGAGGCCTTCCATCTTGACCCAAACAATCCGATGATCGCGCAACATATCGATGAAATTGCTCACGATGCCGTGCCCGATATCGGACAACACTATGCGGAAGCGGATGCCGCTGGGGCACCCATCGAGCTCGCCCCGGCGCAGACGCGCCGCAGCTTTCATCTGCACACGAATGCGAACGACCTTCTTCGCCAGGTGCTGGCTGCTTACGGAGTCACACCCGCGCTCGACAACTCGGTCAAGAACCAGAGCGTACGCTTCGATGCGGACGACGTCGACTTCAATGAAGCCGCCCGCATGGTTAAGCTGGTCACCAAGACGTTCTTCGTTCCACTCGACCCCAGCCGCGTGCTCGTCGCCGAGGACACGAAGGACAATCGCATCAGATATGAACGGCTCGCAGTGGAAACTGTCTACTTCCCTGGCCTCACTCCCACCGAGATCAGCGATATGGGCAACGTCGCGCGCAATCTTTTCGATGCACAACAGACAACTGTTTCGCCGGGCAATTCCACGCTTACGGTACGCGCCCCCGTCGGCAAGATGGCTGTCCTCAATTCCACGTTTGCCGAGATGCTCGACGGCCGCAGCGAAATCCAGCTCGAAGTGCGACTGTATAGCATCGCCAAGACGCGTGCGTTGAACATCGGGGTCCAGTTACCGCAGCAGACTACTGTCTTCAATGTGCCGTCTGAACTGAACAGCTTCCTGGCGAATAACCAGAGCCTGGTTCAGCAGATCATATCCAGCGGCCTGGCCAGCTCCGGTGACTTCTCCGCCATCGCCGCCATCATCATTGCTTCCGGAGCAGCCACCGGTTCGATCCTGAGTCAGCCTTTTGGGGTCTTCGGCGGAGGCAACACGCTTACCGGCGTCACGATCAGTGGAGCCACCGCGAATCTTTCCCTCAACTCGTCAGATACGCGCTCGCTCGACAACATCACCCTGCGTGTGCTGGACCAGGAAGAGTCGACCATCCGCAGCGGCACACACTACCCCATCATCACGTCCACGTACTCGAATCTCGCGGGCAGTTCGCTCGCCATTCCCGGACTTTCCTCGGCCGGCATTTCGAGCGCGCTGGCTGGGCTCGGAATCGGAGGAACCGCGCTCTCAACCACCAGCCAGACGCTTCCCCAAGTGCAGTACGAAGATCTCGGACTCACGCTGAAGGTAAAGCCCTACGTTCAGAAACAGCGCGACGTTACGCTCAACCTCGACCTCAAGATCGATTCGCTCTCGGGCACCACGCTCAACGGCAACCCGGTGCTCGACAACCAGCAGTACACATCCATCATCACGCTCCGCGAGGGCGAAAGCGCGCTGGTCGTCAGCGCAATGTCGAAACAGCAGTCAAGAGCAGTGAGCGGAGTTCCCGGCCTCAGCGATCTCCCGGGCTTTCAATCCACCACCAACAATCAGACGGAGAATGATGTTTCGGATCTTCTCATTCTCGTCACGCCGCATATCGTGCGCGAGGCCCATAAGCAGGAGGCTGGCCGCATGTTCCTGCTTCCCGTTCATCCCTAGCGGAGCCATCAGAAGCGAGCTTTGGGGACCCTACCCCTCCTGTTTATGTTCCCGTTTCTGCGCTTCATTGATATCGCTTGGTTTAAGGGAAGCAAAGCGACCCCGCTCTTGACCTGAGCCGATTCCCTGCCCGCAACGATGGCCCGGGATGGTGCTGAAAAGCGCCGCTCCTTTACGAAAACCCGATCGTGGGGTGATTCCGCTTCGACTCAATAGCCCTTGAGGGGTTGCCTGACTGATTTCAATGCCCGCTCGTACGGTCGGCATCCAAGTAGTTGCCGAAGATGCTGTCCAGCGCGAACTGCTTTTGTACCTCGTCTGTTCGACGCCATGGTAAACGCAGAAGCACTCTGCTCGCGAGCGCGCGCCGCATTGCTCCACTTCCCGGAGTACTGCATTCAATCCCGGTGGTGACATGGCGCACATCGTCCGCAACGAAGGCAACGTTGTGGCACAATCCATCGCTGTCCAGCTTATTCCGGCGGGCGCGGCCCGTCGTATTGACGTCGGAGACCCGGGACATTGCCACTTCTAACAAGGACGGACCGGTTGAACCACAACCGCAGGAACCCCTAGACGCATCGAACTCGCGCGTCCTGGGGCCTCGCAGATTCCGTGTGCCTCGGTTCAGGCATTCGTTCCGCCATCAACGGTCAGATTCGCCCCGGTGATGTAGGAAGACTCCGGACCGGCGACGAACGCCACCAACGCGGCGACCTCGTCGACGCTACCGTAGCGGTTGAGCGCTGTGGCAGCTTTCTGCGGCGCCGCCCAATCGCCTGCGGCTGGATTTAAATCCGTGTCGATGGGACCCGGCTGCACGTTATTGACGGTGATGCCCCGGCTGCCGACTTCTCTGGACAATCCCTGGGTAAACATCTTCACCGCGCCTTTCGTGGCGGAGTAGGGAACGAGTCCAGGTGTCATCATGCGCTCGCCCACGCACGAGCCGATCGTAATGATGCGGCCACCGTCGTTCATGTGCTTCAGCGCCGCCTGTGTCGTGACGAATACGCCGCGAATATTGATGTCAATTATGAGGTCCAGCTCTTCAAGCGTCGTCTCCTCGAACTTTTTCGGAATGGCCGTGCCGGCATTGTTCACAAGCACATCAAGGCCGCCGAAGGTCGCGACAGTCTTTTCGACCGCGGCCGTGACGGCTCCGGCATCGGTGGCGTCCGCCTGGATCGCGATTGCCTTTCCACCATTACCTTCAATCCCTTTGACCACGGCAGCGGCCGCGTCTGCACCCTTCGCGTATGTGATGGCCACGCTCGCTCCGTCTGCGGCCAAACGCTTCGCGATCGCTGCGCCAATGCCCCGAGAAGCACCGGTAACGAGTGCCACTTTACCAATTAACTTAGACATCAGATCTCCTTTGGCTTTCTGAATAATTTTCTATGAATGATTTCACCTGACTGCGATCCAGCCAGGATCTTAGTTCATTATCCGATGTGCCTCTCTTGGAATCAGATTCGGCAATTTTTGGAATAGGCCACCAGTAACGTTAGGTCGGCTAGCGTTTGCCAATGCGTCTTCCTTCGTCTGGACATAGAACGGTCT
>CAYVSQ010000084.1:0-4088 GCA_964453815.1 uncultured Acidobacteriaceae bacterium | reverse complement strand
TCCCGACGACAGTATGACAGCACGCTCGATTACATTCTGGAGCTCGCGAATATTTCCAGGCCACGGATATCGGATGAGGGCGTTCATGGTCTCGGTGGAAATGGTGTCGATCTGCTTCTTCATCAGGCGGGCAAAATGCTGGGCGAAGTGCCGGACCAGGAAGGGGATATCTTCGGTCCGATCGCGCAGAGGGGGCACATGGATCGGAAAGACATTTAACCGGTAGAACAAATCAGAGCGGAACTTTTGATCGTCGACCATTGCGTGCAAATCGCGATTGGTTGCCGCGATGAGGCGCGCGTCTGAGCGCAGCGTGCGAGAACTGCCCAGACGTTCGAACTCCCGCTCCTGCAGGACGCGCAACAGCTTTGGCTGCAACTCGGGTGGTATTTCTCCAACTTCGTCCAGAAATATCGTTCCTTCCGAAGCCAGTTCGAAGCGTCCTATGCGTTGCGCAATCGCCCCGGTGAAGGCTCCTTTCTCGTGACCAAAGAGCTCGCTTTCGAGCAGCCCTGTTGGGATTGCAGCGCAGTTGAGCTTAACGAACGGATGAGAACTTCGCCGGCTCAGTTTGTGCACGGCGCGCGCAATCAGTTCTTTGCCACTGCCCGTTTCGCCGTAGATGAGAACCGTGGAATCCGTCGGAGCTACCGCCTGAACCTGGCGCAGCACCTGAAGGAGAACCTTGCTGCTGCCTACGATCTCCTCAAAATTCAGCTCGTTCCGTATCTCATCCTCGAAATAGAGCTTTTCCTGCGTTAGCCGGTCGGAAAGCTCAGAGATCTCGCGATAGGCGACAGCGTTGTCAATCGCGATCGCTATTTGTCCGGCGATCTGAAGCAGGAAGTCCACGTCCTGCTCGGTGAAGAACTCTTTCCGCAGCCTCCCCACAGAGAGCACGCCAAGCGTGCGATTACACCGGATCAAGGGGAGAAAGCACATCGCGTCGAATCTTTCCTGCAATGTTCCTTTTTTGTCGAGAGATTGCGGAGCTTTGCCGCTGGTGTCGCCGGCCCATGGTTTTCCAATGCGAAAGACTTGTTCGGCGAGATCTTCCGGAAAGGCAGTAGCTCTCCAGGTCGCTCCATCCGTATTAGGAGAATCCAGGGCATATACCTTCAGGCATCCTTTGTCGGTCGCCGGCAGCATGAGAGCGACAGCATCAAGCTGCATTACGTTGCGAATGGATGGGGAGATAGCCTGGATCAACTGCTTTGGTTCTTGATTAGAGACGACGCTGTAATTCAGGTCGAGAATAAGCTTCAGCTTCGTCCGCTCATTCTCAAGTTGCAGACGCGCTCTCTCAGCTGCGGCGAAGTTCAGCCGATCGTCGAGAGCCAGGGCCACGTGGCCAGCTGTGAGTGCCAGAAAGGAAACATCCTCCTCAGAAAAAGCATTGTCGGACGCACGTCCGATACACAGCACTCCCAGCGGACGACGTGATGTTCCCAGGGGCAGAATGCAAAGCGACCGGTCCCCGTTCGAACGGAACCATTCCATGCCCTCCGGGAAAGTTGTTTCCTCAATTACAGAGGGAATCATCAACGGCTTCTGGTTATCGTGCACCCATAGAAATGTCGATGGCGCCCGCCAGATGAAATCCGGAGGTGCAAGAGACCTGAGGTTATTGCCGCTAACAGCAAAGCTCGATACAGGATTTGAACCGTCTATTTGCGCAACCGTGACGGTGTTGGCAGACACGAGGCCGTGCAGTGCGGACGGAAGCGCCTGTAACAGGTCTTCTCGGCTGCGGTATTGATTTAATTGACTCGTGAAAAACAGGAAGTCGTGATCGTTCCCGGTAGGTAAGGGATCACGAACGGAACCGGATACCGGCTTGTTAGGTTGCCTCTCCATCTAAGCAGACGAAAATCCGATTCAAACGTGCGCCCTGCAATCACTTACCTCGATAGACGATCTCAGCGTTCACAAAGGTGGCAATTAAAGACATCCCTTCAAGGATCACTCGACATGTCGACATGAGCGGCTGCCAACAATCTGGCATCTGGTTAACCAGTTGGCATTCATCCTATCCCTGTTCAAGCCATATTTCCACTGACCCCGAATCATCCCACCTTTTATCAACCACTTACTCCCTCGAAATTCCGTCTTTAAGGTATGGCGGGTCATGTGCAATGGCACAGCTGTTCAATTAAGTATTGCACCGTCGCCTACGTCACATGATTGTCTAGAACACATAGTCGTCAGAACGAAGTTTTGATTTGGAGGGTCCGGATGGCTGTGGAGCAGCACACGGAGCAAACTTCGAATTTTCGTCTTGATGTACCCTTGCATAGCCTCCTCACGCAATCCCAGGCTCCACCGATGGGGCTCTTCCCCGTGGGCGAACCGGAGACCTTTCCGGCACCTGTCTTCCCGCAGAGGCCAGATCTGCTTGGGCCCATAGACGAAACTGCAGAGTGGTGCCCACCGGAAAAGCGGAAATGGAAGCCAGGCCAGATTTACCACGCAATGGAGGGCTGGCTTTTCCCGTACATTCGGTCACGCGTAACTGCAGGCGACTTCCACCCGCTGATCGCTTATCTTTTCACGGAGTTCAAGTGCAATCTGGATTGCCATTACTGCTGGGCCTTCGACAACAAGGTCAAGGGCATGAGCGAAGACACGGCGAAACGCTCCGTGGACTGGCTGCACGGCACCGGCTGCCGGGTTCTCGCATATATGGGTGGCGAGCCTTTGTTGCGTCCCGACTTGATCCACAAGATCACCTACTACGCGGCAAAGAAAAATTTCTGGATTTACCTGCCTACCAACGCGCGACTGCTTCGCCTAGACGTGATCGACAAACTCGCGGACGCGGGTTTATCTACCTTCAATATTGCCGTCGATGCTGTTGACCTCAAGCCGGGGCTGCCCAAGGCTCTGGCACCGATCCGCAAACAGTTTGATTACCTGGTCCGCAAGCAGTTTGGCTACGGCTATTCGGTCTTCCTGAATATCAATATCTGCCGCAATAACCTGGACGATGTTCGGGAACTCACGGAGATTGCTCACGCCTGCGGCATCGCGACCGACTATCACATCAATGAGTCCCCACTGCTCGAGCAGGACGAGCATTTCAAGCACGCGGATAACAATGTCACCTACATCACCAAGGACGATTGGCCGGACGTCGAGAAAACCATTCAGTGGCTGACCGAGAAGCAAGACTCGGGATACAAAATGGTGAACTCCAACTCCCGACTGTGGCAGATGGTCGACTTCATGAAAGGCAATCACTTTCCGTGGAACTGCCGTGCCGGCCAGAACTCAATGATCATCCGCGTCGATGGCACACTCGCGCCCTGCTTCCCGATGTACACCGCGAGCTACGACTGGGGCGTTGTCGGCGATCATAAGTTCGATACCAAGCAACTCGACCATCAGAAGGAGACCTGCCAGACCCATTGTTTTTCAACTCTGAACCACATTCTTGGCTGGTGCTATAACGATCAGCGAGTGATTAAATACTTCTTCAAGCAGCTTTCCCATGGATTCCAGGGAATGAAAGGCCAGATGTAGCCGGCAGCCGGAGCGATCGCGGGGAATTTCTGCGCTACGCCAACACTAACTTTTGACCCCAACAGGAGAGGCATATGCCAGCAACAGAGGAAATCGTTCAGACCGACTTTGAAGTTGAGATCCAGGCCCGCATTGACGCGGAACGTGCGCGGTTGCGTGCAGAGGCCGGGTTGGCGCGTATGCGCGAGTTCAAAAAGCCGGTGGAGCGGACCTTCACTGCCAAAGAACGCGACTATGTCACCATCCTTTTCGGCGGCCTCACCTGGAAGCACGAGGAGATGATCAAGGCTGTCTTCCACGGCAGCGGATATCGCTGTGAGAATATCCCGACTCCCGTCGTCGCGGACTTTCAGGCCGGCAAAGAGTTCGGCAATAACGGCCAGTGCAACCCGACCTACTTCACCGTCGGCAATCTCGTGCGGTACCTGCAAAGCCTTGAGCGGCAGGGAGAGACAAAGCAGCAGATCATCGACAATTATGTCTTCTTCACTGCTGGCTCCTGCGGCCCATGCCGCTTCGGCATGTATGAGGCGGAATATCGTTTCGCACTTCAGAATGCGGGCTTT
>CAYVSQ010000083.1:0-5828 GCA_964453815.1 uncultured Acidobacteriaceae bacterium | reverse complement strand
GATTGCGCCTGACCTCGCAGTTGTCCAGACCGTCGATTTCTTCACTCCGCTCGTAGATGACCCGTTCACCTACGGCCAGATTGCGGCGACCAACGCCCTTAGCGATGTCTATGCGATGGGCGGCCGCCCGCTCACCGCTCTCTCGATTGTGTGTTTTCCGCAGGACGGCGATCTGGACGTACTTGAACAGATAATGCGCGGTGGTCTGACGAAAATGGAGGAGGCCCACTGCATCGTTGTAGGTGGGCACTCCGTCCGCGATACAGAAATCAAATTCGGGTACGCCGTTACGGGACTGATTCGTCCTGACCACGTCTTTACAAATACAGGCGCAGCCGCAGGCGATATTCTCATCCTCACGAAACCCATCGGCACGGGAGTGATTACAACGGCATTGAAGCGCGGTATAGCGAAACAAGCGTGGGTGGAAAATGCGGTACGCTCTATGACCACTCTGAACCGTGCAGCCTCCGAAGTGATTACCGCGGCGACCGGCGTCCATGCAATGACTGACGTTACAGGTTTCGGCCTGATGGGCCATGGTCGCGAACTCGCGCTGGGCAGCGGAATGACGCTCGAGATCATTGTGGATCAGGTGCCGCGTATCGAAGGTGCGCTCGACGCCATCCACCTCGGTGCGATTCCAGCAGGACTGCTGGCTAATCGCGAGTTCGCAGAATGCGTCAGCGCGGATGCGCCCGGCTCCAAGATATCCGATGATTTGCGGACCCTGCTTTACGATCCGCAGACTGCAGGCGGACTGTTGATCTCAGTTGCACCGGAGAAGGCAGACGGGGTTCTCGGCTCGCTGCAAAGCACTGGCCTGGGCGCAGCCAGCATCGGGTCTATCCCTGGTCCGTATGCAGGCCGAGGTACACCAGCCATTCTCTTGCGCTAACGGCAAACGATCGAAAAAAGTAAACTTCCACTAGTAGATCCATGAAACCTAGCGAGAACACCACCACCGATTCCGAAACACGCAGCCTTTACAGTCTGCTGCCCTCGCTCAACGATCTCCTGCTCGGCCCCCACTTCGCCGCGATCCTTCGAATTGAATCCCACAGCACCGTGGTCCGTTCCACACGAGCCGTGCTCCTCCGCGTCAGGCAGGAGATTGCCGAAGGACAACACACGCACGACAGACTGAAGAACAGGCTCAGCGAACTCCATCTCGCCGTGGCCGATGAAATCAACCAGAAAAAGCGCTACTCCCTGCGCCGCGTCATCAATGCTACCGGCGTCATCCTTCATACGAATTTAGGACGAGCCCCTCTTAGCGCTGCCGCGCTGGAGCATATTGCCGAAATAGCCGCAGGCTACTCCAACCTTGAATTCGATCTCGAAACCGGCGAACGAAGCCGCCGCGACGTTCATGCCGAGGAACTCCTTCTGCGCCTTCTCAACCTCAAAGCCGGCACAAGCGGCGAAAACCCCGCCGCTGTGCCAAGATCTGCGGTGGTCGTGAATAACTGCGCGGCTGCTACTTTCCTCGCGCTGAACTCTGTGGCCGAAGGCGCTGAGGTCATCGTCTCTCGCGGAGAGCTCGTCGAAATCGGTGGCGGATTCCGCATCCCCGAGATCCTTGCCAAATCTGGAGCGCGTCTCCGCGAAGTAGGTACGACCAACCGCACTCGTCTCGCCGACTATGAAGCCGCCGTCACTGCCGAGACCGGCCTCATCCTCCGTGTTCACCAGTCCAACTTCAGCATCGAAGGCTTCACCGAAAGGCCCGCTCTGCACGATCTCGTCGCCCTGGGAAAACGCAGAAATGTTCCGGTATTCAACGATCAGGGTACCGGCCTTATTCCCTCGTTGGGCGACCTGGGAGGCCTTGCCGAGCCAACCTTACCGGAGAGTTTCCAGCTCGGCGTCGACCTGATCGCCGCCAGCGGAGACAAGCTACTTGGCGGCCCCCAAAGCGGTCTCCTTATCGGAAGATCTGACTTGATCGACCGTATCCGTAAAAACCCGCTGCTGCGAGCCTTCCGCGTCGACAAACTCACGTATGCAGCACTCGAAGCAACGCTCATGGATTATCTCTCCGAGAAGTGTGATTCCATTCCTATCGTGAGCATGCTCCACGCATCTCCGCTGGAAATTCTCAGGCGGTGCGAACGAGTTGCCGCCGAGGTGCGCTCCGACAGTCTTTTCGTCGAAGCCGTCCCGGTCCTCAGCCTCATCGGAGGCGGAACAGCGCCCGCGGCCCGTCTGCAAAGCTCGGCGGTCTCTCTATGCCACGCAACGCTGCAACCTCAATCGTTGTTACATGCGCTGCGACAGCTTGAGCCGCCTGTGATCGGTCGCGTCAATGACGATGCCGTCTTGCTGGACTTTCGTACCGTCGAACCTGAATTCGATGCCACGCTCGTATCGCTATTGCGGCAATTAGCACGAGCGCCAATCGCCGGCCAGAAATGATCGTCCTGCGTCATCGTCAGCGAAGACCTTTCAGCCCATGAACACGCCGATCAAATCTGTCGTCATCGGAACAGCTGGTCACATCGACCACGGCAAGACGACGCTCGTGCACGCTCTCACCGGCGTGGACACCGACCGCCTGCCCGAAGAGAAGCGGCGCGGCATCACCATCGATCTGGGATTCGCCTCCCTCGACGCGCACGCGCACGACAACACCCCTCTGCGAATCAGCTTCGTCGATGTTCCCGGACACAAGCTCTTTATCCGCAATATGCTCGCAGGCGCAGGCTGCATCGATGCCGTTCTCCTCACCGTCTCCGCAGAAGAAGGTATCAAGCCGCAGACCGAAGAGCATCTCGCCATCTGCAGCCTCCTCGGCGTCCGTCGCGGCCTCACCGTTGTCACGAAAGCCGATGCCGTCAGCTCGGAGCGCCTCGAAAAGGTTTGCTCCGAAATTCGAGCCTTTCTCTCTGGCACCTTTCTCGATCCGAGCCATGCAGCTGTTCTACCCGTAAGTGCGCGAACCGGACAGGGGCTGGATGAGCTTCGCTGCGAACTCCTGTCTCTGGCAACAAAAATCTCTGTACACAATCCCGATCATCTGCCCCGCTTGCCCATCGATCGCGCTTTCGTGATCAACGGATTTGGCACAGTCGTCACGGGCACGCTGCTTTCAGGAGAATTCCACGTAGGAGAATCCCTCGCGCTCGAACCCGGGGGCCGCAGCGTTCGTGTGCGCGGCATGCAGAACCATGGCCACGCCGAGCCACATGTCCGCGCCGGTTCGCGTGTGGCACTCAATCTCGCTGGCATTGAAGTCTCCGACGCGAACCGAGGACAGACTCTCGTTCCCGAAGGCACGCTCATTGCAGTCACAACAATTGACATCGACGCGGTGCTTCTGACTGACTCGACCCCGGTAAAGCATCGATCGCGCATACACTTTCATGCTTTCACTGCCGATTCGTTAGCCACAGTCTCGCTCTACGGTTACGAGGCAGCCGAGCCCGGCACCAGTCGCCTGATGCGACTAAAGCTTCAAAAGCCTATAGTGCTCGTGCCGGGTGACCGCTTCGTACTACGGAGTTGTTCCCCTGCCGCCACCATCGGCGGCGGCCATGTGCTCGATGCGCATCCCCTGCCCAACCTGCGAAAAGCAAAGTGCCTTAGCTGGCTGGGGGCTCTCAAGGACAGCCACCCGGAAGAACAGCTTTTGTTGCGAGTCGCACGACGCGGCACAGCCGGGCTCACGATGCAGGAACTGGTAGCCGAAACTGGCCTTACACGAGAGGCCCTGCAGCGAATCACCGAATTACTTATCAACACCAAACGTCTCCTTCGCATTCGCGGCAACGTCCTGCTCACGAACGAAGCTGCAGCAATCGCAAGCGACAGCATTACCAGCCGCCTGAAGATGGACACAATAAACGACGACCTCAAACGCTCGGAACTGAAGAACCAGACCGGACTGCGGACGGAGGTCTTCGACTTCCTCCTTGAGAAACTTGCTACAGAGAAAAAGCTTCACCTGCGGCACGAGCGAATCTATCCCGCCGCAAAAGAATCGCCTCTCGCCGACGCCGACTCCAAGCAGCGGTCGAGCATTGCCTCGATCTACGAAGCTGCTGGCCTTGCTGCTCCCTCATCCGCTGAGGTTGCCGCAAGACTCAACCTCAAGGAGAAGGAGATGCGCAGACACATGACCCATCTGCTCCGCGAGAGAGTATTGATCAAGATGGGCCTCGATGAAATCTACATCCATAATCGCCCTCTCGAAACGTTGCGGGAACAATTGCGCAGCTTGCGCGGGCAGCTCCTCGACGTTGCCGGCTTCAAGCAGCTTACCGGACTGTCGCGGAAATACGCGATCCCGCTGCTCGAATATCTCGAGCGCGAGAGGATCACTCGCAAAGTGGGAGATAAGCGCCTAGTGCTCTAGAAGCATTTCTCCATAGCTGTTGAGTCGCTCCATCCAACGCTGTTTCGGCGTGTAGAGATGTGCTAATCTTCTCCCGTTGCACCTGAACCAGACTATGAGCGATCCGAAGACCAAAATCGACATTATTGAAGACGCCGACGCAACCGACGAGGTAGCAAAGGTCTACGACGAATGGCGAGCACAGTCTGGCCGTCAGAAGCTGCCAGGTATCCTCAAGTGCTTCAGCCACCGCCCCGATTTCTTGCGGGAAGTGATGATCTTCAGCAATGTCGTCCACTTCTCCGAAGGCCACCTAACGCGCCGCACAAAAGAAACCATTGCCAGTTGGGTGTCCTGGCTCAACCGCTGCCCGTATTGACTGGATTCACACGCTTACTTCCTGCGGGTTCAGGGGGCAGAAGAAAAAACAGTACAGGCAATTGCAGCAGGAAAGCTCGACGAAGCGGGCTTGTCCGACGCTGAGCGTGCGCTCCTTGAATATGTCACCAAGGTTACGGAGGCGGCGTATAGGACAACACCTCAGGACGTGCAGGTCCTCCGCGACCATGGCTGGACCGAGCCGCAGATCGCCGAGGCCGTGTACATCACCGCCATGTTCGCTTTCTTCAATCGTGTCGCCGACGCCTTCGGCGTTTCGCCGCAGGGCTATCTCGAAATGAATGCAATGACGGAGTGAGTAGGCTCTTTCTTCCAGAGCCCAACGCCGAGTTCATCCTGCGACACTAACGTGAACTGCTCACCCTTTAAGACCGGCAATTTCTAAATTCAACACTTCCTGCCCGGTTCGAATCTAAACTGATCAAGCGGCAGGTCCGCGGCGCTAAGGTGTGCAGTGAAACAACTCCTATTGGTCAATGGTGAACAGCATGCGGTGGATGTCGATCCCGATACACCCTTGTTATTTGTATTGACGGATGAGCTTCATTTGAATGGGCCTCACTTCGGCTGTGGCATGGCGCAGTGTGGCGCCTGCACAGTAATGATGGGCGCGCAGGTTATCCGCTCCTGTGTGAAACCGGTGCGCAGCGTCGGCGCGGCTCCGATTACAACGCTGGAAGGCCTGGGCTCTCCAGGAAAGCCGCACCCCATCCAACAAGCTTTCCTCGAAGAGGGAGCAGCGCAGTGTGGCTACTGTCTCAGTGGCGTGATCCTCACGGCCAAGGCGCTTCTGGACGCAAAGCCCCAGGCAACCGACCAGGAAATTCGAGAGGCATTGGGCGGCGTCCTGTGCCGCTGTTTCGCACATACGCGGATGCTGGGCGCGATTCGACGCTACCGGGACAAGGAGAGCGCATGACGACTTCCCGGCGTGAATTCCTCAAGGGCGCCGGCGCGCTTGTTGTGAGCCTTGGTGCGCTTTCACAGGCCATGGGGCAGGAGGAGCAACACGGGCCGTTTGGAACGCACCCTTCGCATGTCGATCCAGACAAGCTCGACTCCTGGATCGCCGTGAATGCCAATGGGACCGTGA
>CAYVSQ010000082.1:0-3669 GCA_964453815.1 uncultured Acidobacteriaceae bacterium | reverse complement strand
TGTGTCGCCTTTTCAGGATCCAGCCGCTCGTCATACCAGCCGGTGCGCGACAAGCCGTAGACGCCAAACGGCATGAACTGCCACATGCCGCCTGCGCCCGATTTCGGATTGATAGCCTGGGGGCGAAATCCCGACTCAGCCACAGCTTGATAGATCAAATCCTGCGGAACGCCTTCTTCCTTGAGCACACGCTGGATCATGTCCTTATACCGCCCCGCTCGATTGAGCGAGGCCACGATCGTTCCGTGACCGGCGCGGCTATTCGAGAAGAAGTTGATGAAGCTCGCCACATAGTCGTTCATCACCAATGGAAGATCGGACTGAGTAGCCTTGAGCGAGGCTTCCGCCTCCGCCCGGATCGTCGGATCGATGGTGAAGGTCGCGCTGTTGGCCACATCCACCGGAGTCGGTTCAGCCGCGGGTGCCAGCCCCGTGCCTTGCTTCAGTGCGTCCATCTCCAGCGTATTCACCGCATCCACGATGCGGTCGAACTCGTCGTTCAATTCCGCATCGCTCTTAATATCCACGCCACTCGACAACATGAGGTCGACCGCATAGTCGAAATTCGACTTGGCGGCGACGAGGTTGCCGTCGCGATAGTTGGCCAGACCGTTCTGGTAGGCATTCTCCACGTTGTGGATCAACTGCTGATTTCGCTGAGGTTGTGCCGGTGCGACCTGCGCAGACGGGCTCTGCGGAGCCTGGGTCTTTTGTTGCGGCGCAGGTTCTGAGGAGATCGCGCTAGCCGCAGGCGCGGCGGCCTCCTTTGCCCATACGGCGCTATAGAGTTCTGGTCCAATGTCGCAACCTGCAATCAGCAGAGCGGTAGCGGCGGCGAGAGAGGCAAAAAATCGTTGAACGGCCATCGATAAGTCAGCGTCCGAGGGCGAACTGAGAGGATGGAAAGACCGCGCGCCCGCTTCGCTGCTTTACTGCGAGCCGGGATTTGCGGCAGCCCTGAGCGCATCTCGAGCAGCCTTGTACTGCCTTATTGTATGACCCCGGCCCACTGAAATCGCGATGGTAAACTCAGATGTTGGGAAAGTTTCTTCCACTCGCACCGTCGTAAGTAACCTCATCCCTCACCGCGCTCTCTTCATGGACATCAAGCACATCCGCAATTTCGCGATCATCGCGCACATCGATCACGGCAAATCTACCCTCTCCGACCGCCTCCTGGAGCTGACCGGCTCCCTCACGGCGCGTGAGATGCAGGCTCAGGTGCTCGACGCCATGGACCTTGAACGCGAACGCGGCATCACCATCAAGGCGCACTCGGTGCGCATGGTCTATCCGGCAAAGGACGGAGAGACCTACCAGCTAAACCTTATTGACACGCCGGGACACGTGGACTTCTCCTATGAGGTCTCGCGCTCGCTGGCATCGTGCGAAGGCGCGCTGCTGGTCGTCGACGCCTCGCAGGGCGTCGAAGCGCAGACCCTGGCCAATGCTTATCTGGCCATCAACAACGGCCTCGAAGTCATCCCCGTCATTAATAAGATTGACCTGCCCAGCGCCGATATCGTGCGCACGCAGGAGATGATCGAGCAGACGGTCGGTATCGATGCCACCGATGCCATCCCGGTGAGTGCCAAAACCGGCCTCGGCGTACCCGACATTCTCGAAGCCATCGTAAACCGGCTGCCGCCGCCCGCCGGGCACCCGGATGATCCGCTTCAGGCACTTATATTCGATTCCTGGTTTGACTCCTATCGAGGCGTAATTGTGCTTGCCCGGATCATCCATGGTTGCCTGCGCAAAGGGATGAAGATCCGTCTCATGTCGAACGGCAAGAGCTTCGACATTGAATCGATGGGCGTGCTCACGCCCAAACCGGTCGAGATCGAGGAGCTCACCGCCGGCGAAGTCGGCTTCTTCGTGGCCAACATCAAGAACGTCGCCGACACGAAGATCGGCGATACGGTGACGGAAGACGCGCGCCCGGCCGCTGCCGCGCTTCCCGGCTTTCAGGACATCAAGTCCATGGTCTTTGCCGGCCTTTATACCGTCGATTCGCACGAGCACACGCTGCTCCGCGATGCACTGGAGAAGCTGCGCCTCAACGATTCCTCTTTCTTCTTCGAGCCAGAGAGCTCCGCCGCGCTCGGCTTTGGCTTCCGCTGCGGCTTTCTCGGCCTGCTGCACATGGAGATCATTCAGGAACGGCTGGAGCGTGAATACGAGCTCGACCTCATCACCACAGCTCCCGGCGTGCGCTACAAAATCACCCTGACCGACGGTTCCATGGTCGAGGTGGAGAACCCCTCGCGCTGGCCCGATCCCAGCGAGATCGACAAGGTTGAAGAGCCGATCATTACGGCGATGATCCTGACCAATGAAGAATATGTCGGCGGGATCCTCAAGCTGGTCGAGGAAAAACGTGGCCGCCAGAAGAACTTCGAGTACGTCACATCCACCCGGGTGATGCTCACCTACGAGCTGCCGCTCAACGAAATCGTCCTCGACTTTTACGACCGCCTCAAGTCGGTCTCGCGCGGATATGCCTCGCTCGATTACCACCTCTCCGGGACCTGGGAGTCGCCGATGGTCAAGCTCGACATCCTCGTCTCGGGAGAGCCGGTGGACGCGCTCTCCATCATCGTCCATCGCGACTTCGCCTACGAACGCGGACGTGCTCTGGTCTCGAAGATGCGGGAGCTGATTCCGCGGCAGATGTTCGAGGTCGCTATTCAGGCCGCCATCGGCTCGAAGATCGTGGCCCGCGAAACGGTCACGGCGATCCGCAAGAACGTCATCGCCAAGTGCTACGGCGGAGACATCTCGCGCAAACGCAAGCTCCTCGAAAAGCAAAAAGAGGGCAAGAAGCGAATGAAGCGCATCGGCAAAGTCGACATCCCTCAGGAGGCCTTCCTCGCGGTCCTCAAGATCGGCGAGGACAGTTCGCGCTAAGACGTTCCCGTTTTGGGACGGTGCGAAAGAGTCCCCTCCGACCCCTCTTCTTAATTGATTCTAAACAAGTTAAGGCATGCGTTGCCCGTATTCACCAGTTACGAAATGAGTTACCGGTACCTGGTAGAAAATAAGGAACTTAGATGTGGCCATTGCGACTCAGCTGTTGTTAATCGTTGATAATAAATATGTTATCAATTGATCCTTGATCGCCCGTGACCACAAGCTAGAGGGAGCGAAAAGCCGTTCCCTTTACATCCTGTCTGGCCAGGCCAGTTGCACGCTGATCACGACCGATTTCAGAATCAAACATAATATTCAATCGTGCTTGGCGCAGATGCTCGGACCGGTCGCGCGCGGCCTTCGTCCCGCAAACGCACTCAAAATACCCTACTGCCACCAAATGTGGTCTCGCGCCGTTATTCCTCCAATGTTTACGACATCCCCGTGATTTCACCATGCTCATCTACATCGATTCCCAGTGCGCGGGAGACTTTGGGCAATCCTGGCATCAGCATCGTTGCGCCCGAGATAACGACGAAGAAGCCTGCTCCAGCTGAAAGTGCGATGTCCGTTATGTGGAGCGTCCATCCTGTCGGCGCGCCCAAGAGCTAGGTTTTGCCCTCGCCGGAGACCGTCGGCGTGGTCGCTGTCACTAACACAAGCTTGCCGCCGCGATGGAATCGCGCGTCTTCCAGCACGTCCAGGTTGAGCTTCGCACTGACAAGGCTGCGCTTCTCGTACAGGTCTTCAGGCAGT
>CAYVSQ010000081.1:0-2923 GCA_964453815.1 uncultured Acidobacteriaceae bacterium | reverse complement strand
ACCAGCAGATCCTCGTCGGCCACATCACTCCCGATTCCCCCGCAAATCGTTCGGCGATCTCTGCACTGAGCTCAAAAATCGCGCACTCTGGGCTTCGGACCGCGGAACGCTCACGACCAAGCAATTGCGAGTTCTACGGATTGGTGCATCAACAAGGCGGCGCACGGTCCTATACGGATATCTTTTGGGTCATGGGTGTGCTCTGCTCCATCATGTTTGTTCTTGCGTTTTTCTTGAAGAAGAATGATCTGGGAGCGGGTGGAGATGTCGCGGTGGGCTGAGGATAAATGCAATGGTTGAGGTCGTCACAATTGAGCGCACAGTTCGAACCTGACGCTGAGTGATCTCGATGACCAGAGCAGCGGAGTGATCGCGCCTCAATGAGTTTAATCTTGTGTAGCTGGCATCGGCAACGCCTCGAAGTTTTGGAGTGCCTCTCGGCTGGATCACACTGGGCGAGCTGTTCATCAGAACTGCCAGCCGATTGTTTCCAACTCACATCGAGTCGCGGCATGCCCAACAACTACTTATCTCGTCAGGTGGGCCCTCGGGCCGCTAACGAAAGGGTTTCCCACCTCAAAGAAACGCAGCAACCGGCCGACCTCGCTGGTGATGCCGATGCGCACACTTCTGCCAATGTGCGCGGTCTTCCGAACCGCAGTGCCAAGCCAAAGCGGCCCATCGGCACACAGGTCAACTCCATCCAGCCGTTGGTCGATCTGCAATGCAACCGCAAGCCGCCCCGGCCCTC
The DNA here is from genome assembly GCA_964453815.1 of uncultured Acidobacteriaceae bacterium. Classification (GTDB taxonomy): domain Bacteria; phylum Acidobacteriota; class Terriglobia; order Terriglobales; family Acidobacteriaceae; genus Silvibacterium. The sequence continues at coordinate 2,172 of CAYVSQ010000081.1, read as the reverse complement.
TTGCCAAGTCCATCAGTTTGTCGGTTTTGCGGCGTCGCTCCATCAGGCTGATTCCCTCGAGAGGTTCCAACGCGCGCAAAAGCACTCCTGCGCCGACCCCCAGCTCTTCAGCCGTGACATTGAGCATGTAGGACGTCCCATAGATGATGTAAATGTAAGCGAACCCTCTGCTCAAGAACAAGGAGTGGTTGCTTGCCGTTTGTCCGCTATAGGCATGCCCGCTCGAATCGCCTGGGGGATAAGCCTCTGTTTCGACAATGCGGCCGCCAATCCTGTTTCGCCCCACGTTGCGGACGATCGTCTTCCCAATAAGATATCGGGCCAGCTCAGCCGTATCGACTGGCAAGCTGGCCCGTGAGAGCCGCCGGACGTCTTGTGCAAAATGACCCACTCGATGCAATTGACTAACCTGTTCTTTGCCTGTCGGGCCCGCTTCATCCAGACCGATTTGTGGAAGATGTGGCATTTAGCCAGCAAAAGCTCCAGACGCGTGCCGCTCTAGAGCACCTTCTTTGTCGATAAGACTCATCGTTTGCCTCCAGTGCGGTTAGTGTAGGTTGAAAAAGAACCGAGTCATCCGGTGTCACGACAGGCAGGCTCCTGACGAATTTACTATGCGGAGCAACATCCTCTGCAGGTCGGCAACAACATAACAGAACGTTGCCGTCTGCAGCGGGCTCACTCGGATCGGGTTGATAACTCACCGTCCATCCGTTCGACATATTGAGCGCGCGCTGCGCTGGCCTCGAATGGATCGGCAAAGTACTGCGTTTCCCTCGCAACCTCGTCGCCCCTGAACTCCATGATGCTCACTGTGTAGGATGGTTTGCCGTCATATGACAGGATGAATTCGGTGATCCAAAGATCACCGCTGCCAATGGTTCGCCGGATAGCAAAGCGCTTCTTGTTCGGCTGAATAGAGCGCGTGATCTGTATGTTGCGGCGACCGCGGATTCGCTCGCCTGACTGTGGGTATTCCAGCACCGCGTCCTCGTGATAGATGCGGTGCTCCGTTTCAAAATCGTTGGCATCGGACGCCGCCCAATGCTGATCTAGTGCTGCACGTATCTCTTGATCTCGCATCTCACCCTCCTGCGCCAAGGGAAAGCTTAGACCCACTGATGACACGGTTTCAAGGGGACAGGCTGCAGGTCCATCATCACTTCAAAATGGAAATACTCTCTTTCTAGTCGCCGGTAGGTGCTCTAGTGCATTCCGTTCGGCTTCGGCGGAATTCCATCAGTGACGCAGCCAGATCGTCCCAGACGTTCGTGGATCGTTTGCGCGTGTCTCGGTCTGTGATTGTTACTCAGCGCCGTCAGACGGCGGCTCGGTTAGCTCCCCATCGCAAAGGAAGAGGCCGCGCGTACTGCCGAAGTTCGACAACCATGCATCCTCGTCGCCGGCCAATCCGGAGTTGGTCAGTTCGTTCGGGCAGAATTTCCAGCTGATTCCGGCCTCTTGCAACCGTTCTGGAAAGGTTTTCCAGGTCATTCCTCCGCGCTCGATCTGCTCGTTGCGCATGTAGACTCTCGAGTCCACGCGCTGCTCATCCCGCACAGTGCCCATCCAGAAGCAGCTCCGATTGGGCGTAGTGCTGGTCATCACCGAGCAGTAATTTTGGTCGCAGACCGTGAAAGCATCCGCCAGCGCGTAATAAAAGAGAACATCCTCTCGTGTGTAGTGGCCCATCGTCACGGGTAGGGGTGCGTGTTCCGGAATGTGCGAACGTTTGGCTTTCAGCCATCCATCATGATGCCCTTCATTCCAGTCGTCGACCTGGCTTTGGCAGGAATGCGGAATTGATCCCATCCAAGTGATTCGCATGTCGCGGATGTCCAGGCGCCATGGGGCATACGAATTACCCGACGCATCGGTTGGACGAAGACGGAGTCGCTATTCGCCAAACGGACTGCGCGCGGGTCGTTAAACCCGCGCACGCCTCTACGTACCCAGCGCATGGTCGAACGAGCAATTCTCCTGCATCAGAATGACGATGTGCTCGGCGTCGAGGTAAGTGGAGCCGGCTGCGGGTTCGATAGCGTAGGCGCGCCGGACCGATTCGGGAACCAGGCCGGAGATGCCGAACGGCGCCGGGTCTACATAATCAGCCTTTCTCACAGTCACGTTGGAGTTTTGTAAAAGCTCCACGTTCGGTCAACCCCAGTCTTG
>CAYVSQ010000080.1:0-2584 GCA_964453815.1 uncultured Acidobacteriaceae bacterium | reverse complement strand
CGACTGCCAGCACTTGGGTGCTGACGATCTTGATTTGTACGGGAATCGCCGCGCTGTATTGGCTGATCTGTTAGCAAGTTACTTCTTGCTCTATCCCTTGAGCCCACAGCGTCGGATCGTGCGCCAGCGTGCCCGCGGTGGCTGGTGCCGGTGTGTTGGCAGCTAGGCCCCCGCGTGATCCGGATGGGCCAAGACAGCGGCAAGCATGACATCCTGTTGTGACTTCCCGACCGTCGCGCGGTGAATCTTAAAGGGCAGCATCCCATAATCATTCGGTGATTCGAGAACGTCTAAACGTGCCGTCTAACACCTTCTGGATGGCTTCGTAATGGGTGCCATCTTGACTGTCGGCATAGACCTCGTGACCAAATTATTCGCTCGCGCTCGCGGGGAAAGAATAAATTCTCTCTCAGACAATAGATAGCCTCTAAATACCATGTGTCGCATCAATCGCCTTTCGCAGCTTATTGTAGAGTTCATCAAACGCCTTTGATTGTTGGCCAGCCATTGGCCCCTTGAACTTGTAAGTCGGCATGAAAACCTGCAAGAAATTCTCCAGGTGCTGGGCTGTTTCTTTGCTGAACTCGATTATTATCGTGTCACCTTCCATAGTTTCCCTCTCTTATTATTATCGTGTCACCTTCCATAATTCCCTCTCTTTAAGTTGGCGTCCTCCGATCCGATTGTGCTCGCGGATTTGACCAGCCACCCGGGATTAGGCAGCATCTCCATGTTGCGGCCCGATGGCACACCCTTCAATGGCGGTGGCAGTACGTGGAGAACCTGGGCTATTGCAATCGACGGGTGCTGACCGGTTGGCTGGGTATGCACGATGGTTAGTGATAACGCCAGCCACGCCCACAGTACTTGGAGAAAACGCGATGCATTCTGAATGTGCAGCATACCTGCGATCGCGGGCTTCAGTTCCGTTAGGCTTAGCGGTAACTTGTTCGCAGTCAGGGATGCCCGGCTGTTGCGGCTGTAGTGGAGGTCACTTGACGGGTTCATCCGCGGGTTGAGCTCTATAGAGGTACGCCCTGAGGCATCGGTTTCTAAAATGGATGCGAAGTGGGTCTTTCCGTACCTGTTGAGGGGTTGGCCCCGCCAAGAACAACAGATGCTGAATTCCACGAAGGGTGTTTCATATTGATCAGACAAGATGATTCGGGGCAGATAGTGTCACATTAGGCGGATAGTCTTGTTGAAGTTGTGGGCCGGTAGCGAGTCTGACGATACCCAGGTAACCACCTCGGGTGTGCGGGAGGCGAAACCGTACACGTCAGTCTCGCCACAGGCCTACGCTTTTCCTGCACTGTCTTGCGGCCGCTGCATGCGGACGTCACATTGATCGTGTGACTCGCTCAGGGGATATCGCGAGCGTGTAGAGACGAGTGCGGTTCACGACATGAAAAACCCTATACGCTAGCTCTCTTCGCGGCCCTCAAGGGTGACGGCAGCTATCAATACACAGCCAGATTTGGCCCGAACACGGTGGTAGGCAGGACTCGCGAGCAGTCAACATGACGTTCAAGGACGAACCTCCTTCAGGAATCAAGTAAATGCGACCTTAGCACCGGGTGAGGATCTTGCCCAGTTCATGGCAAAGCTTCAAAAGGGCAAGAGGTTTACTTGGGAGCATCGAATGCTCGCAGATGAGCAGGCGAACATGGAACTGCGCCGGATCTTTGGATCGCGAATCGACTCGACTACGACGCCGCAACTCCTTCAGCATTTGGCGGGTAGGAAGACTGAACTAGGGCGTATCGCTGCAGCGTGTGCAGAGCGCAGCTGACGCGGTGGCGGCCGAGGAGCGGAAGAACTTTCCTATCGACCAGACCGCCGGATACTACATCGACGTCGCTCCGACGCAGCGGTCCCTGGTGGCTGAAGTGCGGTCGGCGATCCTGGCGTTGATGCGCTCGGTCATTTTCCTGCTCTTGATTGCCTGCGCCAATGTGGCCAATCTTCTCCTGGTGCGTGCTTCCTTAGGGGAACGCGAGTTCGCGGTCCGCGCCGCCCTAGGCGCGAGTCGGTGGAGACTGATTCGCCCGCTCTTGACTGAGGCAGCTCTGCTTGCCGTCCTGGGCACAGTCGTGGGCTTGGGCTTGGCATGGGGGCCGGAATTCACGAGCTGCGAGCACTGGCTCCGGCGAATCTTCCCCGTCTCGACAACATCCGCATGGATCGTTTCGTGCTCGGCTATACGGCGCTTGCTGGTCTTGAGGCTGCGGCGATCTTTGGCATTGCTCCGGCGTGGCGCGCCTCAAGACCTGAGCTCATGGATGTGTTGCGCGGCCGCACTTCCGGACTGGCCAGCGGAGCAGTGCTCCGCAATCTGGTGGCGGGGGTTGGCCTTTACGGCTTGCTTGCGACCGCAGTGTGGCAGCGCACCTCCGAGATCGGCGTGCGCATGACGTTAGGAGCAGAACGAAGCGATATTCTCCGCCTGGTCGTCCTTCAGGGAGTCCGCCTGAGCGTCATCTTCTTCGCCGTAGAGGCAGTCGCGGCCTTTGTTCTTGCTCGCGTGATCTCCGCGATGCTGGTGGGCGTGAACCCTGCCGACCCCGTGATTTTCGCCAGCATG
>CAYVSQ010000079.1:0-2513 GCA_964453815.1 uncultured Acidobacteriaceae bacterium | reverse complement strand
TGAGGCGTGCGACGAACTCGGCGGCGAGGTGCTGAGCGTCGGCGGCCGAGCCTCCGTTACCGCAGACGAGGAGCTTGTGACCGGACTTCATGGAGTCGGCGATAAGGCGAGCGGCGGCGACGACGGCGTCGTGGATGGTTTCATCGCGCAGGACACGGGTCATGGTGGAGATGGACTGGGCGAGCTGGCGTTTGACGATATCGGTCATGGTGCGTCCTCCCGGAGTGCATGAATGGGGGTTGCGAGCCTGAGCGTGCGCGGCTTCACATTGCCGAGTTTATGATTCGAGAAAACGATACATGAATTGGCTGGCTTTCGCGCAGTCGGTTGTTAGCGTCAGCGCAGGTAGGCATCGTCGCCGGTGATCCAGTCCTGGCGAGGCGGAGCGAAGATGTCGAAGTCGATGGTGTCTTCGAGAGCTTCGGCGGAGTGGGGAAGGTTGCCCGGGATGATCAGGATGTCGCCCTCGCGGACGATCTTCTCAACCGCATTTCCTTCGTCGCCGAGCAGGAAGCGAAGGGCTCCCTGGGTGATGTAGGAGATTTGTTCGTTGGGATGGTGATGACGCGGAACGATGCAGCCCTTCTTGAGTTCGATGCGGGCGAACATGGACTGTGACCCGGTGACGAACTGTCGGGTGAGCAGGGGATTGAGCTGCGCGGCGGGAACGTCAGACCAGCGGGTGTGAAGCAGTTCTTCAGACATTTCCAAAGAGTAACCCAACGTGGGAGCGAAGGCATCTTCAGGCGGAGGAGGATGTTGTAAAGTAAGGGGGAACTGAACAAAAGCTGGAGGTTCGCGGGTGGCACCGTGCTTGCGGATCGATACGAACCTCTGTGCCGCCGGGCGCGGTTGCGGGTATTCGCATACCAGCTGGCTGTGATATTCGACGAAGGTGATTTGAGATATGGGTTGGATGAAGCAATGTTCTCGTGAAGAAGTCGATGCGCAGAGATCGCGGCGGTCCCGTGGCGTGGCTGCGCGAGGTTTGGCTGCGCGATGGCTGATGGGATTATTGCTGTGTTGGGGTATGACGGCGGGGATGGCCTTGGCGCAGGCGCCGGCATCAAGCCAGGCGGATAGGATTGCGGCGCTCGAGAAGACGGCTGGAGAAAACGCCGCGACGATTGCTAAGGCACAGAGCGCCGGAGATAACGCGTGGATGCTGACCAGCGCGGCGCTGGTGCTGATGATGAGCGGGCCAGGGCTGGCGTTGTTTTATGGCGGCCTGGTGCGGAAGAAGAACATTCTCGGAACTATGATGCAGACGTTTGCGATGATGGCCGTGATCACGGTGCTGTGGGCATTCGTAACGTATTCCCTGGCGTTTGGCACTGGCAACGCATTTATTGGTGGCCTGCACAATGTGTTCCTGCGTGGTGTCGGGCTCGCACCTGATCCGGCCTACGCGCCGACGATTCCGCTCCAAACGTACATGGTCTACCAGCTGATGTTTGCGATTATCACGCCGGCGCTGATCACGGGAGCCTTTGCCGAGCGGATGAAGTTTTCGGCGATGCTGGTGTTCATGATGCTGTGGGCGATCCTGGTGTACTCGCCGATGGCGCACATGGTTTGGGGCGTGGGTGGCCTGTTGAACGCGGCGGCCGTTGGAACGGGCGGGCTCGCGGGGCGTTTTCCTTGCCTTGATTTTGCAGGCGGGACGGTGGTGCATGTGACTTCGGGCGTGAGCGCGCTGGTGACAGCGTTATACCTGGGCAAACGGCTGGGATTTCCGCAGAAGGCCTTCATGCCGCACTCGGTGGTACTGAGTTTTATCGGCGCTTGCCTGCTGTGGGTTGGGTGGTTTGGATTTAATGCTGGGTCGGCACTGGCGGCAAGCGGCTTGGCAACCTCGGCGTTCGTGGCCACGCACTTTGGAGCGGCCGCGGCGGCAATTGGCTGGTCGGCGGCGGAGTGGCTGCGCAATGGGAAACCTTCAGCGCTGGGAGCGATTTCGGGCGCGGTGGCAGGGCTGGTAGCGATTACTCCTGCTTCCGGATTCGTGACGCCGATGAGCGCTCTGTGGATCGGCTTGCTGGCCGGCATCTTCTGCTTTTTCATGGTCGTCATTGTGAAGAATGTCTTTGGCTATGATGATTCGCTGGATGCGTTTGGCGTGCATGGAGCGGGCGGGACGCTGGGAGCTATCCTGACTGGTTTCTTCGCGACTTGGGTGGTGAATCCGATCTTTGGAGCAGGAAAGGCGACGGGTTTTTTCGAAGGAAACCACGCGCAAGTTTTCAATCAATTGATGGGAGTATTAATCGCCTGGACGATTTCCATCGTCGGTACGCTGATAATTCTGTTTGTAGTTGATAAGCTGATTGGCCTGCGGGTCAATGAAGATGACGAACGCGCGGGACTCGATCTGTCGCAGCATGGCGAAGAGGGCTATGACTGGGAAGGCGGTTAGTACGCGGTGGATGCAGGAAGGAACGAGAGGCAGCGATGCAAAAGATTGAGGCAATAATTCAGCCGTCCAAGCTGGATGCGGTAAAGGATGCATTGGT
>CAYVSQ010000078.1:0-14044 GCA_964453815.1 uncultured Acidobacteriaceae bacterium | reverse complement strand
CTCTTCCCAGCCATCGGCGGCCCGATTGTTCAGAACGTTTTGCCGGTCTTCTGGTTTGTCGCAAAAGTCTTCTTCTTTCTCTTTCTCTATATCTGGGTGCGTGGCACGCTGCCACGCTTCCGTTACGACCAATTGATGGGTTTCGGTTGGAAAGTTTTGCTGCCGGTCGCAATTCTAAATATTGTTGTGACCAGCCTTTTGCTTGCGTTTCGCTCCACGTAACGTGATTTACAATCGTCCTTCCGGTTTCTTGAACCTATGCACTGTTCTCTGTGTTGTCGAGTGAGCGACTGAAGACATGCATCTCCTTCTATTCTTGATCTTTGGCGGGTTTTGCGTGGCGGGAGCCTTGAACCTCCTGCTCCAGCGGCACCCTATCAACTCCGCCCTTTCACTCATCGTTGTGATGAGCTCCCTGGCCGTGCTTTACCTGTTGCTAGGGGCTGAGTTCCTTGCGGCCGCTCAGGTTATCGTCTACTCCGGCGCCATCATGGTGCTTTTCACCTTCGTCATCATGCTGCTCAATGCGGGCCGGGAAGAGCGCACCCACGGAAGCTGGGCTGCGTACCTCGTCGGATTTCCGGGTGCAGCCGCGATCCTGGCGCTGCTGGTTTACATTTTCCTCTCGAACCGCGGTCCTCTCGGCAATGCCAGCCTCGGCAACTATCTGGTAACCACCAGCGACTTGAGCCGGGTACTTTTCCGCGACCTTTTGCTGCCCTTTGAAGTCACTTCCGTTCTGCTTCTCGTGGCTATACTCGGCGCCGTTGTCTTGGCGCGAAAGGAGCATTGAGCCATGGTGCCGATCGTCTACTACCTCATCCTGAGCGCCATTCTCTTCTCCATCGGAGTGGCCGCGTTCCTCATCAAGCGCAACATTATTAGCGTCTTCATGTCGATTGAGCTCATGCTCAACGCCGTCAACCTTACCTTTATTGCCTTTGCGAACCACTGGCATCAGGTCAGTGGACAAATCTTCGTCTTCTTCGTGATGGTTGTTGCCGCGGCGGAAGCCGCCGTGGGCCTTGCCATCATCATCGCCATCTTCCGCACGCGGAGTACCCTCAACGTCGATCAGATCGACCTGATGAAACTATGACTGGTTCCCTCAATCTCTGGCTGATTCCGCTCGTTCCCTTCGCCGGATTTCTGGTGAACGGTCTCATTGGCCGCAAGCTTCCCAAGCTGCTTGTGACCGCCATTGCCCTCATCTGCACTCTCATCCCGTTCCTGCTGGTCGCGAAGATCTGGTTGGAGTTCTCGTCCGTCACCACGCCCTACATCGAACACCTCGGCACCTGGATCTGGACCGGAGCATTCCATGCCGACTTCGACCTCCAGCTCGACCAGCTCACCATGGTCATGCTGCTTGTCGTCACCGGCGTCGGCTTCCTCATCCATATCTATTCGGTCGGCTACATGGCCCATGAAGAAGGCTACTGGCGATTCTTCGCCTACCTGAACCTCTTCATGTTCTTCATGCTCACTCTGGTTCTCTCCGAGAACTTCCTGCTCATGTTCGTCGGCTGGGAAGGCGTGGGCCTGGCGTCATATCTGCTCATTGGCTTCTACTTCCTCAAAGACTCTGCCGTCCGCGCCGGAATCAAGGCTTTCGTCGTAAACCGCATCGGCGACTTCGGCTTCCTCATCGCCCTCTTCCTGCTCATCGCTCATTTCGGAACGCTGGACTACCGCGAAGTCTTCTCGCAGATCGCGCAACATCCGGAGTGGCAGGGCGGAATTCTCACCGCAATTGCGCTCTTCCTTGTCTTGGGCGCGACCGGTAAATCTGCGCAAATTCCTCTCTACGTCTGGCTACCTGACGCCATGGAAGGCCCGACTCCGGTTTCCGCCCTCATCCACGCCGCCACCATGGTCACCGCCGGCGTCTATATGGTGTCGCGAACCCACATCATCTTCGACCGCTCGCCGTTTGCCCTGAGCACCGTCGCCATCATTGGCGCGGCCACGTGCTTTTTCGCCGCCACTATGGGTCTTGTCCAGACCGACATCAAACGCGTTCTCGCCTACTCCACCGTCTCGCAGCTCGGCTATATGTTCCTGGCCTGCGGAGTCGCGGCCTACTCCTCGGCCATCTTCCACCTCGTAACGCACGCCTTCTTCAAGGCTCTGCTCTTCCTCGCCGCCGGAGCGGTCATTCATTCTCTGGGCGGCCAACAGGACATGCGCGTAATGGGCGGCCTGCGCAAGAAAATGCCTGTTACCTTCTGGACGATGACCGCGGCCGTCTTTGCCATCTGCGGCTTCCCTCCTTTTGCCGGCTTCTTCAGCAAAGATGACATTCTTTACCATGCCTTCATTTCACCCAACGGCGGCAAAATACTCTGGTTCGTCGGATGGGTGACCGCTGGACTGACTTCGTTCTACATGTTTCGGTTGTGGTATCTCACCTTCCTCGGCGAAAGCCGCGCGGACTCGCATGAGCTGGCCGAGCAAGGCGCGCCGGTCCATGCCCGATCCGACTCGAAGCTGGTTATCGAAGCCGAACACGCACATGGTGTACACGACAGCCCCTGGGTCATGCTAGGCCCCCTTGTGATACTCGCCATTCTCGCCACCATCGGCGGCTTCATCGGCGTACCTGCAGCCATGGGCGGCCACGACGAGATCGGCCATTTTCTCGAGCCTGTGGTTGGCTCCGGACCTCGCGCGCCAGTCGGCGAAAGTTCCGGCCTGGAGCTGGCCTTGTCTGCTTCAGTGGTTTTGATCGGCCTTTTGGGTCTGCTTGTCGTGCATATTCTTTACAAAGTGAAGCCCGATCTACCCCACAAGCTCGCCACCCGCCTCCACGGGTTTTATAACCTCGTGGTCCACAAATACTGGGTCGACCAGATCTACGGAGCTCTCATCGTCACCCCGTTACTGCTCATTTCCCGCTATCTGCTTAAGGGCCTCTTTGACCGCGGAGTGATCGACGGTGCCGGCTTCGCTGCCGGTGCCACCGCGCAGGGATTCGGCGCAATTGTGCAGCGCGTGCAATCGGGCAATATTCGTTCTTATGCGGGCTGGCTCGCGCTCGGTGCAGCCGTCCTGCTCATCGCTTCCTATTTCGGATATACAGCTCACTTTTCGCCCCAATGACGGGCTCCAGCAACGAGGCTCGATGAGACAGACGGAAGGAACGTATTCGTGCTGACCGATTCCATATTGACGCTAACGACCTTTGTCCCCATCGCAGGCGCAATCGTCGTAGCGTTGCTGCCGCGCAACGGCCGCATCATCCAGTGGTGGACCCTGCTTGTCTCTCTCGCCACCTTCGCGTTGACCCTGCACCTGCCGTCTCACTTCGTGTATGGGCAGCAGGGCTTCCAGTTTGAAGAGAACTACTCCTGGATCACGAGCCCCGCAATCCGTTATCACCTCGGCATCGACGGCCTGTCCATGTGGCTCGTCGTCCTCACCGGCTTTCTCTCCGTCATCGGTGTGCTCGGATCCTGGAACGTCATCGAGAAGCGCACGAAAGAGTTTTACTTTTTCTTTTTGATTCAGCAGACGGCTATGATCGGCGTCTTCGTCGCGCTCGATATGTTCCTGTATTACGGCTTCTGGGAGCTCTCTCTCGTCCCCATGGCAATTTTGATTGCGATCTTCGGACGCGAGCGGGGATCGAAGACCGCCCTGAAGTTTTTCTCCTACACATTTATTCCATCGGCGCTCTTCTTGGTCGCCATTCTCTGGCTTTACGCTAAAACCGGCACATTCGACTATGTCGAACTCCAGCGTGCTCTCACCACCAACAGCGCGCTCTTCGCGCCTGAGGCTCTGTGGTGGGTGGCTCTTGCATTCCTCGTGGCATTCGCTGTCAAAGTCCCGGTCTTTCCTCTGCACGGCTGGCTTAATGACACCATCTACGAAGCTCCGACCGCTATGGCCATGGTCGTCGCCGGCAAGCTGGGCCTTTATTCCATCCTGCGTTTCAACCTTGGACTCTTCCCAGCCCAGGCCCGTATCTTCGCTCCATGCATGATCACCCTCGCCGTCATCGGCATTCTTTATGGAGCATGCATCGCCCTGATCCAGACCAACGTAAGGCGTCTGGTCGCATACGCGATGCTGAGCGCCCTCAGCTTCTGTACTCTCGGTATCTTCAGCTTCTCGCTTGCAGGGCTGGATGGTGCGGTTTATCAGACCATCAACGAAGGACTTACCGGGAGTGCCTTCCTCATCCTTGTAGGCTTTCTCTATGAGCGCTATGGCACCTACGAAATGCCGCAGTACGGAGGACTCGCAGCCAAACTACCCAACATGGCCACGTTCTACGTCATCACCGCGCTTTCGCTGGTCGGTCTGCCCCTTCTCAACGGCTTCGTTGGAGAATTCCTGATCCTCAGCGGCAGCTTCGCTCCCCATGCCCGGTGGACAGCCCTGGCTACCATCGGCGTGATCCTGGGAGCCGCTTATATGCTCTGGATGATTCAGCGGATTTTCTATGGTCCACAATCGTCGCTGGTCATCGGCAGCACGGCTCCAGATCTTGTCGCACGCGAATATCTCGCGCTCGTGCCGATGGCCTTACTTATGCTGATTATGGGTGTGGCTTCGCCCTTGTGGATGCACGCCATCAACGAAGGAGTCAGCGGCCTCGCCAACAGCCACAACTCCAGCCCCGCACTTTCGCATAGCCGTGCGGTTGCGAATACCAGCGCAGCGCTGGCGGAGGAGCGATGAACGCTACACCTCAAATCCTTCGCATTCTGCCTGAGCTGGCCCTCGCCATTACTGGCGTATTGATCATGCTGATCGAGCCGGTATTGCCGCCCTCGGTGAATCGCAAGTCCATGGGATGGCTCGCCGTCTTCGGCGTCCTCGTGGCGCTCGCGGCCAGTTTGTATCAATATCAACTCGCACCCGGCACAGCTTACTTTGGCTTTGTGCAAACGGACGCCTTCAGCGTCTTCTTCCACGTTCTGATCTGTGGAATCGTCCTCGCTTCACTTCTGATCGCGCTAGACGCAGCCAGCGCGACTACCAGTGCGCTCGGCGAATATTTTGCACTCGTTTCTTTTGGCGCAGTCGGCATGCTTTTGATGACCAGTGCTGTCGAGTTACTGCTGGTCTTCATCGCCCTCGAAATTTCGTCGATTTCAACCTACATTCTCGCCGGTTTCCGCAACAAGAGCGCTAAGGGGCCGGAAGCGGCCATAAAGTATTTCCTCCTGGGCTCCTTCGCCACTGCCTTTTTCCTCTACGGGATTGCGCTGCTCTTTGGCGCAACGGGAACAACAGCAATTTACGGCGTCGCCGCGCAGCTCGCGTCAAGCCCGACGCCATTGCTCGCCGCCGCCGGCCTAGGCATGCTCCTGGTTGGCCTGTCCTTTAAGGTCTCCGCTGCGCCCTTCCAGGTGTGGACTCCCGATGTCTACGAAGGTGCGCCTTCCCCCGTCGTAGCCCTCATGTCCACCGCGCCCAAAGTCGCCGCCTTCGCCGTGCTGCTGCGCATTCTTTACGGAGCCATCCCCGCGCTGCACGCGCAATGGGTTCCCATGATCTGGTGGCTCGCTGTCCTGTCCATGACCGTTGGCAACCTCGGCGCGCTGCGACAGAAGAATGTGAAGCGTCTTCTGGCATACTCCTCGATCGCGCACGCCGGGTACACCCTCGTCGCCTTCGCCGCATTATCGGCTGACGGAATCGCGGCCGCCAGTTTCTATACCGTAAGTTACGCCGCCATGAATGTCGGCATCTTCGCTGTCATCAGCCACGCTGGCGGATTCGACGATCGGCTCACCCTTATCGACGACTATCGCGGCCTGGCCTACCGCTCGCCGTTGCTCGGCGGCGCGATGGCCTTCTTTCTCGTCTCGCTTATCGGAATCCCGTTTACAGGCGGATTCTTCGGCAAGTTCTACGCCTTCTCCGCCGCGCTGCATTCGGGATTCATCTGGCTCGCCGTCATCGGCCTTATCAACAGTGGTATCGCCGCCTTCTACTATCTGCGAGTAGCCACGGCTATCTACTCAAAGCCAGCAGATGCGGCGCCTGTCGCCTCGGTTCCCCGCGCGACCACCCCGCTGCTCTTTGCCCTGCTGCTCACCGTCGCCGCCACGCTCATCCTCGGCATCGTGCCCGGCAAGATCCTGGCTAAGGCCAGAGCAGGAGCAGCCACCTTTCCGGCAGTGAATACGCCCGCTCCGGAAGCAACTTCAGCCCAACGCTAGTTCCGCCAAAAGCACCTGGCCCCTCATTTCTCCGAGAACAGTCTGGCAACAATATATTTCACTTCTCCTTTTCTGCTCACAATGACAGTCGTTCCGGTCGTGTGGTACACGGAATGCACTTGAACGGGCGTCGGCCGACTCCCGGAATACTCCCCCAAATAATCTGACAGCAAGGAAAGGAAGACCGTGATGAGAAGAAGCGGAATTTTCAATGCTGCTTTAGCAGTATCAGTCTGTATGTTCAGCCACGTGGCATCCATTGCACAATCAACGGCGGCGAATGACTCTGCATCTGCGTGCAGACAACTACCTTCCCGCAACGCTCTGCGGGCTGCCCTGGTTGCCGCTGTGAACGTAAAAGGAGGCAACGGAGGCTTCGGCCTGAATATGTGGGGCACGGTGGTCAACCGTGACGGCGTCGTATGCGCCGTGGCCTTCACCGGCAGCAATCGCGGAGATGAGTGGCCAGGGAGCCGCGTCATCTCGGCTCAAAAGGCCAATACCGCGAACGCCTTCAGTCTGCCGAAGCTTGCCCTATCTACCGCCGACCTTTACTCTGCCGTGCAGCCCGGCGGCAGCCTGTATGGTCTGCAGCACAGCAATCCAGTCGATACGTTCGTTGCCTATGGAGGAAACTCGAGTGACTACGGCCAGTCGAACGATCCGATGGTTGGCGGAAAGATCGGCGGCGTCAATGTCTTCGGGGGCGGCCTGGCTCTCTACAATGCGCAGGGAACGCTTATCGGGGCCCTCGGCGTGAGCGGCGACTCATCCTGCGCCGACCACAATATTGCATGGCGCACCCGGCACACTCTGAACCTCGACTTTGTGCCGGCAGGCGTTAACACTGCCGACCCCTCCCGTCCTGACAACATCATCTATGACATCACTCCTGCGCCCGGACTCGCAATTGGCGTCAGCGCCAGCGGCTGGGGACATCCAGTGTGCAGTGCAGCCGCAGAAGCCACTGCCGGACAATTGCCTGCGGTTCAGTAAAAGTCCAATCCCAAATGCAGACGCAAAGGCCTCCGGCACCCCGGAGGCCTTCGTCGTTCTGAAACTCGAGAGAGCGCTACTTCACCTTCAGGAAAATGATGACCAGCGTGAACAGCGTGAGCGACTCGATGAGCGCCAGACCGAGCACAAGCAGAAGCTGGATAGGGGCGCGGGCTCCTGGATTGCGCGCGACTGCCTCGACAGCGGAAGCGGTTGCTTTACCCTGGCCGAGGCCGCAAAGGCCGGCCGCGATGGCCATGCCCACACCGGCGCCGATCGGCACCAGGCTTATGGTTCCGCCACCTGCATCTGCGAACGCTGGCATGGCCATAAACAGCACCGACAGCGTCATAAGAACGTACTGTAGTTTGCGCATAGTTTCTCCTTGCTTCCCTGATGAATTGCCGTCAGTGGGTGGTTGAGGCTCACCGTGCTGGCCCCCTCACGCTCACGGCGCGGCCGCGGCGGCGGAAGCGCTCCGCCGAGCCGGGAAACTCAAAATTAGTGCTCTTGCTCTACCGCGCCTGAAAGATAGATGAGCGTCAGCAGCATGAAAACATAGGCCTGAATGATCGAGACGAAAAAGTGCAGGCCGAGAAAGATGATCGGAATCCCGATCGGGATCATCGAGAAAAAGACCAGCGTCAGCAGATCGCTCGCGAACATGTTCGCATAAAGACGGATGGTCAACGACATCATGCGTGCCAGGTGCGAAATCACCTCAATTGGAAAGATCAGCCAGGAGATCCACCAGATAGGGCCGAGGAAGTGCTTCAAGTAGCCGATTGGGCCCTGCGCGCGCACACCCTGCCAGTTGTAGTACAGAAATGTGGGGATGGCAATGCCCAGTGGAACTTTGGGCTCTGCCGTCGGTGTTTCCAATCCGGGAATCAGCCCTACCAGATTGCAGGTGAGCACGAACATCACGATCATCGTTGCGTATGGCACGAAAGGCTCGAAACCGTGGCCGATGATGGAGTCCGCCTGGTCGCTCACGAATTCATGGACTACCTCGGCGAGGTTCTGCGCCGTTCCCGGCTTTTCCACATTCAGCGAAAAGCGCGTGGCGACGAAGAAGAGTACAAACGCCACAGCGATTATCAGTTCGAGTGTCAGTGTTTCATGGATCGGCGAGGAGGGATGCGCGACGTGAACTCCTAGCGCCGTGAGCAACGCCGTGAGTGGCCCGGCAAAGATCTGGTTCAGCAGTCGCGTTAGCGAAGCGAGTAACTCGTGCATGATTCCTGCGATTCGTTGATTTGCCTGTCAGGAGCGCGACTGGCGCACGACTTCAATCAGGAGAGCCAGACCAGCCATCCCCAAACCTGCTATCAGCGCGTAAATCGGTCCTTTGAAACACTTTAGACTAACATAAATCACTACTGCGGCGAGCCCCAGGCGCAGTAAAAACATGCTCAAAACGAAACCCGTTGACTGTGGAGTCTCCTCCTTGTCCAGCTTCGCATTCATGAGCCCAATCAACTGTTGCCACTCATACAGCCCCGTGGCCGAAACCAGCGCTCCGGCGAGAACAAGAGCACCACTTTTCCAGCCTATGAGGAAGTTCAGCAAGCCAAAGCCAAAAACGGCCATTGCAGCCGTCATCCGCAGTGCCCGGCGCATCGCGGCCTTCAGGTCAGCATCTGAGAACTCCACAACTGAATTCGCCTCGCTCATTTCTCTTTGCCCGCGCGCAATGCCTGCCGCACCGCTTCTAGCAGTCCAGCGACCGCGCCAAAAATGAGTCCTACGATGTATATCCAGTCCTGATGCAGCCACCGGTCGAGCAGCACACCGCCTCCCCAGCCAATCAGAACCGCCGCCGGCAGCACCAACGCAATCTGTAGCAGCCTCTCGGCCTGTACAAGTGTGTCCAGCCCACCTTTGCGCGGCGATTTGGGAGGGTCGGGAGTTGGATTCGGCATACTCATTCCTCGCCTGTTATACACCAGCACTTGCCGCCGACGCCGGTTCATCAAAACCCGTCGCGGCAGTGAAAGCTATACTGACAGGAGCATTCTCATTCAAGGAAGCCCAGTGTTCGAGTCAGACTTCGAGCGAAACCTCTTCGCTCTCCGCCAGGAAAAACTAAAGCAGATCGAGGCCCTCGGCCAGCCCGCTTACCCCAATTCGTTCTCCGCAACGCACATGTTGGCGCAAATCCGCAGCCGCTATGACAATGCCACTACCGAAGACCTCGAGTCCTCACGCGCCAATGTTTCCGTCGCCGGACGTATCATGGCCATCCGTGCGCAGGGCAAGGCGGGATTCGCGCAGCTCCAGCAAAATGGCGAGCGCTTGCAGATCTATGTACGCAAAGACGCCGTCGGCGACCAGGCATTCGAACTCTACAAGCTCCTTGACCTCGGCGATCACATCGGCGTCTCCGGCTACCTCTTCCGCACACGCACCGGCGAACTCACCGTGCACGTTGAGACCATCACCTTCCTCGCCAAGGCCATGCTCGCGCTGCCCGAGAAGTACCACGGCCTCGCCGACGTCGAGCTGCGCTACCGCCAGCGCTACGTCGATCTCTTCATGAACACGCTGCTCAACGAGGGCACGCCTGCGGAGATTCACGTCCGCGATGTCTTCATCAAGCGCGCCAAGGTGCTGTCCGCGCTGCGCAAATTCTTCGACTCCCGAGGCTACATCGAAGTCGAAACCCCGATGATGCAGCCCATCGCCGGAGGCGCCGCCGCCAAGCCCTTCACCACGCATCACAACGCGCTCGACCTCGACCTCTTTCTGCGCATCGCTCCCGAGCTTTATCTTAAGCGCCTCGTCGTCGGCGGTATCGACCGCGTCTACGAGATCAATCGCAATTTTCGCAACGAAGGCATCTCCACGCAACATAACCCCGAATTCACCATGCTCGAGTTCTACCAGGCATACGCGAACTATCACCACCTGATGGACCTCACCGAGGAACTGATCCAGTTCGTTGCGATGGAAGTGAACGGTACGACGATCACACACTTCACCATTCCTAGGGGTCCACATGCAGGAGAGTTCGTCGAGATTGACCTCGGTAAATGGCAGAGGCTCTCGATGCGCGAAGGGATCCTCAAGTGGTGGCCTTCTGTCATGCCGCCCATCACCGAATCTATTTTTGCTGACGCCAAGACCCTTCGCCTATTTCTCGATGGATGCGTGAAGATCCAGCAATCTCACACTAAAGACGCCCGCTGGGAAGAGCGTGAAAAATGGAAAATTACAGAGAAAGAAGCCCATTTGCAGGACTTCACACCTCCGGCCCCAAGCGGATCTACTGAACTTGATCCGTTGAGCCTCAATCTTTTGCTTCAGCGGATTGTCCAACTGCTCGACGAGGGGATGCCTCTTGGCAATGCCATTGCTGAGCTATTCGAGTCGATAGCGGAATACCATCTCATCCAGCCGACCATCATCTACGACTTTCCACTCGCCGTCTCACCGCTCTCGAAGCAAAAGCCCGACGAGCCCGACTGGGTCGAGCGCTTCGAGTTCTACATCGGAGGATATGAAGTCGGCAATGCCTTCAGCGAGCTCAACGATCCCGAAGAGCAGAGAAAAAGATTCGAGCAGCAAATCTCCCAGCGCGAGCGTGGAGACGACGAAGCCCACCAGATGGATGAGGACTACGTGCGCGCCCTCGCCTACGGCCTGCCGCCCACCGGAGGCGAAGGCATCGGTGTCGACCGCCTCACCATGATCCTCACCGGCGCCAACTCTATCCGCGACGTGATTCTCTTCCCGCTCCTGCGTCCCCGGAAGCCGGTATCCGACGCAGAACTCGAGAGTCCTCAACACGAGGAACAGCGGCCATAGGCGGTCTCACTCCCCCAGCAATAATCTCTGCGTAGAAATCGCCCGTCCCGTCCTGCCGTCGCACTCAATCAGAGTCGCCGCCATGCGCGGATCGCCCTTGGCCGCCTCGAATTTTCCCGGCATGCCGGTTAAGAAGCGCTGAAGCACCAACTCTTTCTGCACGCCGATCACGCTCTCGTATGGACCGCTCATGCCCACGTCGGTCTGGTAGGCAGTTCCACCGGGTAGCACGCGATCATCCGCGGTTGGGACGTGTGTATGCGTACCCAGAACCGCGGTTACCCGGCCATCGAGATACCATCCGAGCGCCATCTTCTCCGAGGTCGCCTCTGCATGTATGTCAACCAGAATGACTTTGGCCTTGATTGTCTCCAGCAAAACGTCCGCCGTGCGGAACGGATCGTCATTTGACGCCATAAAGACGCGGCCCTGCAAATTGATTACCGCATACCGCTGGCCGCCTGGCAGCTCGCCTTCATAGACGCCGTAACCCGGAGTTCCCGCTACATAATTCGCCGGCCGAATCAACCGGCGAGGGCGTTCGTGGCTGTCTTGAGGCACAGACTGCATGTATTCAATAATCTCGCGCTTATCCCACACGTGATTTCCAGTGGTAAGCACATGTGCGCCAAGATCGAAGAGATCATCGGCAATCGCTGGAGTTACGCCAAACCCACCGGCTGCATTCTCGGCATTGATGATAACTAGGTCAACACCTCGCTCGGCAATCACATGAGCCAGGTGCTCGCGCACAATGCGCCGCCCGGCGCTGCCAAAAATGTCGCCTACGAAAAGAATCCGCAAAATCCGTTCGTCTCCTGAACTGAGTTGAAAACTGGAACTGAAATAAACCGGGTGAAGAAGCTTCGATGCTATACCGTTTTCGCCGCGAAAGTAGCTCAATCGGCGGGATCGTTCAACAGTCTCCCGCCCCTGCCGGACTCCCTACTATTCAATAATCAATGACTATTACGTAAACCATCCTCAAGTTTCGTCATGCGGAATTCGCAAAACCTGTGGTAGCGTGGCAGCATGGCCATCAATACCCGTTTCGCAACCGGCGTCCACGCCCTCGTTTTGCTCGCTGCCGAACCGGATGTACTGCAGACCTCAGAAGACGTGGCGCGTAAGCTGAACACGAACCCCGTTGTCATTCGCCGCGTCTTCTCGCTGTTGCAACAAGCGGAGTTGGTCGAGAGCCAGAAAGGTCCCAATGGCGGCTCAAAACTCGCGCGTCCGGCAAAAGAAATCACCCTTCGTGATGTCCATCGCGCCCTTGAGAGTACAGGGCTCTTTCACGGAGCATCCTTCTCAGGCGCGCAATCCAGGGTGAGTTCGGTACTCGACCAGATTTTCGAGGATGTTGCGCGCGCCGTCGAAAAGGAGCTGGACCAAACCACCCTGAATCAACTGATCAAAAAGTCTGCCAAAAAGACCAAGCACTAAATTTCGGGGTCGCCAGAGGAACTGCATCCGATCTACCTGGCTGTTTATTCACACAGGAACGGCCAGACTCGCCTGCCGCCAGCGGCGTAGCAGGATCAAAGCAATCCCAATCAGCGCCAGCGTGAGCCCTGTCCACAGGCCGGATAGGCCCCACTTCAGACGAAAGCACATCCACGCGCCCAGCGGCAGTCCAAACAGCCAGTAGCCGGCGAAGTTTGTCAGCATGGGAAAGCGCGTCTCTTCCAGCCCGCGCAGCGCGCCCGTGGCAACGGTCTGCGCGCCATCGAATATCTGGAACGCGGCTACGATCATCAGGATGTGCACTCCCATTGCGAGGATCCGCGGATCGCGAGTGTAGATCCGCATAATTGGCTGCGGCACTGCTAGAAAAAGCAGAGCGGTCACGGCCATAAATCCCACACCCAGAGCGACCGCCATCCATCCAGCCCGTCGTGCGCGCGCCTGATTTCCCGCTCCGATTGCGTGCCCAACGGCAACAGCGGCGGCAGCCGAAATTCCCAGCGGAACCATATACGTGTAAGCCGCACAACTGAGCGCGATCTCATGGGTGGCCAACGCCACAGGATCGAGATGCGCCGCCATGATCGTCGCCGCTCCGAATGCCGCAACCTCAAGCACCACCTGGAATCCCGCCGGAACGCCAAGGTTCAGCAGCATACGAATCCGCTTCCAATCCGGCCCTGGCCAATGCGCAAACAGCGGATGTCCACGACCGCGTTCATGCCGCCACGCAAAATACACGAGCACCGCCGCCATATAAATGCGCGAAACTACTGTAGACAGCGCCGATCCGCTCACGCCGAGCGCAGGCATTCCCAGCTTCCCGTAAATAAATATCCAGTTGCCGGCGAGATTTACCAGGTTCGCCGAGATTAGCGCGAATGTAACTGGGCGTACCAGCCCGACGCCCTGCAGATATCGCCGAAATCCTCCGTAGACCAAGAGAGGAAGCGTACCCCAGTTCAGAATGCTGACATACGACCGCGTGTAAATACCCACCAGCGGATTCACCCCGCGCGCTGTGAACAGCGGCTGCCCAACCATGATGAACAGCATCAGCATCGGGCTAAAAGCCAGGGCGATGTACATCGCCTGCGTCAGCCAGCGATGACAATCGTCGAAATCGCGTGCGCCCCACGACCGTGACACAACGGTATCGAGTCCGAGCAGCAATCCGATTCCGAACAGCGAAGGCGCGTAATAGATCGCATTGCCAAGCCCCACAGCGCCTATCGCCGCCGGACCCAGCTTGCCGACCATGATCACATCGACGATAGTCATCGTCATCCAGCCGATTTCAGACAGGGCCACCGGAACCGCCAGCGCCAGCAACGCGCGCAGTTCCGCTCCAGGATTTACGCGACTGCTGTGTTCGTCGAAAATAAGCGTATCTGGATGCGTATTGGGTGATTGCATCGGTCAGGCCGGGGTGCTGAATTCCCCGATTGTACCCACACGTTCAGCGGCCAACGCCTGTGTTAAATTCAAGATAGCTACAGCTGGAGAGATGGCCGAGTGGCTGAAGGCGCACGCTTGGAAAGCGTGTTTAGGGGAAACTCTAACGTGGGTTCGAATCCCACTCTCTCCGCCAG
>CAYVSQ010000077.1:0-10354 GCA_964453815.1 uncultured Acidobacteriaceae bacterium | reverse complement strand
CAAGCCGATAAAGCGGCGGGACCATTGAATCGAGGTCATGAGCGGGTCGGGAACCGTCAAATCCGTGTTCTTCGACAAGTAGGTAATGCCTACGCGGAAGGCCTCAGCAACACGTTCAGGATGCCGGCAGAAGAACATCCCGCAGCCCATCGGGACAGAGAACCATTTATGCGCGTCGCATGTGATCGAGTCAGCAGTTTCAATTCCAGCCAGATGTTGCTTGAGCTGTGGTGAGACAATCGCCGCGCCGCCCCACGCCGCGTCGACATGGAACCACAGGTTCTCGTCATGGCAAAAGCTCCCTATTTCCTGCAAGGGATCGATGATGCCCGCAGCGGTGGTTCCGGCTGTGCCAATGACCATGAACGGTGCCAATCCGTTTCTACGGTCTTCAGCCACCTGGCGTTTCAGATCATTTACATCGAGTTTCAGCTGACTGTCTGTTGCCACAATGCGTATGGCCTTGCGACCGAGCCCGGTAATATGCGCGAGCTTGTTGTACCCGTTGTGAGCTTCCTCTGTAAGGTAGATGGTTGGCTCAGAGGCCAGTCCGCGAAGACCGTGTTCACCGTAGGCCGGGAAGGCATGGGTCAGGGCCACAACGATTGCTGACAGATTGGCTTCGGTTCCGCCGCTCGTGAAAGTTGCGATGCTCTCCGCTGGAAGGCCAAATTTCGCGGTGAGCCAGCCAAGCGTGTGCCGTTCGATCTCATTCGCCGCCGGCGACGTCCGCCAATTTGCCAGCTGAGAGTTGTAGATCGCTACAAGCGTGTCGGCAACCACGGACGCGAGCGTCACGCTCGGATTAAAGAGGCCGAAGTAACGAGGGTGGGTTACCTGCACCTGCCAGGTCTTTAACATCTGCTCGACGTCGGCGAGGACTTCTTCAAGAGTTCGCTCTGTGCTGAAGTCATAGCGCGAGGCAAGATAGCTTTGAATCTCGCCGGGCGTCACATTCGGGACGATGGGGCCATGCGCGATCTCGGCCTGCACCCGTTCGAACTCGTCCGTGAATTGATCTATGAATTCATTCGTCAACATTTGTGCCTCTAAGCGTGGGCGCCAATGAACATCCGAGAAGAAACGCAATTTATTGCTGCAGTTAGGATCGCTCTTACGGTACTCAAAGGGAACTCCCCAGAAGTTGCATTTCTCTGGCGGAGCCAATTACTACAGGCGAATCTGTCCGGCTTGAATGCGGTCGTACAACGCCTTGTCGAGTTGAATAAATGCACCTGACTCCGGATCGTCGAGATAGATCGTGTCCGACGTAGCGACAGGATCATATCCCTGACGCGCCAAGTCGGTCTTCGAGTACTTGAAGGTTCCCGTAACTTCGATTTCGTCCTGAATGCGCAGGAATCTGGGACGGGCATATGCCGGAAGACGGCCGTAGAGGTGCTCCCTCAGCCCGGAGAGGTTGATCGCGGGATCGGCAACGAGTGCAGCCATGCCGGCCCGGCCTTCAGAGGCAGGGACGGTCACCCCATAAACGTTGGCGTGCTTCACGCCAGGGAACTCGCAGATCGCCTCGGAGACCTCGGAGGTCGCAACGTTCTCGCCCTTCCAGCGAAAAGTGTCGCCGATGCGGTCAACGAAGTAGTAAAAGCCCTTTTCATCTTTGCGCATCAGGTCGCCGCTTCGAACCCAGGCGTCACCCGGCTTAAGGACATCGCGGAGGATTTTCTTATCGGAGGCTCGCTCATCGGTGTAGCCCTCGAAGCGGCTGCCTACATTCGATGGATCGTCGACGATCTTGCCGATGGCTTCCCCGACTTCGTTGGGAGCGCAACGAATGCAGAATCCCTGATCGTCGCGAAGCGGCTCGCCTTTTTCGACGTTAAACTTCACCAGAACAGGCGAGAACCGATGCGTAAGGTACCCAGGAACGCGGCCGATCGCGCCGCGTTTGCCTTCGACGTTGAACAACGAAACCCCGCCTTCGGTAGCCGCATAGAATTCGAAGATGCGCGGAATTCGGAAGCGCTCTTTGAAGGCATCCCAGACATCTGGCGCCAGACCATTGCCACAAGCCAGCCTGATGCGATGATTCAGGTCGTTCGAAGACGGAGGCGCGTGGAGCAGGTAGCGGCAAAACTCACCGATGTATTGGAAGATCGTGCAGTCCCAGCGGACAACGTCGCTCCAGAACTGGCTGGCAGAGAATTTCTCACGAATGACGACGCTGCCGCCGCCTACGAGAGTCGCACCGGGCACCAGAACCCCGCCAATGCTGTGATACATCGGCAGGCAGTTGTACATCCGATCCTCAGGTTGTGCATCCATCATGCCGGCGAACCAATGGCTCCATTGCATCACGCGGGCGTGACTGATGTTGGCGGCCTTTGGCAATCCGGTGGTGCCGGAGGTAAAGATATAAAGCGCCCGATCTTCGATGGTCAGCGATGGCCGTTCGCCGCCATCCAGCGGATCACAAGGTTGCTGTCGAACGGCGTCATCAACAGGCTGGAACCGGTCGTTGTCGACTCCGTGAGTCCAGATCGCTGGCGACACGGTGAGGCCGGGCATCGCGGTGGTAAGAGCATCGACGAATTCTCCAGTGACGACGAGATGCTTCGGGCCAACGATGTTGATGCAGTGAGCCAGTGAAGGGCCGAGAAGGTTGGTATTCAGTAGAGCCACCACGCCACCAACACTCGTGATGCCCAGCCAAACGGCGAAGTATTCTGGCCGGTTGGTCATCAACAAAGCGACGACATCGCCTTTTGCGAGACCCTGTCCGAGCGCCCAGCGGGCATATTGGTTCGCGCGTTCGGCCAGCTCTCGATAAGTAAGGCTCTCTCTCTCAGATAGCAGGGCCGGCGCGTTACCGTAACGCACGGCGAGTTCCTCGATCACGGTCGAGATGACGCGACCAGGATTCTTTGAGATGGGAGCGGTCAACTCCAGCCCCCGCAACCAGGCTTTGGCTGCGGAGCTGTCCGTATTTACCGCAGCAACCGTCTGAACGTCCGTCATGCTGTGGCCCCCGCATCGACGGTAAGAACTGTTCCGGTGATGTTTTTTGCCTTATCGCTGAGAAGGAACTCAACGGCATTCGCAATATCGTCGACGTCCGCCAGCCGTTTGAGGGCGCTGCGGCGCTCGATCTGCTGGCGCTGCTCGTCCTTCATGCCGTGCGTCATATCAGTCTCGACGAAGCCCGGCGCTACGGAATTTACGTTCACGCCCATGCGGCCAACCTCTCGCGCGAGGGCGCGGGAGAAGCCGACTAAGGATGCTTTCGTGGCGCTGTAAACCGAGAGGCCGCTATAGCCGGTAAAGGCTGTGATAGACGCCAGACTGATGATGCGACCTCCTCCGTCGGCCATCATCGATCGCACCACATACTTCGTGAGGACCATGGGCGAAACCGTGTTCACGCGTACCAACTGCTCGATCTGAGAAGTGGGCATGAGAGAGAGAGCTCCATCGAAACTCATTCCAGCGTTGTTCACGAGCCCGTAGATCGCGCCGAAGTTCTTCCGCAACTTCTTAACCAGATCGGGAATCTCCTCAATAGCGGCCAGATCAAAGGGCACGAAATGAAAAGATCCGGGGTTCGCGAGCTCAGCCTCTTGCATTGCCGCAAGGAGTTCGCTGTTCTCCTTGCGCGCAAGGGCTATCACGCGATAGCCTGCGCCCGTCAACTTACGAGCGATCCCCAAGCCCAATCCCCGGCTACCGCCGGTTACGATTACATTACGCATTGCGGCGATTGAGCTTCCCTGATTCAGCAACTGCTAGCGCAGGGACAAAGTTAATCGCAGCCGGAACCTTATGCGGCGACAGCGCGTCGCGGCAGAGCAGCAAAATATCGTGCTGAAGTCCACGCGGATCATGATCAGATGATTGCGCCGCCGTCTTGAGAACTACGCTAGCGACGACAAGGGCGCCAGTAATCGGATTTTTCTTTGTCTGGACAAGCGACATGTGCACTGCCGGGTGGCGATTGATGACGGCTTCCACTTCCTCTGGATATACCTTCTCGCCTCCGATATTGATGACTCCATCCCGCCGGCCTACGAAGTAGTAGCGCCCATCCCGCAGTTCAAGCAGGTCGCCGGTGTCAACGAAGCCCTCTGCGTCCTTGGGAAATGGTGTGTGGTTGCCCAGATAGCGGCTCGCCGTGCGGGGCGATCGTATGCGCAAGGAGCGATCCACGACTTTCATCTCGATACCAGGGATTTGTTCGATCAATTGAGCAGGAAAACCCGCAAGACCATCGTTCACAACGAACGCGACACCACCCTCGGTTGTGGCGAAAGCATGCCCGATTCGAGCCTGAGGGTAGGCGAGCCGGAGTTGGTTCAGTACTCCCTGGTCCGCGATCTCTCCCGACAAGCGAGCATATTCCGGCGTGATTTTGTGCGCCGCCGGGCTCATCAGTGCACGACGCCAATGCGTCGGCGTCCCCGAGATGTGCGTGACTCCGTGAGAACCGGCGCGAGCCAGAAAATCCGCTGTGGACTCCTGGGCGCTCGATAGGACGAGCGATGTGCCGGTGAGTATGGCGCGAAGAAAGATCTGGAGCCCGCCGTAACGGCGAATGTCGTAGAACGTGCTCCAGACAATCTGTGCCGAAGACTTACCCGGGCGATCCAGAGCACCGGCAAGACTCACCAGCGTGTGGGCAACCAGCTTCGGCAAGCCTGTGGTGCCGGAGGTGAGCAGAACCCATTCCGTCTCGTACTCCGCCTTGCGGTCACTGTTTCCCGGTATGATCTCGCCATTGCATGGAACGAACCGGCAGACCTGCGGATTGGCCAGCTCAGCCGTTCTCCCATCAGAGACGATCGCGTCCACATCGGCAGATTCGATGACAAAGGGGAGGTAGCCAAGAGGCATCTCCGGCGGAAACAGAATAACGCGGCGCGCGACACCGTCCAGCTCGATCAGGGCCAGAGCTGCGGCAAGCTGGCTCGTCGTGGCAATGAGAACGGATCGGCCGCGAAGCTCCTCGCCATGGCCATAGATTGCAGACCCGTGGACAAGATCGCCCAGAGTCCTGTTCGCTTCAGCACCGAAGAGACAGCGCTCAGATAAATCACCCGAGGAACTGAGCGCGCTCCAAAGCGACGGCGGATTATTTTGCGGCATTTTCATAGAATTGGACAAACTCACCAAAGGTCACCGGAAAGACAGCGTCTTCGGAAGCACTGAAAGGATCGACTTCAAGCTGCGCCTCAAGCCGTGCTACGACGATAGCGAAGCAGAGGGAATCGAGCCCCGAGTCGAGCAGCGCCAGATCATCTGTGAGTGGCGCAAGCCGTTTACCCTGTTCCAGTGCAACCTGCTTGAATTGAGTTGTAATTTCAGAACGAACACTCATATGCGAATGAATTTAAATTCTCCCAAGGGATCTCTGCCCTATAAGCAAGGGGCATGGTTCTCGTAAACGACTTCGTTTTCGATCGCAGTTGAATCATAAGCGCTCGGGGCGAAGTCTTCTATCCCGCTAATTGGGAAACAGGCACTCAACCAACGTTGCATATGCTGCCGTAATGCAGCCCTTCCCACACGGTTCGCAAAAGAGTGATCCGTACCTTCGATCAATTGAACGGTAACGTCGGTCTTATTACGCGCGAGGCCCAGAATATATTCGAGGTAATCGAATTCACCTTCCCGCGGTTTCGTGCCTGCGGTCTTTCGGCCGGGAGCCTTGAACAGGAGGATCGGTAACCCCTTAGCGGCCACCTCCTCCCATCTGCGGAGAAGGCCAACGTTTGCGTTTTCCGGAAGTGTGTTTCCGCGCAAGGACAGCCGGATAAGCTTCAGGCGATCGTAGATGTTACTGAGAACTCCGCCGAAGCGGCTCTGAGCACCCCAGCGAACCAGGCGCTTCCACGCCTTGGACTCTTTCAGTTGCTGAGGAAGATGGAAGTACGGATCCATGAGCACCACGCCCTTGCATTTTTTGCTTGCTGCAGCCGCGTAGAGCGCAGAGATCGCGCCAGCACAATGTCCTACAATCACTACACCCGATAAACCGAAGCGTTCGACGAGTTCCCCCACCTTGGCAGCGGCTATCGATTCGTAGCCTCCTGCATTGATGAAATCCAGCAGGGCGGTGTTGAGCGGCGCATCCGTGTCTCCCAGTCCTGGCAAATCAAGCCGGAACGATGGATAGCCCAGCGCCGCAAAGGCTTCAGCCCAGTAGACCGCCGAATCGCCTGTGGCGGTTCGCGGGAGGAATAGGGAATTCAGGAACACAACCCCGATCCTGTTCCGATCGCGAATGTCCTGCCGTGAGCGGGAGAGCTTGTCCTGAGGCTTATGGTAAGTACCTCGAAGGAGTACGCCGAGACCATCCAGTGTAATCAGCTCGCGAGATTCGATCTCATTCACTGCACCCTCCCCATGAGTCCTGACAGAGTCTCCTGGACCCAGTCGAAGTTTTGCGAGTACAGCCAGCTGAGATCCGTGATTTCGTCGCCGCCGCCAACAATTCCCTTTTTGGCCAACGGGCGCGCATCCGCGCCGAGGGTAGCAATCCTGACCGGTCTGTTGTACTTCAGAGCGGCACTATCCTCGTCGCCCATGTCGGGCGGTAGTTCGAAACCAAATGAGTCCTTCCACAATCGAGGCGACCACTCATAGCCTTCCACCTCGATCGGCGAACCCTGCTCTAAATCGCGAATGTTATCGGACCCGGTTCTTCGTTCGTCGGCAGACTTCAGCATCTGCTGCAGACCCACCCAGCGAAGAAGTGTTGTGCGAAGAGCCTGGTTTGCGTTTGCCGGCGGGGACCACAAGAGCAGAGCATCCCCAATGCCAATCTGAAAGGTCTTGCCGACGAGCAGCGCGCCAATTTCAAGGCCGTGGAGTATAAGTGGTACATTCGGCGACCGGCGATTCAGCCATTCAGCAAGAAGCCGAACGTCTTCACGCCAGTCTCCGAAAGTCATTTCCTCAAAAACACCCGTGCTCTCCCCGATACCACGATAATCGAAGCGGAGAACTTCAATTTTCCTTGCGGCCAGGTACCGGGCCCAGCGAACCCAGGGACCATAGGAGTTCTGCCGCTCGGATGCAAAGGGCCCCACCAGGAGAGCACGCGCTACCGGATCTGCCACTTCGTGCAGTACGGTGTACAAGTGCGCTCCCGGAACGCTGAAGTATCCAACCGCTTCTGGAAGACTTGCGTTCAGATGATGCTGTATCTGCTGCACGATTGATGCCCCGCTGGAAAATCAGCCCTGCAGTTAGTTGACCGGCCCGAAGACTATAGTCCGGACCAGGTTACGGAGAAGATAGACGCCCTCGTAGACATCCACGCCAGGCTCGAGCGGATTGATCGTCATCTCAACTCCAAGCGCCGTGAAGAGTCCCTGTGTGTGAGCGATGTCGCAGACACCATGCACATCGGTGTACTCCATATCCTTCGAACCCTGTGCTTCCGCCAAGGCTGCCAGATAGGGCATGAACTTCTGAATGAAGCCTTCGAACAGCGCCATCGTCGCAAGCGATTGCACTCCGGAGAGACGGCCCAGGAGCAGGCGGACGTTGGTCAAGTCCTCAGTGACGGCGAAGGAATCCGATTGAGTCGGGAAGGCGTCGGCCGCAATCATGAATCTGCGCAGCATAGCCGGATGACTGTCGCGAACTTCTTCCGTCAGATTATCAATGATGATCGGACGCGCGTCTTCAGACTGAACGGCCAGATAGGTAGCCGTCATCCAGTAGATAAAGTTACCTTCGAGAACAGCAGAATACCTGGCAAGAATGCCACGCCGTTCCTCGCTGGTTAACTGCTTTAGGTCAGGCAGCGAAGCAACGAGCTCATCAATCATGCTCTCGATCTTCGGCTGGATTTCGGTTTCAACAAGATGATTCTGCAACTGCGGAGAGAGCACGGATGTAGTCATGGTCGACCTTTCATGGGTCAGGATTTGGCTCCAGATTTGGCACTCAACGTGACCAAATGGAGAAGATCATCGGGGAGATGCTCGGGGGAGAGATACTCACCTTAAGTTTTGAGAAACGAGAAAGGGCTCAAGAGAACGGCAGTGTTCGTTCAGTGGAAATCAGTAATTCAGGACAACTCAGTTGTTGATTCGCAGTGGCCGGTTTCGCATGTCCGTTTGGCGTGTTGCTCAATCATCGCCACGACGCCGATCGATTCTTACTCCAAATGCAGTCGGTATTACACCGATTTCTGGGTAGCAGACTGATGAACGGCGACCTGCTCAAGTCGCAATCGACGTTTTGAAAAACTCATACTTTATCACTAAATATCGACTGCAACAATATGTTCCTAATCGTATCGGAAACTGCCAAGGTAGCAATCCCATTTTGGTAACGCCGCTTCATTTATTAGGTAATAGGTATCTTCAGTTACCAAATCCGGGAAAAAATCGGTTACCGTATTGATCTCCTCTGTGCCGTCATTCTCTGAATTGAGCCTTTGACCGCCGATCTGCACACTTGCGCGGCTGTATTCTTTGCAAAGCCTCAATCGGTTCGGCTTGAGTTTGCTGCTATTCGCCGATTTTCGCGTACAACGTTCCGGACGATCTGAAGGTATCTTCTAATGTCGCTCGCGTACTTTGTCCGACTTACCCCGCTCAACCTCGAACGCATTGGAACGATTTTCCGTTAGGCTAAACTGAAATACGTTCATCATCCAGTCGCTGATCGTGGAGCACGGGATAGACGCATTTATAGACGCATTTACTGTTCAACACTGGTAATTGCTGCTGTCGCGCTGATAAGGAACGCCGGAGAGAGGCATTTGCAGAACCCAAGAGCTGACGAAGTAGCGAAGTAGCCTCCGCACGCTCTTTGCTCCGGAATCAGGATTACTGGGTTTGCGAACCCAAAATGTCGCAAGCCGGCGAAGGTTTCAGCGTTGCTTAGAACCATGCGTATCCGTATTGTGGCCGAACATGCTTACAGTTGTCGCAGCTGCACACCGGCCGGCTTAGCCAACTCACGCCATGCGAAGAGTTTGCGATCTATTGCAACGGACACTCGAAGAGCATTGGCTGCAATCGTGAGAGAGGGATTGATTGCCGCGCTAGTCGGCATGAAAGATCCATCTGCAATAAAGAGATTGGCGATGCCATGCGCCCGGCAGTCTCGATCGACTACCCCGGCCGAAGGGTCATTGCTCATGACACATGTGCCGCAAGGATGACCGAAATTGAGTTCAATATCCTGGGTGAGAAAAGTCAAACGCCTTCCCTTCAGGCGATCGGTCAAAAGCCTGCGGAGAAGAGCCGCGCGCTCACGCAGTTCAGCCTTGATGGTGTATTTGAGGATGACGCCATCGGCCTCATCTTCGTTGAGTACAACGCGATTCTCCGGGTAAGGAAGATCCTCAATGAGGTTCACGAAGATCGTACCGCGACCGAATCTCTTGATTGTCATAGCCGCCGGAATTCTCAAAAGGGGTCGAAGGAACCTTAGATAGTTTGGCGCATCATGATCAAATCGTTGATACAAATGCATTAAGAACTCGCCATATCCCAGTTCGAATCCGGTCGACTGAACACATCCGCAACGCTCGCCGTCCGCATAATAGAAATCTCGAAAGCAAATCGATTTGCGTGGACCCGAACTCGGCAGCTGTTCACTTGGCCATAACGCAAAATTCTGGTTCGCATGGAACATCAGGTTGCGGCCAACCAAGTCGGAATGATTCGCGAGACCATTTGGCCAATAGTCGTTCTTGGACATCAGCAATAACTTAGGAGTGTGGATGGCGCCAGCCGCCAACACAAATACTCTGGCCTGTACCCTGATCTGGTTGTCGCCTTGGGCCACGATCGCACAGGTTACACGGTCGGGAGTGGATTCAAGTTGCACCACTTCGCTGCGAGCCATGATCGTTGGCTTCTTTGGGGCCTCAGCGAGTACAGAGCGGACGTCTGCCCGACAGTTCTTCTGACATAACCTTCCAAGGCATTCATCGCATCCTGGAAGATAGCGAATGCCCACATGCAATCTGTAAGGATGAAGGCCATTCTTTTGGAATAAGCGCACAAAATCCATATCGCAAGGTCCCAATCGCGGTGGCTCCAGAAGATGATTCGCTGCATGCGCACTCAGTGAGTCATTCGTTCCGGCAACATGAAGCATCCGCTCAGCTTGCTCATAATAAGGAAGAAGTTCCTGATAGCTGATCGGCCAACCGCCGGTAGGATGGTGTGCATTCGGCAGCAAATCGATATCGAGGTCCGCGAACCGCTCCAGCGCTGCGGCATACCAGTTGGTGCTGCCACCAATTCCCGACCCGATGGGAGCGTAGCAGCGGTTCACCACACCATCAATCTCATACGCGCTCAACGTGGGCCATCTGCTCCCGGCTAGCCGCGCTTCTGGATCGTCTGAGACTTCGCTGCCTCCTGGC
>CAYVSQ010000076.1:0-6860 GCA_964453815.1 uncultured Acidobacteriaceae bacterium | reverse complement strand
CCAACAAATCCGCTAACCAGCGCAACACCGGAGGTAACGCCGAGGCAATCGGATCAACCAGGTCCGGCTCCATCGTCCGGACATGCTAGTGCCGGACACCCGCAGTCTATGCCGAGCATCACCAAAGTGACCCCTGCTCCCGAGTCGGCTAACACTCCACCCCCGGGCCCATCAAAGCAGGAGATCGCTCAGACACGGGAAAGGATGATCCAACTCGACGCGAAAGCCGATGCCGCCAAGGTAGGCATACAGCAGATACGCAACCAGCAGCAGGCACAGGGCCTGGATATGCGAGGCGACATTCTTGCCGCCATGAATCGGATGACTTCTTACCTGAACGAAGCAGATCGCGCGCTCAGTCAGAACGATTTGCAAGCGGCGAACGATAACATGGACCGCGCAGATAAAGAACTTTCAACATTGGAAACATTCTTGGGCCGATAGGAGATATCTACAATGCGTAAACTCTGTCCATCTGTTCTTTCCCTCGCCTTGATGGCCTCGCCGCTCGTCGCTCAGACAGCCGCGCCCACCCGGCATCGGGTGGCCGTGCTCGACTTTGGCTACGCCACTGTCATGACAGCGTCCCAAGCTGTCTTCGGCACAAACGTTGATATCGGCAAGGGCATCTCGGATATGTTGATCGACAAGATGCTCGCGGATGGCACCTATCGCGTGATCGAACGCAATGCCATCGATAAGGTCCTTCATGAACAGGACTTCTCGAACAGCAACCGGGCGGACCCGTCAACAGCGGCCAAGATCGGACATGTTCTAGGCGTGGATGCTGTCATTACCGGGGATATCACGCAGTTTGGACGCGACGATCAAAATAAGAACTACGGCGGAGCCGTGGTGGGCGCCTGGACGCATGGCGCGGTGGGCGGCTTTGGCAGCCACAAGGCGAAGGCCGTGGTGGCCATTACCGTCCGCATGGTGGATGCGAGTACGGGCGAAATCCTGGCCTCGGTCACCGGCAAAGGAGAATCGGAAAGAAGCGGAACGGACCTGCTCGGCGGGGGCTGGGGCGGCGGCTCCGGAGCAGCCGGTGGCGCCAGCATGTCCAGCAGCAACTTCGCCCAAACCATTATCGGCGAGGCCACAACCGCCGCGGTTGCACAGGTTGCGACAGGGCTTGACAGCAACAGTGCGAAAATCCCGGATGCTCCTCCGCCGCCAAAGGTGGCCGTTTCTGGACTCGTGGCCGATGCATCGACGTCTGACGTCATCATCAACGTGGGCAGTCAGGCGGGAGTGAAGGTCGGCGATAAACTCGCGGTTTCGCGCGTTGTTCGAGTGGTGAAGGACCCCACCACGGGAAAGCCGCTGCGCTCCATTGAAAATGCACTTGGACAACTGACGATCACCAGCGTGGATGCGACGTCCGCGGTAGGAACTTTCAGCGGTACCGGCCCATTGAAGACGGGAGATACGGTAAAGACGCCGTGACCGATCCCGGTTGCTAGAGCATCTGGCCAGCCGGCGTACCAACCGGCTGGCCATCGTCTGTGGACGGCATTGCAGCCACTCTCTCTAAGAATTTCCGAAGAACTTCCTCCCCGGTTCCGGAGAAGTGGTCGCCTGGCTTTGCTCCACTTTTGCCCCAGGCAAGCAGGAAAACCAGCGGAATCCAACCGCGACGATCCTGTTCCAGTTGCTGTCCGAAGCTGTAAAGAACTCGGGAAAGCTTGAGCGGAAGCATGACGCCAGCTACCTGGTTCACTGATGGGTCCTGGCAAAGAGCGGGCGGCGAAGTTACAAGATATTCCCGGCAACTCAGCGGACGGATGGCGTGGATGCTGCAACTCTCGTTTTCGAGAAATGGGCACGGAACGCCGGCGTGGAAGTAGTCAATCGCCAGCTCCGCGACTGCCTGCTCCTCCGCCATCCATCGATCACTGAGAATTTTCTCGATAACACCGGCGTCGCGCAGTGCCAGCAAAGCACGATGAAAGCGTCCTTCGAGTTCCGCATGCCGCTCCTCGGATAATGTGCTCATCCACTCGGTCAGCGTTTCCGCTTCAAAGAGACTCACAGGCACGAGTTGACGGCAGCAGGCTCCGCACCCAGCCCTGCAGGAAATGGGTGACCCTGCCTGCGCGGCTTCTTCGCTCACCTTGCCGATGATGGCGTTCTCCAAATTTTGAATGATGGGTAAGAGCTGTGTGAGCGTCGTCTGCCCCATCGGCAGGTTCGCACTGGCGTTAAGGAAGCCACCACCCACAGGCAGCGCAAATGATGCCCTCATCGTCGGCGAAGGAGAGTTTTCTGAACTGTTCGACATGACCCGACACAACCTCGCTCAGAAGTCGAAACGAATTGTTCATTGTATCTGGCACGTTGATCGGCAGAGTGGGGAAAAATTTCAACTTCGGGATCAGTAATGCGCCAACAACGGTCTCCTATTCCACTGGCTCCCAAGCTAAAATCGTGTTACCGTGCGATCAGTGTCAGCGATAGCTAACTGATACATTGTTATGAATCTAGGTGCTTTCGAGGATTATTTTTGCCTACGACAGTAGCTATTTTTTGACTCAACTGGCCTCGGGCGAATACGGTGGATGCAACCTCAGTAAAAAAGATAGGGAAGTACGAGATAACGGGCATCCTGGGCCGCGGTGGCATGGGCGTCGTTTACCGCGCGGAGGACAAGCGCATCGGCCGGCTGGTGGCCATCAAAACGCTTACAGAGGGCTATTCCGGACAGCCCGAAATGCTGGAACGCTTCTACCGGGAGGCGCAGGCCGGAATCCTCCAGCACCCCAATATTGTCATTGTTTACGACCTGGGCGATGAGGACGGCGTGCCGTTCATCGTCATGGAGTATGTCACAGGCGAGCCGCTGGACAAAACTATCACTTCCGGCAGACAACTCCCGATGATCGACCGGCTGAGCATTATTGAGCAGGTCTGCGCGGCTCTGGGATATGCGCATCAGCGCGGCGTCGTTCATCGCGATATCAAGCCCGCGAACGTGATCGTGCAACCCGATGGTCACGCGAAGATCGTCGACTTCGGCATTGCGCGCGTACAGAGTTCAAATGCCGAGACCGGGTTGACTCGCACCGGTAACGTGATCGGCACGATTCACTATATTGCGCCAGAGCGCCTTAGGGGGCAACCCTTTGACGGACGCTCGGATATCTTCTCGACCGGCGTCATGCTCTACCTGCTGCTGGCCGGGCAGTTGCCCTTCGTCGGCGAAGATATGACGGTGTTGCAGAAGCTGGTCAACGAGCCGCACCCCCCGCTCAAGACACATATTTCCGATTATCCCTCGGGTCTCGATGCGATCCTCGATCGCGCCCTGGCCAAGGACCCGGAGCAGCGGTATGCCACCGCCGAGGAATTTGCCGCCGATCTGCGCGCCATTAGCGAAGAACTTAAAAAAGGCCGCGTAACTGAACTCTTTAACGATGCCGAGCGCCTTACGACTGAACAACAATTTGGCCGTGCAAGAGAGGTTCTGCTGCATGTTGTCAAGATCGACTCGCAGCATACAGCGGCCAAGCAGCTTCTTGGTATTGTGCAGCAAAATCTGGCCCGTCTGCAGCGCGCGGAGCAGATAAGGCAGCTCGTCGCAGAGGCGGAAG
This sequence comes from uncultured Acidobacteriaceae bacterium, assembly GCA_964453815.1. Taxonomy (GTDB): domain Bacteria; phylum Acidobacteriota; class Terriglobia; order Terriglobales; family Acidobacteriaceae; genus Silvibacterium. The sequence goes on along the minus strand of CAYVSQ010000076.1, from coordinate 3,267 downwards.
AGGCTCTTGCTTCAAAGCGCTTTCCTGAAGCCCTGGCTTCATTGGATCAAGCAGTCAAGCTTGACCCCGCCAGCACCGAATTGCAAGCGAAACTCGAAGCCGCGAAGGAGAAAAAACAGCGCCAAGATGAAATCGGCAGCCTTCTGGCGGAGGCGGATGCGTCGCGAAATCGAGGCGACCTAACAGGCGCCCTGAAAGTGCTGGAGAAAGCTCTTCGACTCGACCAGGAAAACACCAAGCTTCGTGCCGCATATGCGGCTTTTGCAAAGCAGGCAAAGCTTGCTGCTCAGCAGGGCCAGATCCGCGCAATGCTGGACAACGCCCGGCAAGAGGTTTCATCACGGCACTTTACATCGGCGATTGAGATTCTGCGCGAGGTAAGCAAGCTCGATCCATCCCTGCCGGAATTGGAGAGCTTGTTGCAGACCGCGGTAAGCGGGCAGGAGCAGGAGCGCCGCCGCAAACTCCTTGAACAGCTGCAGACGCAAATTGAAGGCTGTCTCCTGGCGGACGAATACGACCGTGCCACGGATCTGGTAAATCGGGCGGTCGAGCAATTGCCGACGGAAGCGTCGCTTCTTCAGCTGAAAACCCGGGTAGCCAGCCAGGCAAGAGCGTTCCGGGTCAGGCAATTGATCGACACAACGGCGGCCGATGCCCAGCGGGTATTTGCAAGCTCGCCCCACGAGGCGCTGTTGATTGTGCAGAGAGCGCTCCAGGAGCTGCCCGGCGAGGAGCGTCTGCTGGCGCTTGAAGATTCGCTGCGGCAGCGCCTTAAAAACCTCCAGGCTGAAGAGGTACGCGGACGTTATCTACGCGAGGCACAGGACGCTATTGACCGCAGCCAGTTTGAGACCGCGATTGGGATTCTCGAGTCCTACCAGCTCGAATTTAGCGATACGACTGGCGTTAACGAGCTTCTGGATTTTGCCAGGGGTGAGCTGGCTCAGCAGAAGCGCCGCGAAAGGATAGCCTCGTGCGCTATGCAAGCGAAATCTCTGATTCAGGAAGAGCGAATTACGGAGGCGATTCGCTTGCTCGAACCGGTCGCTGCGGAGACGGGCGACGCTTCCCTGTCGCGGCTTTTGACCGAGGCTCGCGGGCAACAGGCGGAGGCTGCCCGGAAGTTGGAAGCGCTTCTTAGCCGGGTTAAAGGGCTGCGTGAACGCGGCCAGCTTGATGAGGCGATCAAGCTGCTGGAAGGCTCGCCCCAGGCGACCGCCAAGGGCACGCAATTGAATACCCTGCTGATGGAGCTTCGTGCTGAAAATGCCCGTCAGCAGGCGGAGCTTCGCGCCGAAAACGCCCGGAAGCAGGCGATTGTGGCGGCCATCGCCAGTGCTTCGCAGGCGTTGGAAAAAATGGATTTCCACGCGGGACTGGAAGCCCTCCAGAGCGTCCGTCGCGCCTACGGAGATTCTGAAGACTTGTCACGCGTAATTTCGGACTACGAGGCGAGACGCACTGCGATCGCGAACGAGGGCATCGGCAAGTCCGTTGAGGCGGCGCGAACCGCTCTTCTCAGCAATGACCCGGCAGCGGCTTTGAAGGAACTCCAGGGGTCCGCAGGGCTGGTCGAGTTTGCAGACTCATCGCAGCAGGCGGACTGGCGTCGGCTGAGAGCGGAAGCCGCGAAGCCTCCCGTGCGTCGAGCGACAGCAACCATCGAGACTGACAGCGCGGCTGGGATCGCCGGCGAAGAGCCGGAGGCAGTAGCACAAAGGGGGCCTGAGCCCAGACTGCAGCCTAAGTTGATTGCCCTGATTGCCGGCGGTCTAGCTCTGGTCGTGATACTGGTTCTTGTCATCGCGCTCAGGGGACACAAATCCACCGCTACCAATCAGCCTCCGCCAGCTCCCACAAGTCCGGCGGCGCCGGTAATACCACCGACAGGAACCCTGAATGTGCAGGGCAATCTGGGCGACGTGAACGTGTTCGTCGATGGCGTGCTCAAGGGCTTTACACAAAGTGATGGAAAGCTGTCGCTCCCGGTGGATGAAGGCACGCATTCGGTGCGATTCACCAAGGCAGGTTATGAGGATTATCAGGCACCCGGCATTACGATCAGCGCAAATAAGGAAGCAAGTGTACCCTTCAATCTCAACCCGACTACCGGCGCCGCACCTCCGCCGCCAACGGACGCATATCTGACAATTCACTCCGCGCCCGGAGGAGCTTTGGTCAGCGTCGACAAGGTTCAGGCAGGCAGGACGGACGCACAGGGCAACCTTATCATCCCTGTGAAGCCCGGTAAACGCGCGGTCCAGATTGGTCTCGACAATTTTCAGACCTTCAACCAGAGCGTAAATGTGAAGGCTGGAGAAAAGAAGTCTTTAGCCGCGGCTCTGACCCCGAGTGTGACAAAACCAACATCTGTTCCAGCGAGTGCTCCGGCGCCTGCTGCAACAGCGCCGACACCCCAGCCGGTCCAGATTTTGTCGTTTTCCGCGTCGGCATCACAGATCGAGCAGGGACAATCCACCACGCTGAAGTGGGACACGGCCAATGCGTCAGATGTGACTATCGATAATGGGCTCGACGCACAAGCCAGCAGCAGCCATGTCTCTGTTTCTCCGTCCACCGACACAACCTACACACTGACGGCGAAAGGAACTGGCGGACCACTGCAAAAGAGTGTGAAGATCACCGTCGAGCCTAAGAAGGTCGAAGTACAGCCGCCGCCACCGCCTCCGCCGACGCCTTCATCCACGCCGATCCGGCCAGCCGATGATAGGGTGCCTTTGCAGGAAGTAATGCGCCACTTTCAATCCGCGTTGGACTCGCACGATGCAGGGAAGATTCAAGCGGTTTGGGCCGGGAACAAGTCCCGGGATTTTCAGAGTTTCTTAAAAAAGAATCCCGAGGCCGTAGTAAAAGACGATTGCTCCCCCTCATCATTAGTTCTCGCCGGAGAGACATCAGCGCAATGGACCTGCACCGAGACGATAACAATCAAAAGTGGCGGGAGGTCCCAGCCGCCGACATCTCGCCAAATTCGCTTCTCTTTCGTCAAGAACAACGGAGCCTGGTCTATCTCGGATCGACAGTAAGAACAGCCAGTGAAGAGACGAAAAATGGGAGTAATATTAGGAGTGTCACAAGACTTCGACCCCAGGTAAGACTGGAGTTCCCGCACGATGGGGGCGTCACGGTTTCGACGGGATCGCTTGCGGCAAAGAGGCATGCCGGGGTGTGGGCACCCGTAATCGCTCGCAAAATGATAATTGCCGATCATCAACTGGCATACGCAGCTTAATTAATTAAGTT
>CAYVSQ010000075.1:0-8223 GCA_964453815.1 uncultured Acidobacteriaceae bacterium | reverse complement strand
GTGCCTTGGAATAGAGGAACAGAAGATGTCTGCCATCGGCCAACCAAGCGAGATTGGAGTAGCCTTGGTCCTTACGGTCGAAGGCGGCTCCCCTCGGCTGAGCGATAGTCCTTACCCTTTTCGAAGCCCTATCCAGGATCTCAACGACCGCGTCGGTGGTTCCAGTCACTTCAATCCATGCGATCTCGTTTCCCAGCGGCGACCAGACTGGCGCTTCAGCTTTGTCGATGGAAGTATAGAGCAGTTGGTCGTTGCTGCCGTCCTTATCTGCGACGTGAATTTCCGAATATTGATCCTTGCGGTCTGGCGTCCATCGCAGATACACAAAGCGGCTGCCGTCCGGCGACAGGCTGGGCGCGCTGTCCACATCGAGGACGATCTGCCGCGGTGTACCGCCAAAGACGGGCATCGTGTATATCCGGCTCACAAGACCGTTGTCGGGTGTTTCCCGCGTGAAATACAGGTAGTTCGAGTCAGGGGAAAAAGTTAACCCAAGGTACTGACTGGGAAAGGCGCTTAAAATCTGCGTGTCCGTATTGGTCGCCAGGTTGCGTATCCAAACGGTCCTCTGTCCGGCGTCATTCTTGACCTCGGCAAGAAATTTGCCGTCGCCGGAAAGTGCAATTCTTTCCAGGGTCCCGGTATTCGTAATCTGGCTTACAGACATCGAAGAAAACGGCATCGGACGTGGCCACAGCCGCCAGCCGAATAGGCCTGCTGTTACTACAACTACCAGCACGATCAGTGCGGCGGGCAGCGTTCGCGATTTATTTGCCGGAGGGGGAGCGATCTCGACCTGTACACCGGCAACGGGGCGAATTGGTCGGCCCACGTGGCCCTCACTGCTCTTGCGCTGCAATCGTTTAAGGTCGACGCGCAGCTCTGCGGCCGATTGGCACCGTATTTCCCGGTCCTTTTCCAGCGCATTGTTCAGCACCCCCTCAAACTCAAGCGGCAGTTCGGGATTGACGGAAATCGGCGCAGTAGGTGCGGAGTTCAGAATGCGATCGAACGTCACCGCCGTGGTTGAACCGATGAAAGGATGCTGTCCGGTCGCAAGCTCATATAACACCACGCCCAGCGAAAAAACATCGCTGCGTGCATCCAGCGCTGCGCCCCGCGCCTGTTCGGGAGACATATAGGCAATCGTGCCAAGCGTCGATCCCGGGCTGGTCAATAGCTGTTGCGGCCCCCCCACGGTTTCGTTACCGTCGTCCCCGAGCGTGCTGGCAAGATTCGAGTCTGCATCTTCGAACTTGGCGAGGCCGAAGTCCAGAATTTTCGCTTGCCCCGACGGCGACACGAAGATATTACCTGGCTTGATGTCGCGGTGCAGAATACCTTTTCTATGCGCTGCGTCCAGTGCATCTGCCACCTGCACCCCGAAGTCCAGCAGCTTGGGATACAGCATTGCTCGCCGGTAATCAAGCTTGTCGAGGCTCTGCCCTTCCAGCAGTTCCATCACAATGAAGGGCTGATCGCCGTTCTCATTCAGCTCGTAAATGGTACAAATGCCCGGATGGTTCAGCGAGGAGGCAGCGCGTGCCTCGCGCCAGAAACGTTCCAGCGCCGCTGGGTCCGGGCGTGTTGCTTCGGGCAGCATCTTGATGGCGACAGACCGACCGAGCTTCTGGTCTTCGGCCTCATATACAACGCCCATGCCGCCCCGGCCCAGGCGACGGGTTACCCTATAATGGCCAAGCAGTGTACCGGCGCTCAATTCTTGCACGCAACCATCATGCAGCGGCGGACGCCACGCGGCTAGTCCAAAATGGGGATACCTCCTGCGCTCAGATCACAATTTGGCGAGACACAGCCCGGAAGTTAGCCGTTGACTTCGGCATTGTCGTTATTTTTCAATAGTGAGCAAAAGGGAACAGCTTATCGTTTCCGCTATTGCAATACTGTTGAAGCGTGCTCGCACAAGTGTGCTGCGCAGCGGAACTTTGGGGTTGCCAATCTGACGAGCAGCTTCTAACACGCGGCGTGAATTGCTGACGCCGAATGGATAATATTCAGGAGGGTTTCTTCTTTTCATTTCAGCGTGGAAGCGGTCGCGCACTATGAGGACCGCTTGGCACGATCGCCTGCAAGCAAGGAGCAGCTCCAGATGTCTGAGCTGAAGACCATCCAATTCGATCCGGCCAGTTTTCTGGCAAATACAGGACTGGGACGAAGAATCGTCCAATTGAAACCAAAGCAGCCCTTTTTTTCGCAGGGAAACCCCTCAGACTCCGTTTTCTACCTTCAGAAGGGCCGCGCAAAACTCACTGTCGTTTCGTCAAACGGTAAAGAAGCCACTATCACGCTTCTTGGTGCTGGAGACTTCGTCGGAGAAGAGTCGCTCGCAGGAGTGGTGGGGCTGCGTATGGCTACTGCCACTGCGATTACCACCTGTACAGCGCTCAAGATAGAGAGACACGAGATGATCCGCGTGATGCACGAGGAGCATTCCTTCTCCGACCTGTTTTTGGCGTTTTTGCTGGCCCGCAGTATGCGAACCCAGGCCGATCTCGTGGATCAGCTTTTCAACTCCAGCGAGAAGCGTCTGGCGAGAATTCTGCTTTTAATGGCGGAATTCGGCAAGCCGGGTGAACCGGAAACATTGATTCCGGCGATCACGCAGGAAACCCTGGCGGAAATGATCGGCACTACCCGGTCGCGCGTCAGCTTTTTCATGAACCGCTTTCGCAAGCTCGGCTTCATCGAATACAACGGGCGCATTCAGGTTCACAAGTCGCTGCTCAATGTGATTCTGCACGATTAGATCGTTTAGATCGTTCATTAAAACCCTTAAAAGTATTTGGTGGGGCCATCTGTGCGAAGAATCGGTTTCGCGCACGCGCGAGATGACACGTGTGAGCAAAATTGAACAGTATCTCGATCAGTGCAGTGGAATACTCTCCCCCAAAGCAGCTATGTGATGCTCTGAAGAAGGTGCACGATGCCCGACGCGAAAATAAAGCTGCTCATCGTAGACGATCAGATCTCAGTTCGAATATCGCTGGCGCACATCTTTATGGATCTCGGATATGAAGTGCGATGTGCCGAGGACGGTTTCTCGGCACTGGTCAGGGTGCGGGAGGAGCTTCCAGATGTCATTCTCTCCGACCTCAACATGCCGGGTATGTCCGGCTTCGAATTTCTGTCAGTGGTCCGTCGCCGGTTTCCCGTGATTCGCGTGATCGCCATAAGCGGTGCATTTTCAGGCGATAGCATACCGCCGGGAGTTGCATCCGACGCTTTCTATGAAAAGGGGACCCATCTGGGTACTTTGTTGCAGATCGTGGAAGCCGTGAGCTACCGGGAGAGCCCGTCAATTCGTCAACCTCTGAGCCCATCGGCACCCATCTGGATTGCGAGAAACGGACACGATCCCAACGGAGAAGCCTACGTCATGATCACTTGCCCCGAGTGCCTCAGGGCCTTCCCGCAAACCCTCGATGAAGGCATCTGCGCGGTACAGGAAACAGCCTGCGTCCACTGCTACAGTTCGATTCACTATGCGATTGTCCAGCCGATGAGCCGGCTTCTCCGCCGGCCTTTCAGCGGAAACCGGGTGCAGAAATACCAACGGCTCTTGGCATACCCAGTCTCGTGGGAAGCAGGAAGAAAGAGTGTCTTTGATGCGCAACATAGCAGAACTTACCATGCTCGTTCGCGAACGCATTGAATTGCCAGATAACCTGAAGCTTGTGACTGAAGAGTTTCGAGAAGGCTGGAATTTCGTGGTCTCCGGAGATGCGCCCTGGCTGGATAAAGAGATACGGACGCGCGGATGGCATTTCATCTGGATCGCCGAAAGAATGCTAAGAAGCGGCGTGGGCAAAACATCGCAGGAAGCGATTGCTGGCGCACTCAAGCTGGCTCTTCGCCGCGTAAGCGAGCGCTTCAATGCCGCGGAAGTTGAGTACATTGAGCTGACGAAGTATCCGTGGTTCGTGCTGGCCAGGGTCAAGATTTATCCGTATCAGATTCAGCAGAACGCCGCGCTCTCGGTGTTTAACGATGCCGCACCCCTGACGAATCCCTCTCCGGAACAAGCAGTTGTCATCCCACGCGATCTAGTTACGACTGCAGTTTAGTGTCAGGATTGCTTCTCAATTGCGGAGGTGGGCTATTTAGCTCTGTTATTCTTTGGCATCTCTGCTCCAATAATTCTGGAGAAGAGTCCGTGTTATCAGCTCCCTCATGGTTCTGAGCTAAGTCAGCCCATCTGACATCTGTCCCCTTAGCTCTCCGGATTCAAGGAAAAGTTATGAAGATCACTTCTATGCTATTGATCAGCGCCTTTGCGCTGGCGAACGGAAGTCTATGGGCTGGTACAGGACACCAGGACTGATTGATCGCCTGCGAATGTCCTCTGAGGTCATCCACGCAATCATGGAAGCTCCGGATAAGGGCATTCCAGAAGAAGTGCTGAGCAGTGCGAAGTGCATCGTTGTGGTTCCACACCTGGTGAAGGGCGGAGTTATCGTCGGTGGCGAACATGGCCGGGGCGTAGCGTCGTGCCGCACGGCCGATGGATGGAGCGCGCCGTCGTTTGTCTCGATCGGCGGAGGCAACTGGGGATTGCAGATTGGTGTGGAAGGCGTTGACCTTGTCATGCTGGTCATGAATGAGCAGGGGTTTCAGCATCTGCTTTCCAGCAAGTTCGAACTCAGCGGTGATGCATCGGCCGCGGCAGGTAGCATGCGCGCCACCTGGACATACATGAAGAAAAGAAAGTGATCTTTCCTTCTCCTTACGGCCATAGTGTGCGATTTTGATCAGACAGCATACCGTGATCTGTCTAGCATTACAGTAACCACGAAGACCCGCCGCGTCGCAACGTCCGCCAACCTTGAGCCTTTGCGATAGAAAGTCCTGGGACCCAGGCTTTGAGGAAGGAGATCTTCAGATGCGTCGCCGCCGAGGAATCTCTCGTTTGCACCTGTTCTTCATATTGCTGCTGTGTTTGTTGGTGCTTTCTGCACACTCAACACGGGGGCAAGAGACGCTTTCTGCAAGCACGACTCCATACAGAGTTTCAGGCCCTAAGACGCAGTCTGCACCGGTTTCAGAAGGCAATATACTTCTGCATCCAGCCTCCGGAAAACTGCCGTTGTCTGTACCAAGCCAAGGACAAACCGCGTGGCGGGTGTCAATCCCCTCACGTGACACCGGTTACCCGGTTGCGCCCAATAATAACAAGGCTTTGCCGGATCCGCGGCGGCAGGCAAGGAGAGATGAGCTAGGAGATAAACCGAATCACTCCATCGACAACGCTCCAAACGAATCGCTTGCAGATGGGCTCGCCGACAGCAGGACGCCTTATCACACGCTCTATCCGGGCAGCGACCTGAAGTACTATGCTCACCCCCTTCCGAAGACTGGCGGCATCATTTCACGCTTTGATGAGCTAGCTCAGTCTCATTCGCGGATCGCTCATATATTTCAGCTGCTAGATCCGCAACCGTCCTTTGGAAGAAAGCGGTTGCCCAGGGAGCAATACAATCACTGATGCTGCTCTAACACAGCTGTCGTGGTGGCGTATGAGATTTGGCCCACACGCTCTTCTTTCGCTCGCCCAACACGAAATGGCAATATATGCCACCTTCGAAAATCCGAGTGATCAATATTGCTCACATAGTATTACCGAACTCTTACTCGCCACCTCTAGTAACAGTCCGCGCACCGCGTTAGCGTTGAGAGTGAGGCAGGCGTTACCATGACAACTCTCGCAGCAAAACCGCAACAGATCGAAACCCACAAAACTTTCGAATTACTACAGGCTAAGTCGGCTGAATTCAACTGGGTGTTTTTCGTCGTAATTGCGGCGTTTCATCTGGGAGCTGTGGCGGCGCTGTTCACCTTCCATTGGTCTTCGATCGTCGTATTTCTCGTGATGTGGCTCTTCGGACAGAACGTGGGCATTGCCATCAGCTATCACCGCCAACTCACCCACCGTGGTTTCAGCACGCCTAAGTGGCTGGAGTATGCTATGGCCGTGTGTGGCACGATGTCGCTGCAAGGCAGCCCCACTTACTGGGTCGCCGTGCATCGCCTACACCATCAATACACCGACAAGCCCGGCGATCCGCACTCTCCGCGCGATGGCAAGTGGTGGTCGCACATGGGCTGGATCCTGCACGGCTCTCTTCATAGCGAAACCGCTATGCTCTCACGCTACGCGCCCGATCTTCAGCGCGATCGCTTCTACCAGTGGCTGGCGGTGTGGCACTGGCTGCCAATCACGCTGATCGGCATTGCTTTGCTGGTTGGAGGCAGCGCCGGCCTGGGCGGATGGAAGCTGGGCCTCTCCTGGGTATTCTGGGGTGTGTTTCTGCGAATCGCCATCGGCTTCCACGTCACTTGGCTAGTCAACTCGGCAACGCACTTGTGGGGCTCGCGCCGCTTCAAAACACGCGACGACTCAACAAATAGCTGGTGGGTAGCACTGTTGACCGGCGGGGAGGGCTGGCACAACAATCACCATGCGCATCCCGTGTCTGCCCGCCACGGCGTGACCTGGTGGGAAGTGGATTTCAACTACTGGGGCATCCAGCTGCTGGCCCTGCTGGGCCTGGCGAAGAACGTCAAGGTGATGCATCTGCGGGCAACGCCGGGTGATCGGACCAACTATGGCCCCTCGGGTGCATGAGCCGAATCGCGGTGCACAGTGCTGAAATGGAAGTAAATACTTCCGAGATAGGCACCCCCTTCAGGTTCCGGCGGGAATACGAAATGAAGACCTGTGCCACGAAAGCCCTCTTTCAGAATCGGGATAAGTGGATGTACCACATCGTCCTGCTCTTTGACCCAACCACACGATTGCCATAACTGGAACCACCGTTGATTAGGATTTTGGCCGTTTATTCAGCGTCTGCATCATAGGCACATGTCGTTGTTCCGAAATGTCCGTTCGCAGGGCTGATTTTAAGACGGGATTAGACGCATGTTCCGATTGTTCTGTCGTGTTCGGATCTTCGGCCAACCAGAAGTCGCTCTGAAACGGTGTTCTGGGAAGTGCCGAACGGCCGGCTCCGGACGTGTGTCAGTCATCCGGAGGTTGAGCCGCTCTTGGTGAGTGCACCATGGCGCCAATGCACTCGTTGAGGCGGAGACAAGACCAAAGCCATCGCCGTTCCCGTGCCCGCATCATCGCGCTATCCACCTCCAGCGTCGCGATGAACGCCGCAGACGGCCGAGCCAATTCAAAGTGACGGGGTGTTCATCCTGCTTCCCCCAAGCTGTACGCTGGCAACGTGGTCAGGCGCCCGTCCTCGACTGGGCCACCCACAGTGAAATGGTAGAAGCTCTGCCAATCGCGCGAAGAGATGCCGAACACCTTGTGAACCGGATCATCGAAGTAGCAGCCGATCCCGGTCGCACGAATGCCCGCCTCCTCCGCCTCGAGGTAGAGCACCTGGCCCACGAGTCCGGCCTCCCAGAAGAGATTTCGGTAGAAGCCGGCGCCATACACAACCAAACTGTCCATGTATTCGGCGATCATCCCAAGGCTGAAGGCCCCGTCCCCCGCAATGTCTTGACCGCAGGAGACGCTCGCGGCTAGAGCACGGCAGTCTCCCTCTTCCAGCAGGTAGAGCGGAAGGCCATGCGGACACGACGGAGGGCGTTGCCACAGGAACTCAGGCCTGATAGCCTGCCGGAGTGTCCCGACCTTTTCCGGATCCCGAGCGAGCACGTAGAGACCAGGAGGCACGCCGTTCACGCGGTGCACGAAGAGGCCCAGGTGGATGCGTGGGCGCCAAGGTAGGGTGTCCCACGGCATAGATCGGCCGTCTTGGGTGGGTACAAGACGAGCCATCATCCGGAAGAAGGTCGCCGCTGGAATCGCTGTCGCCCCATCCATGCTCACCGCGCTCCTGCGCCCCAGGATGACTCTTTCCGCAGTGAAGGCCCCGGACCGAACTGGCGCCCCGAAGAGCTCTTCCTCCGAAGGGAGCCTGGAGAACTCTTCGTCCGCCGCAATCCTCGAATTCGTAGTGGCGGTAGCCACTTGGCCGATCACTGGCCAATCGACACCGTGCTCGGGACTCAGCACGTTAGCTGTGCCGTACCACTGAGAATTGGCCACCTGGGTTACCAACTCTTTGGACAGGCAGAGGCCCCGGTCGCTGGCCCATTTCTTCCTGACCACAAGCGCCACGAGTTCGGGATGCTCCCGCTCCGCGGCGGTGTAGTCGGCTTCGCGGTCGAGTCCGAAAAGTTGGGCCACGG
>CAYVSQ010000074.1:0-4674 GCA_964453815.1 uncultured Acidobacteriaceae bacterium | reverse complement strand
AACCAGGCCACCCTCGGCACAGCCACCTACACCAAACTTGCCACGAGCCTCGGCCTCGATTCGACTGCGCTCACTGCCGCACTTGCCGCAAAGACTTTTGCCCCCAACGTCCAGGCCGACTTCGAAGGTGGCGTCCGCACCGGCGTCAATGGTACGCCCTGCTTCTACATGGGCGGTCCTTACGTAAATACCACCCGCTATAACGGCAAGATCGACGGTGAGATGATGATCATCTCCATGAACGGCATCCTCGACCCGGATAGTTAGCGAGGATGGTCGCACCTCTGGGTTTCCTGTTGCTTTCTTCGGCTCTTGTATCAGGAGCGATTGTCGACCGCGTAATGTGCTTCTGAAGCTTCATTCGAACCACGACTGGAGAATCTGGCCCTGGTCCTTGCAGGCCTCGGGCTGGGACTTTTGGCCACGCGGTGTTGGCCTTCATCGTCTACCAGGCAACGCCCGCGATCCTCTGGTGTCGAGCAGGTGATAGGGACCGATGGTTATCGCTTCAGATATGTCAAGGAAATTCGAGGTTGGGTGTTGCAGGAAGCTGTCGGCCTCCGCGTCGGCTGCGAGGAGGGCTTCCACTTCCTGCTTCAAGTCAGGATCGGGCTGCACTCCCAATCGAGAAAAGCGGCACGGTCGGCCGGCCGGACCGCTAGCGCGGCTTCGAATAGCTGTTCCGCCAACCCTCGCTGATTCGCCATAGTTCTCAGCCCAATCGGAGACCCCTTGGAAAGACTGGTCGTCGGGCGACGTCCGCATCAAGGAGTGAGAGGTGGCGGACTCGTCAGAGTGATAACTGAGCTTATACCACCAGGGATGCCGGTGGAGAGGCTGAGCTCATTAAGAACCTGAAAGATGTGCATACCACGGGTCATTTCGGCGTATGGCTGGGGTCGAACCCGACCGATGCCCCGCTGCTTCTTCTCGATATTGGAAGTACCAATATCTATGCCCTCACGCTGGAACAGAGATAATTTCTTCGCTCAATGCTGCAGTCATCACTCGACGGCACAAAGCTCGGGCTGGGAATTTGGACGAGTACGTTGAAGGCTGTCATGCTCGGCAATGTTCAGTGACCCGTAGAGCGCACTCTTCCTGAGTCAGGAGGAGCGCGGGAACCAAGCTTGGAAGAGAAACCATGTAACCTCAGAACTGGTAGGTGATGCCATGATAAGCGGTCCGAAGAAACAATCAATGTGCATGCAAATCATTACTCTATGTGTGCTCGGCTTTTGCGTAGGCCACCTGCTGCATGCGGAAGACGTCAGCAGGACTGTAGTCGATGACCTCGTGAAGCACTGGCAGATCTCGAAGGACCTGTCGCTCGCCGTCGCGAAGGCTATGCCGGAAGATGATTACTCGTTCAAACCTCCCAAGGCGAAGTTTGGGTTCGCTGACCAGATGGGGAGCATTGCGCTCTTCAACGTTCTATCCTACGACAGGCATTTCCGGAAGGTTAGCTGATCTACACGTGCCCGGCTGGACACGTTTCCCTTGCAGAGGACACTCCGACGGTCAGCCAGAGCAATACAGCCATTAACGCTGTCAATTTGGCAAATGCAATGACTGCGTTCAATCCCGACAACACGTGGACCGCATCGCACTAAAAGTGAAGAAGCAATCCCTCGTTTCGAAGGCGATCCACCCGAGCGGAGGCTTACAGATGCCCGAGGCAACATCGAATAAGCCGAGAAGCCTCCGTGGTTGTTCCCTGAATCAGCCTCGCCCTCAGTTCCGCGTTTGTACACCCCCTGCTCCTCATTGAACATTCAATCAATCCACGCGGAATGCGGGTAGCAGTTGGCACAGGCGCCCAATGTGCTTTGAGCGCTTAAAATCACCTCATCCGCGTTACGCCACACAGTGGCGAGTTCTTGACTAAACATCGGTCAGTGGAGGCAGCCCGCTAATATGACCTTTCTTCTCGACGAACCGTGGGTTCTGTTCATAGCCGTTTGCATAGCACTATTCATCGCATCGGTCCTTGGCTACCGTTTGGCCTTCTCCACGCGGGTCAATGAAGACAGCCACCATCACGAGCATATTACTGGCCTGCGTGAGGGATTATTCATTTTCTTAGGCCTGCTCCTCGGATTCACGGTGGCGATGGTACTTCCGCGGTTCGAGCAAAGAAGAGATCTTGTCAATGATGAAGCGGGAGCGATTGAGACCCTGATATTGCGCACGCAAATATTGCCGGAACTGGAGCGCGGCAAAACCATGCAACTGCTGCGCGAGTATGTGGTCGTTCGCGAGGGTTTCGCCAGAAACACACTTCAAAATCAGGCGGCGTTGAACAGGGAAACCCAACGCACCGAGGCTCTTCAGGAGCAAATCTGGCAACAGGTTATCGCGGTGACGCGGGATAACGAGAACGCGGTGATGGCGAGCTACATGCAATCTGCTAACAACATGTTTGACGTTGCGAATAGGCGATTAGCTACGTTCGAAAAACGCGTTCCTAAGACGGTGTGGTTAATCATCTTCGTCGTTGCTGCCTTCCAAAGCTTCCTGACCGGATACAGTTTGAAACGGAAATTCTGGTTATCTCTGGCGGTGACGCCGGTGGTGGTAGCCCTAGTGATGGCGTTAGTCGCCGACCTCGACAGCCCTCGCACAGGCCTGATCCATATCGAGCAGACGAGCATGCAACGGCTTGTCAACGACGTGACCCACTCGCAGCAGTGAGGGTGATGAGATTTGGCGAGATTTTGAGGATGCTTGGGCAACGCAGAACCGTGAGCCTCAGTTGGCGATATCAGGGCAGCGTACGTTTTCCAGGATCGGTCACGCTCGAAACACCGCAGAGCCAGTCGCCTCCGCACAAATCATGGACCGGTGGCCGCTTCTTTCGGCTCGGTTGCTCTCCGCTACGCGTGAAAAAGACGGGTTGCGCTCCCCCGCGGAAGGCAGCGTCTCGTCCCCACAGTTCGGTCGCCAGCGTACCGCACCTTCCCAGATAAAGGAGCTCACTGCGCAGTTCCGGCCGCCTCCCTGCTCTGCCCTCGAGCCAATGCCGCGTGATCAGCAGATCGTAGGTGTGCACATAGCGAAACATCTCAACCCTGACCAGTTCGCTCTCGACCACAACGGCGTGGGTGCCATTCGGCAGCAGGCTGTGCACACGATTGAGCCACGCCAGAGCACTCCCGTCCAGCCACGAAGCCGACATAATGTCCAAGCAGCGACACCGCGCCGCCTGATTCTTCGGCACGGAGCTTCCATTGGTTTGCCCGGTCCTGATGAACAATCTCCACCTGAGGCCGGCAACGCATGCCTGTGTTGCGGATTGCCTCTCGGATCTCTGCCGGGAGCATCAACCCCCGGCGCGTCAGCGCGGTGAATCGGCTTTCCTGCACAAGCACCTCCTCGGTTAGCGATAACTCCGTTCGTGTATAGGCTGGCCGAGCGCGGTGCGGATCATCTCGCGTGTGCACCCCGCCCAGCATTTGTAGAAGCGAGGGTCGGCAATCGAGATGGCGAGGTTGTCGCCAGCCCGATCCCGGCCTTCTTTTGCGCACGATGGACAGCGGGCCCAGTAGTTCCCGCTCCTCTGCACGCGGGCAGTGACGTGCTGGAGAATCTGAAAGCCGCCTTTGTTCCAGCCCGGATACGATACAGGTTGGATCGGCGACCGCGGGCCTATCGACTCGGGAATCGACAGGCCGTCGGTGAACGTCTTCAGGTCTTTGCGGGTGAGCCGTTTCACTCCTCTCAGGAAGGCCATCTGATACTCAAGGTTACTGCCGGCGTCTTCAAACCAGTAGCGGTACATCCATCGACGCACGCCTTTGTTCTGCGCTTCCTTTAGACCCCGCCTCACGACGGCGCCCCTTGCGCTTCGCTAATCCCTCACCTCCATCAGGTTGGAAAGGGACTTGCACCCTCAAACTGTCGAACATGCACAGCACACAAAGACGCCTTCGGCTTGGAAGCGCCAATGGCGCTTCCACTTTACCGCACTACGGCGACGGGTTGAATTTACCCACTAAGGTACGGCACAGCAGACTGGATCGAATATGCGGCGGTCTGCGGCAAGTTCTTCTGCCTCATGGGTCGCGCCCCAGTGCTGGGCCGAACCTTCAGTGCCGACGAACCCGATGGACACCAGGTGGTGCTGAACTATCGGTTGTGGCAAACGCGGTTTGGCGGTTCACCCCGTGTCCTCGGTCAGACGGTGGAGTTGAACGGGCTGACGTCACAAATCGTCGGCGTCATGCCGCAGGGATTCGCCTTCCCTTCTGAAAAACCTCTTCTTTGGACTCCTGCTTCCGCTATACCGGGGTGGCAGACCCGACGAAGCGGAAGAGGCCACGGTTTCGGTCCCATTCTCGGCCGACTCCGGCCGGCTCGTTCCTCGTTGACGGCATTGGTTGTGTGCAGTGCGAAACCCATGGCATCTCTCCTCCAACAGATCCGGCCCGAATACGTCGTCTTCGTGCTCAATCTGATATGCGGGATCGGTCGCCGCATTCGATCATCGTTGGAGAAGTTTTTTGATTGCCAGTTTTCTATCTGGCTGGCGTGGTCTATTCGTTGAAACCTCAAGCCACTTCGTAAGCCATCTCGAGCAGCTGAAGCATCCGTTCGAAATTGGATATCAGCCTGAAGGGCCGCTGACGGCCGCCCGGTGATCGCGGGCAGAATGGCCTATCGCAAAATTCTCCT
>CAYVSQ010000073.1:0-3270 GCA_964453815.1 uncultured Acidobacteriaceae bacterium | reverse complement strand
TCTTTTGCCCCCTTACGAAAGAAGAAGCTGGCCAGAACCGGCGCAAGCAGCATCGAAAACAGCAGCGCACCCAGCAGTGCAAAAGCTACGGTCCACGCCATTGGCTTGAAGAGCCTGCCCTCGACAGCCTGCAAGGTAAAGATCGGCAGATAGGCAGCAATGATGATTCCGATGGCGTAGAAGACTGGCCTTTGAACCTCGTGCGTGGCTTCGCGGATTCGCTCCAGCGCTGTCCGTCCACGTGGATTAGGACGATTAAGATGGCGCACGATATTTTCGACGATAACGACAGCGCCGTCGACCACCATGCCAAAATCCAGAGCACCGAGGGAGAGAAGATTTGCAGGAATATGCCGCAGATCGAGACAGATCGAGGCAAACAGAAGCGCGAAGGGAATCGTCAACGAGACAATCAACGCTCCTCGTACGTTGCCCAGAAAAAAGAACAAGACGATGACGACAAGAATGATGCCTTCCGACAGGTTATGCAGGACTGTGTGCGTCGTGTAGTGAACCAGATCGCTGCGGTCAAGATAAGGAGCAACCCTGACTCCCTTTGGGAGAATGCGATCATTTAATTCTTTGATCTTTTCGTGAACGGCTTCGAGAGTTGGATCTTCATCCGCACCCTTTTGGAGCAAGACAATGCCATCTACAGTGTCACTATCGTCGATGATCTTGCCATCAACCCGATGCAATGCGTAGCCCATCTGGCCGAGACGGATTTGTGACCCCTGGACCACAGTTGCAATATCTCGAATCCGAACAGGGGTGCCATTCTGTGCATGGATAACGATGTTTTCGATGTCGTGGATATTCGCTACAAGGCCTACTTCGCGGACATTGATCTGCTGCTGACCCTGCTCGATGAAGCTGCCACCGGCGTTGATATTGTTGTTTGCCAATGCCTGTTCTATCTGCCCAATACTCAGTCCATAAGAAACCAGCTTTTCAGGATCAACGTTGACCTGATAGTTCTTCGTCATGCCGCCGAAGCTTGAAACATCGACCACACCTGGAACGGATTTGAACTGCTTCTCGATCGTCCAATCTTCCAGCGATTTCAGCTCAACATTTCCATAGGCAGGATTGCTGCTCGTCAACCGAAAGAACATGATCTGCCCTACGGGGCTATAGTCGGTTCCGATCTGCGGCTGCAGGCCAGCGGGGAGTGTGACCTGCGAAAGACGCTCGAGAACTTTTTCACGATTCCAGTCATTGACTGAATCGTCGTCGAAGATCAGCATGAGGCTCGAAAGGCCAGCGAGAGTGGTCGAACGCAGATGAACAAGGTGAGGGATACCCGCCATCTGGATCTCGATCGGGATAGTGACTTGTTGCTCAACCTCTTCGGCGGCACGCCCTGGCCATTGCGTAATCACTTGTACGTAGTTATTGGCAACGTCTGGATATGCTTCAACGGGAAGATTATGAAAAGAAATAATTCCCCAACCAAAGAGCAATACAGCTGCGCCAAGAACCAGCCATCGATTATTAAGCGCAAAATCAACCAAGCCAGCAATCATCGCTGAGCCACCGAATTCTGCACCGATAGTGCCGTCGCAACAACCTGCTGCCCAGGCTGGACGCCAGAGAGAATTTCCTGCTGCCCATTCGGCAACATCATCCCCGTCTGAACCTGAATGCGACGGAATTCATTCTGCCCCGCCGGCGTAAATACCCAATCTCGATCCTGCAAGTGCAGTATGGCGGTAGCTGGCAGAGATGTGTGCATCACCGAGTGCTGGCCATAGAGCACAACCGACGCAAACATGCCGATTCGCATCAGCATGTCCGGATTCTCCACCTGAATCCTCACCTTTGCGGTGCGTATGCTGGGATCAAGAACAGCGCCAATATCCGAGATAGATCCTTTTATCAGGCGGTCAGGATATGCATTGAGACGGATCTCGGCTGTTTGTCCCAGACGAAGAGTAGCGAGATCGTTCTCGTAGACATCGCAGATAACCCAAACATGAGATAGATCGGCGATAGTAAACGCAGTCGAAGAGCCGGAGAGGGTGACTCCAGCCGCGCCGGCATCCGTTACGTTTTGCGAAATAATTACGCCTGTCGCTGGAGAGAATATCTTCACGGCAGCAGAGGGATTTGTTTTATCGACACCGAGAACATGCAGCTGTTGTTCTGCGGCAACGAGATCCGTTTTTGCGTCGAGTTCGCTGTTCTCAGCGATCTCAAGCTGAGACTTCGGTAGCGCTCCTCTCTCGTAAAGAACCTTGGCCCGCTCGAATTGCGTATTAGCCAGTCGCTCGTCGTTGGAGGCCTTGAGGTATTGATCGAAAGCTCCTGAAACGTCCGTGCTCTGCACTTCCAGTAACAGTTGTCCCCTGCGAACATAGTCGCCAAGCCGAGCGTGCACGGCAACCACGCGGCCATTCGCTAACGAAATCACTGGAATTGTTCTGGATATGTCCGCCGTAACGGTTCCGGTCACGTTCAACGATGTTGTGGACGCATGCTCGCTCGCAGCCACAAGAGCAAACTGGCTTGCATCGTCGACGCGAAACTGCTGCGGATCACCTGCGTCTTCAACGACTGCCTTCGGAGGAGCTTCTGCGCCTTCGTTTTTTGCCCCTTTGTTGCAGCCTGCAAACGAAGCTGCGCACACTGCGGACAGGATAATTACTCGGATGATGCCATTCTGCATGCGAAAGCCTCAATTTTGGAGAAGGCAGCCGGAACACGAAGCGAACAACCCAGCCGTTTCTCGTCCCACAACATCTACCCGAAACGACGACGGTTCCCTAAAGATGCACTCGGCAACATTTCACAACTCTCTCGTTTGATCGTAGTTCTGAAAGTCGTAAAGAATATGTAAAGCCCCGCTATCGTTCGGCTACTCCGTGCGCTATCTTTCGATACTGCATCTGGTCGTTCGTTGATTTTGTCGTAGGCTGAAGGAAGACTAGGTCGCGAATCTCCGATGGCTTTTTTCTTTACCAATGGCAGCCGTACCGCCGTATTAGCGCGAGTTCTACTTCTCGTGGCAGCGATCGCGTTTGTCGATTGGCGAATTAGTGAGAATGTTCCTCTGGGAATGTTGTACTTGCTGCCTGTTGCTCTAGGCGCCGCAGTACTGACGCGTTTTCAGGTGGTTCTTCTGGGTGCGTTATGTACGGTGCTCGCGGAATCCTTTGATAGCTTCGCTTGGACTGGCCTGACTAGTATCACTAGAGACGCTTTGTATTTCGCCGCCTTCTGCGGCGCGGGATTGTTCGTCCAGGAAGTCTTTGCTAACAGAAAACGAAC
>CAYVSQ010000072.1:0-2725 GCA_964453815.1 uncultured Acidobacteriaceae bacterium | reverse complement strand
ATCCTCAAGAAATCACAATTCTGGAATTTGCAGAAC
This sequence comes from uncultured Acidobacteriaceae bacterium, assembly GCA_964453815.1. Lineage (GTDB taxonomy): Bacteria > Acidobacteriota > Terriglobia > Terriglobales > Acidobacteriaceae > Silvibacterium. The sequence goes on along the minus strand of CAYVSQ010000072.1, from coordinate 2,689 downwards.
GTGTGCGCGCTTTAGTGGGCGCGGACGTTCCCATCAATTTTCACCCACTGCCGCAGGACGATCCCAAGCAGCGTTGTCCCGACATCACTAAGGCGCGCCGCGTCTTAGAGTGGGAACCAAAAGTGAAGCTCGAAGATGGATTGCGTTTAACCTACGAATATTTCCGCCAGCGGGTCGCGCAGACGAGCCATCCGGCTAAATAAGCACGCGCCGCGCATTTTCAAACTCTTCGTGTCGAACTCTTCGTGGCAAGCTGAATTCATCCATAGTAGAATCCCGCCACATCAGGGCCATTTCGCGGATAGCTCGCGCAGGCGTCGCCAAAACATAGCCATGGAAATTCTCTGGCCAGCGTTAGGCATTTGTATTCTCGTAGGCTTTGTGTTTTTTGTGTTGGCTCAGCATTGGCAGCGTGTTCTGCGGCACCAAAACTGGACCATCCGGCGGTTGACTGAGCGCATACGGACTCTCGAAGAGGTTGACGATCCCGAATTTCGCCGGCGTCTCGGCGAATCAACTCCTTCCCCGCTCGAACAAGTATTCACATTTTCTCTACGCCTGAGCGATCGATTTTGGCGCGACACACTGCATGCAACGGACGAAAGCCTTTCTTTCATCCGAGCCTCCGGAACTTTGTTGGGCTCAGTGAAAATCGAACGGTGGCGCGGGCATAGCGTCGCCACGATCACAGAGGTTCTACCCGAAAGGCAGTCGGCATCGTGGCAGTCCCGCTCGCTGGATTGTTTTTTTGACAAAGCATCCGGCTTCGACAGTCTTACGCTTTGGGAAGTTCCACTCGCACGGGTCCAGGGTTCGGCGGAGCGCCCGCCTTCGATTGAGTTGGTGCTGCAGGAAAAGCACTTGGAATTGTGTGCTCACCTTTTTCCTTCGTCCACGGGCAATGGCTCGGCACATACTTCCAGCCCGGCTGAAATTGTGTTTCTGCGAGTTCCACTCGATTCCGCAGCCCTCGCGGAATTCCGCAGCAACGATCCGCTTCAACCGTCGGAAAATGGCGGGTCTCCCGAACATCCTGTCGATCGTAATTTTTGGCGCGCGTTTTATTCCCACGAGGATGAAGAGGCCGGAATCGAATGGCATTTGTGGGTCCGCGACTTGACGAAGAAAGCGGAATGGGACCGCTGGCATGTCCTGGAACCGACGGTGGACCCACTGGCGCAAAACGCGCGGAAAATTAACTAGCTGTAGGTGCGCCCTAATCCGTATGAGGCCGAACCGGCAGACCCGCCCAAACATTCATTAAACCTAAGACTTCCCGCACCACGAAAAGAGCATCCCGTGTGTTACGCCACCAGTGCTCGGCATCAAAGGGATCATCCGGCGCGGCTCTGACTATCGCCGTAAGATTCTTGTCGGCCAATCTATCCCATAACGCCTTTACCCTGCGCGTATGCTGAGGCGACGTCACAATGATGACGCTTGTTTCGTTCGTCTGCTGCAACGCGCGAATTATTTCTTCCACTTCCTGCTCCGTATTGATGATGTTATTCGGAAGAATGCGAATGACATTCTCGGGAACGTGAAGTTGAATTAAGACCTGCCGGCTATATTCTTCCTCGCCGGTAAATGAAACGCCCAGTTGCTTAAGCTGTTCGGCAGGCCCTTCAGGCCGCGTGATCCACACTTCGTTCGCGTATCCAAGCTCGAAGTATTTAGCAGCGCCTACCGCGCGATAAGGCAAGCCCCCGCTCAAGACAGCTATAACGTCGGCATGTGCCGGCGGATCCTCGCGCACCAGCCAGCGCCCCAAGCCGCGAAACGCGATAACCCCGCAAACCACCAGACCCAGCAGAACGAAGACTAAAAAAAGCCTCCGGTTCTGCTTCTTCTTGTTTTGCGATTTTTCGATGCTATCCATTGATACCTATCGCTTCTTTAAAAGAAAATTGCCGGCCACCAAAGCATCTGCGCCGGAACAGAAATAGCTTCGAACGGCGTCGCGCGGCGTCACTACCAGAGGTTCGCCAAACAAGTTGAACGATGTATTCACCAGAATAGGGGCAGGAGCATTTTCTCCCGATCGCTTCAGCAGTTTCCAAAATAAGGGATTGTCGCGAGAGCTTACGGCGTGCAAACGCACCAGATTGTTTTTGAGCAGAAATCCAGGCGGGAGCTCGGCCAGCAGCTTTCGTCCCTTTTCTTTTGCTCTCGCCATCGTCGTCAAACAGCGCGTGTTCGAACTAAAGTCAAAATATTCGGCGCAATCTTCTTCCGGCATCGCCAAGGCAAAAGGCCGAAACGATTCCCGGTGTTTTACATAGTCATTCAGATTTTCCTTCACATACGGCGACCAGGGAGACGCCAGCAGGCTGCGATTGCCCAACGCCCGCGGGCCGAACTCAGCTGCTCCTTGATACCAAGCCACAATTTTCCCCGCCTGTATCAGCCGAACCGTTTCGGCGAGTTTCTCTTCCTCCGAATCGCACCATTTGTAGGATGCTTTGCAATTGTCCAACACACTTTTGACCGCGTCGTTGGAGAATTCAGGCCCCCAATAGGGAGCGCCCATGGAGGCGATTCGCGGGCGTGCGCTATCCGCATGCCACGCGAGTAACGCCGCGCCAACAGCAGTTCCCTCGTTTCCCGCAGCAGGTTGCACAAAGACACCTTTAAAGTACGTGTTCGATTCCACAGCGGCGACGAGCAGCGGATTTAGAAATAGTCCTCC
>CAYVSQ010000071.1:0-6786 GCA_964453815.1 uncultured Acidobacteriaceae bacterium | reverse complement strand
TCGAAGATCGCGGCGGCATCGGCGTGGAGTGCCACGAGCGTGGTCATTGGACTACCGAAAGAAGAAAGTGTGCCTCGCACCAGTTGCGGATGGCGCGCTGTACCTGATCCAGTTTACCCACGAAGAAATGGTCGGCTTCTTCGACCCAGACCATCTCTTTGGGCGAAGCTGCCATTGCCATTGCCGCCTCTATCTGCGACTGCGGGCCGTACCGGTCGCGTGTCCCGCTGATGAAGAGCTTTGACATGCCGCAGGCAGAAAGAAAATCGTAACGGTAGTCGCGCCCCTCGGCATGCACCGGAAGCCCCAGTGCGACAAGACCTTTCACGCGTGGATCGCCGCAGCAGACACTCAGCCCCACGTAAGACCCGAATGAAAATCCTGCGAACAGGATAGGCAAGTGGAATTCGTTGTCCAGCCAGTCGAGCGCGGTGCGAACGTCATCCTGCTCGCCGCGTCCATGGTCGTGCTCCCCCTCGCTCAGTCCTGTTCCGCGAAAATTGAAGCGCAGCACAGGCAGGCCGAAGCTCCGGAAAGCCTTCATGCCGTGGTACACAACTTTGTTGTGCATGGTCCCGCCGCCCAACGGATGAGGATGGCACACCAGCACGGCGTACTTGGCATCGGGCGCGCCGGTGTTCAGTAAGGCTTCGAGACGGCCGGCAGGTCCGCGCAGGTTGTCGACCGTCCGGAGTGAAAACACAGGAGGTTGGGTAGAGTTCATCTCTCTTCATTGTAAGGAAATGTCGGCCGATGCAGTCATTAGACGATTCGCCAGATACCGGTTGCCGTTCAAGAAATCACCAATCGATTCCGCACCACGTCCCAATTATTGAGTCGCTAGCTACTTTTAGAGCCAAATAGATCTCGAGAGAGGTATTGAAATCTCAAAGCAGACAAAATTCTCGCTAGGTATTTTCTGCTTATCCGGTTGATTCAGCAAGGGACAAGGGGTAGTGTAGTGGCGTGCCGCGCCCAGCGTTTCCGAAAAACCTCTATGAATTCCAGTCGCAGTTTGCCACAGAAGAAGCGTGCGAAGAGTATCTAGCGTCTTGCTGGTGGCCGGACGGCTTCGTGTGCCCACGATGCTGGAGCCGGAATGCTTATGTACTGGCGAAACTGAGGCGCTGGCAGTGTGCCAATTGTCGGCATCAGGTTTCGCTGACGGCAGGGACAATCTTTCAAAACACGAAAACTCCGCTGGCGGCTTGGTTCTGGGCTCTCTACCTGATGACTACCGATAAGCGCGTTTCGGCACTCCTGTTGCCACACCAACTTGGCTTGCTCGGTATGAGATTGCGTGGATGATGCTCCACAAATTCCGACGAGCCATGGTCAACGTGGCACGTGAACCGCTCTGGGGCGCCTTACGGCCATACCAAACCTTCATAAAAAACTCTTCCTGGCGGTCAGAATAGCTTTTACGTTTCGGATTATCGGTCAAGTTGTACTTCCGCTGCAGACTCACCTTACGACTCAGCATCCTCGTTAGCTGAGGTTTTTCCCAACACCGAATTTTGAAAGAAGGACGGTTATTTCTTCTATAGCTGTTTAAATATTCCTTTGCTGGATTGCTTAAAAATTTGACACGATAACCAGAGCAACGTCAGGTCGCTCGGCTTCCGCCCAAGCAAGCGGATTTGTAAATTCTCTGGGCGGACGCCCTTTCTGAAGTGTTTGCAATCGTCAAAACAATGCTCAAAATGCTGACTCCCGTCGGGCGCGACCCGAAGATCGCAGACGGTATCTCTGCCTTTGTCAGCTCGACTCGACGCGAGTCCCGTTCCTTTGCGCCAATCGATATTGACTCAGCCTGCTGCATGCAGCAGTTCTTAACTGAAGTCTTCGAACTGAGTACTCGAAAGTCGGCCAAAACGGATACTCATGGCAATTCCTTCCGTGCTCGCCATGTTACATTACATCCACCACCGCACATTCGCTCATCTCGATGGGCACTCGGCTCAGGTATTCTGAACTCGATGAGCCACCCCTCGATCCAAGCCGGAGTAGCGCTCGATGCGATTGCCCTGACGCGACGTCTCATTGACATTGAGTCCATCACCTACAACGAGTGCGGGGTTGGCGAGTTCCTGGTTGAATTTCTCACGGCACGCGGTTTCCATGTGGAAACGACGGCGGTGGAGCAGGATCGCGAGAGCCGTTGCCAGGGTAAGCGGTTAAATGTCTACGCAGGCGCCGCTGGCCAGACGCCGGATGTCGTTTTCTCCACGCATATGGATACGGTTCCCCCATTTATCCCGTCGAGTGAGGACGACGAGTTCATCCATGGCCGAGGCGCGTGCGATGCCAAAGGCATTATCGCCGCGCAGATCGCGGCGGCAGAGCGGTTGCGAGAAGAAAGCGTGAACGTGGGCCTGTTGTTCGTTGTCGGTGAGGAGCGGGATTCTGCCGGTGCGAAGGTGGCTAATCAAAACCCGCGCGGCAGCCGCTTCCTGATTAATGGCGAGCCGACGGACAACCGCGTAGCGCTGGCTTCGAAGGGCGCTTTGCGCGCCGAGATTCGGGCGACGGGCAGGATGGCTCACTCGGCTTATCCCGAACTGGGCGAGAGCGCCACACACAAGCTGATCGAGGCGCTCAGTCGTGTGCTGGCCCTGCCCCTGCCGTCCACGCCTGGGATTGGTCCGAGCACGCTGAACGTGGGCACAATTGCAGGCGGACGCGCCACCAATGTTATTGCCGATCATGCTGAGGCTCACCTGCTTATCCGACTCGTGGGGCCCTCCGAGCCGACGCGCAAGGCAATCGAAGAAGTTATTATGGGGCTCGCCACTGTCGATTTCACGCTGGAGATTCCCTTCATGCGCTTCCGCGACCTAGAGGGCCTTCCCTCCATGGTGGCGGCTTTTACCACGGATGCGCCCTGGCTAACCGAGTGGGGCGAGCCGCTGCTGCTCGGTCCCGGCTCCATCCACGTCGCGCATACGCCGCATGAAAAGCTGGCGAAGCGCGAACTGGTGGAGGCTATCGACCTGTATACCGACATCGCCAGGCGCCTGGTGAGCGGAGAGGCATGAACTTCCGGGCTTGCCTCTTCAAGGCGTTGCGGGCCTCGCTTTTTGGCTGGATCGCCGGCATGCTCGCGGCAACTCCCTTCCAGATAGTAGAAGCAATTCGCACCCCTGCCCCGAACGACCGCCTTCTGATCTTGGATCTCAGCTTCGCGCTCGCTCTGTGGATTGCACTTACATTCGCATTAGCGCTCTACTTCTGCGGCTTCTTTCTGTTGCCTATGGCATGGATGGTTCCAGTGGTACGGATTCTGCGACACCGAGGACTCTGGATTGCAGCCAGCACCGTCTTTGGGATTGCTCTCATGGCCATGCGCGCGCACGTGTGGACAGCGCTGTATCACGACGGAGTGAGCCTTATCAATTTCTGGATGTGGGCCGTTTTTTCCGCGACGTTCTTCCTGGTGACTTCCGTTTTTTACTCAAAGTATTTGCGGGACGAGCCGGCTCCTGCTTAGGGGAGTCGGGGTTGTGGGTTAGTTTGAAATTCGTCTTCGCATCGGACGGAAGAGAAGCCACGTCAGCGCTTCGCTCGCAAGTAAGACGACCAATGCAACGGCTGCTGATCGCCATCCAACAAGGTACGAGCCATCTGGTGATCGAATTTCCCAGAGAGGTATCTTGGATTGCAACCCAGCGTAAAGAGTGCCCCAGCGAAGCACGCCCGATATAACCTGCCCGCTCAGAACCCATCTTTGCATATTTGCGATGCTCTTACGCCTCCAGCAGATCTACAAAGTGACCCTCTACCGAGCTGCACAGGCTTTTGCCAGTCGAAGGCATTACACTTTGACTTGAATGTCTGATCACAGGAACTCCCTCGACCGCGCGGCCTCTTCGTACTTGCGCTCCGCTTTGCACCAGCCAATCCACTGGCACGAATGGGGCGCGGAAGCCTTCGACCTTGCAGCAAAGGAAGATAAACCTATCCTGCTCGATATCGGCGCGGTGTGGTGCCACTGGTGCCACGTAATGGATCGCGAGAGCTATGAGGATGCGGCGCTGGCAAAGGTCATCAACGAGCACTTTATCGCCGTGAAAGTGGACCGTGACGAGCGCCCCGATGTGGACAGCCGCTATCAGGCCGCCGTCTCCGCCATGAGCGGACAGGGTGGCTGGCCGCTGACCGCCGTGCTTACTCCGGACGGCAAACCGTTTTTCGGAGGAACATATTTCCCGCGCGACGATCGTTACGGACGCCCCGGCTTTGAGCGCGTGCTGCTCACGATGGCCGATGTATGGAAGACGCGCCGTTCGGAGGTACTGGAATCGGCTTCGAGCGTCTTTGACGCGATCGAGCACGGCGAGACATTTGCAGGACGGGCTGGCTCACTCTCGCTTGACATCGTCGACAAGATCGTAAAGAGCGCGGTCAAGCAGTTCGACCCGCGCTACGGCGGTTTTGGGACGCAGCCAAAATTTCCGCATCCCGCGGCGATCGATCTGTTGATCGACGCGGCTGGCCACACCGGCAATGATGCCGCGCGCGACGCTGCCATCGTCACGCTGGAGAAGATGGCTCGCGGAGGTGTGTACGACCACCTTGCAGGAGGCTTCCATCGCTACTCGGTCGACGAGCGCTGGGTTGTACCGCACTTCGAGAAAATGCTATATGACAACGCCGGCCTGCTCGGCAATTACGTGCACGCGTTCCAGTCGTTTGTGGACTCTGACGCAGCCCGCGTGGCACGCGACATTGTTCGCTGGCTCGACGACTGCATGACCGACCGGGAGCGCGGCGGCTTTTACGCCTCACAGGATGCGGACCTGTCGCTCGACGACGATGGCGATTACTTTACGTGGACTCGCGATGAGGCGGCGGCTGTGCTCACACCGGCTGAGATGGCCGTGGCCGGGCCATATTACGATATCGGCGAACTGGGCGACATGCATCACAATCCGGCGAAGAACGTTCTGCATCGCAAGCTCACCATCGAAGAAGCCGCGAGACGCGCGGGGTTGACGGCGGAAGAGGCGGAGAGGGAACTATTCTCGGCGAAGAAGAAGCTACTGGCGGCGCGCCTGCTGCGGCCCACCCCGTACATCGATAAGACCATATATACGTCGTGGAATGCGCTCGCGATTTCGGCGTATCTCAGCGCTGCGCACGTTCTGGACCTGGAAGAGCCGCACAAGTTTGCGCTAAAGACGCTGGACCGCATTCTGAGCGAGGGCTGGGAGCCGAAACGCGGTCTGGCGCACGTGATTGCATATTCAGAGACGACAGGCGGCGGGCGGCCCGTGAGGCGTTACGTTGCGGGAGTGCTCGACGACTACGCTTTCCTGCTTCATGCGTTGGTGGATGCATGGAATGCAACGGGCAGCCACAAGTACTACGACGCCGGAATCGAGATCGGCGAAAGCATGATTGCACGCTTCTATGACTCGACCGGCGGCGCATTCTTCGATACAGAAATTTCGAGCGACCCGGTGCTGGGTGCTCTGTCTGCGCGACGCAAACCGCTTCAGGACACACCGACACCGGCGGGCAATCCCGCCGCGGCAGCTGCTCTGCTACGCCTCGAAGCCCTGAGCGGGCGTAGCGATTTTCGCGACAAAGCGGAAGATACGTTAGAGAATTTTGTGGGGATTGTTGAGCATTTCGGCCTGTATGCCGGAACTTACGGCCTCGCCCTGGAGCTGCTTCTGCTACCACCCATTCAGGTGGTAGTAATCGGAGAAAGAATGGAAGCGCGGCGGCTGGCTGCGACGGCCACCGCGCTCTACGCGGTCAATAAGCAGGTGGTCGTGCTCCACCCCAACCAGGTGACGGCTGAGAATCTGCCTGCAGTGTTGGCGGAAACGCTGCCGCACTTGCCGAATCTTTCCTCGGGAGCGGCTTTTGCGGTTGTTTGCAAGGGCGCGTCCTGCCTGCCGCCGACGAGCGACCCGGATACGCTGTTGGAGACGCTGAACGAATCCTTATGATGTCAGAGCTTGAGCTTCAAACCGGCGGGTTCGCCCGATGCGCAGCCAAAAAAAAGCCCTGGTTTCCAAGTCAGGGCTTTCATGGTTGCGGAGCTTGCGATTGTTCTACTTGTAATAGCTGTGGCGTGACGAATTTCTGATGAGATTCGACAGCTCATTGCCCGCAAGATTGAATCCGGCTGCGCCCCGTTAGAAGCGGCATTGGCGCCGGATAAGGGCCCTCCGGTGTGGCTACAGCCTCCCCTGCATTCTTCAGGCGTACCGCACCGGGTCTACAGCACAAATCCGCTCCAGTCGCAGCGAATCTCATCTGTGAATTTTTGATTTCTTATCGTAATAGACTGACGGGAGCCAAAAAGGGCACAATCTGCTTTTTGTATTACTTTTGTAATGGACTGAGGGTGCTGTGCGTCGGACATGATCCGTAGACGCTCTGCCGGGAACAAAGAAAAGCCCCGCAGCAATGCGGGGCTTTTCTTTGTTGCGGTTAGTTAGGGCTTTCGCTGGACGCGAAGTCTTAGTACATGCCGTCCATGCCGCCGCCGTGACCGCCCGGAGCAGACGGAGTCTTCGGCTCGGGAATGTCAGCAACCATGGCTTCGGTCGTCAGCATCAGGCCAGCGATGGACGCAGCATTCTGCAGCGCCGTGCGCGTAACCTTGGTGGGGTCGATGACGCCGGCCTTCACCAGATCTTCGAAGACGCCCGTTGCAGCGTTGTAGCCGTAGTTGGGATCCTTGCTCTCGTGGATCTTGCCCACCACCACAGCGCCCTCTTCGCCGGCGTTCCCAACGATCTGGCGCAGCGGCTCTTCGATGGCACGGCG
>CAYVSQ010000070.1:0-5398 GCA_964453815.1 uncultured Acidobacteriaceae bacterium | reverse complement strand
AGCGAGTAGAACTTTGCCTGCCGCCCGGTCTCACTCTCCATCCACTTCGCTTTGATCCATCCCTGCTGCTCCAGCCTGTGCAGCGCCGGATACAGCGATCCCTGCTGCACCTGCAGAATTTCGCCTGAAAGCTGTTGAATGCGCTTCGCAATCGCCCAGCCGTGTTTCGCCTCGACGGAAAGTGTTTTCAGAATCAGGAGGTCCAGCGTGCCCTGCACCAGATCACTCGGTTTGCCCATGCCTAGATTATCTACACCTTTAATTGTAGATAGTCAAGGCATTTGGAGAAAAGCTGGGATGTGGGCTACTCTGAAACTCTGCGAAGCCGATGAATGAGATGGAATAAGGTAAGCCACACCGCGCCGTAGATCCCAACATTGACTGCGCAAACGATGAGCGTGGAAACCAGGCCCCAGGGATGTAAATCCTTCGGATTGAACCCGGAATCTGGCACAAGTGCCCGGTCATTATTCCAAGGAAAAGCAAGGTAGACGACAACCAAAAGCCGAGACAGGACACATAGCACCATCGGGCGCACAAACAACTTCGTTTGGAATCTTCAAAACCTGTGTTTTGATGGACCATGCGCGCCGCCCTCGAACGCTATTTTGAGTTCTCCCCTCTGAATACCAACTGGCGTACCGAGTTCTTCGCCGGAATCACCACCTTTGTCACCATGGCCTACATTGTCCTGGTGAACCCGGCCATCCTAGGCAAGACAGGCATGCCCCTGCCAGCGGTCACCGCCGCTACCTGCCTGTCAGCTGCATTTGGATGCATCCTCATGGGTATCATCGCGCGTTACCCCATCGCACTCGCGCCCGGCATGGGGCTCAATGCTTATTTCACTTACACCGTCGTCCTCAAGATGCACGTGCCATGGCAGACGGCGCTCGGAGCCGTCTTCGTCTCCGGCGTGGCTTTTCTCCTGCTCACCGCCTTCGGCATCCGGCAGCTCATCCTGCGCAGCATCCCGCACGAACTTTACGCCGCAGTCGCTGGTGGCATCGGTCTCTTCATCGCTTTCCTTGGATTGCAGAATGCGGGCATCGTCGTGGCGCACCCGGCCACACTGGTCACCCTTGGCGACGTGCGTGCTCCCCAAACCGCTCTTGCCCTGATGGGCGTCGCGATCATCGGAATCTTGCAGGTCCGGCGCGTACGTGGCGCAATCCTGATCGGAGTCGTCGCGATCACGCTCGCGGCCATCCCCTTTCATCTCGTGCACTGGAAGGTCTCGTCCTATCGTTTCGCCGCGATCACGCAGACGGCTTTCCAACTCGACATCCGTTCGGCACTGCACATCGGCCTGCTGGAGATCATCTTCGTCTTCTTCTTCGTCGACCTATTCGACAATCTCGGAACCATGGTCGCTGTCGCCAAAAAGGCCGGCTTGATGGGACCCGGCAACACCATCCCGCGCCTGAACAGCATTCTGTTCGCTGATGCGGCAGCGACCGTTGTGGGCTCACTCGCCGGCACTTCCACCGTAACCAGCTATGTGGAGTCGAGCGCCGGCGTGGCTTCCGGAGGCCGGTCCGGCATTACAGCCATCGTGACCGGCGCATGCTTCCTTGTCGCGCTCCTTGCTGCGCCCTTCGTCGGCATCATTCCCACAGCGGCCACAGCTCCCGCACTGATCATCGTTGGCAGCCTCATGCTTACCACAATCAGCGAGATTCCCTGGACAGAACCGCTCTCCGCTATCCCGGCATTTCTCACGCTCATCATGATTCCTTTGAGCGCGTCCATTGCGAATGGATTGGGCTTCGGAGTGATCGCCTACGCCGCGGTTCACATTCTCGGCGGCAAGTTTCGCCGCCAGGACTGGCTGCTCTACCTGCTGGCCGTGCTCTTTCTCATCCGCTTCGTCTACGTCTCCAACGCCTGAACCTAAGGCGGAGATAGTTGTAGAGCTCTGAGTCCGACATTCACGGCACATCCCCGTCACATTCCGATAACTCGTAATCGCGCGCACTGCGTATGCCGCGTGGATGTACAATTCGTCGCCGGACAAATCAAGACCCGGCGAAAGAGGAGATCAATACATGCTTGGAGAAAAGATAAGCGAAACCAAAGGCAAGAGACTCGTGAGACGGGTTCTTTCCGTCGACCCGCCTACGGCGGAAGTGTCGTTTGAAGACAGCGGCAACACGTTGGGCATTGCCACCACCGGCATGGGCACTTATACATCGGTGGTCCAGCCGGATGGCTCCATTTATGGCGAAGGCCAGGGAATGACCATGACGTCTGATGGCGAGGCAGTCACCTGGAAGGGATCGGGTGTGGGCAAATTCGGGCCGGGCGGAGCTGTGAGCTATCGAGGCATGCTGTACTTCCGGACCGCTTCGCAGCAGCTCGCGCGTCTTAATAACACGTGTGGGGTCTTCGAATATGAGGTAGATGCATCCGGTGGCACAATCAGCACGGTCTGGGAGTGGAAGTAAGGCTGACAAACGGTTGTTGGGTCGCCGCAAAGCCTGATCGACCGACATTCAGGCCTCACGGAAACCGCCAGACACCTGTGAGCCCGCCCTGAACACAGCCGAAGGGGCTCGCGTTTCGAGACTCGGACTCGACACCTGCCCCATCAATGCAGTGATCCTGAGCTCCCCACACAGGCTGCCATGCTGATGCGATTCGGCGCGCGTCATGCGCCAAACCGAGCCGAGGGGAACATGTGGCTCCACGCTTCCCACTCAGAAGCGCGCGATGCACAATCCTCGCGACAGCACTCAATGGGCTGCGAGCGTCGGCGAGTGTTCCTTCTTCCAGGTTGAGTAATAGGGGGGACAACCACGCTTATCGATACAAGTCAGTGGGTGATACGGACCAAGAGCACGCCGGTCATCACAATTAACGCCCCCAATAAGATTGCCAGTCCGATGCCGACCAAACGCGCCACTTTGGCGACGGACTCCAGGTCCTCGGCGAGGTCTGCTTGGACCAGGGTGTGTCTTTGGGAAGCATCGCGCAGTCGAATCAGTTCTTCTTCAATGCGTTTCAACTGGAGCGATTGATCCTGCACGGTGATGCTTACTTCGCGCTGGAGGGTCTGGATCTTCGTCATGTCCTGGCGAACTTCATTCGAAAGAGCGGCATTCTGAACGGGGACAACAATGTCGAGTAGGGGCACGAGGCGCGTCAGATAAGGCAGAAGTGGCTTGAGCTGGAGCAGGATTTTCCACATAGTGTTTCCTTTGGAATCCGTTGCTTCTTCTGGGGAGAGAATATCGACAGACTTGTCGTCAGAGGCTAACTCGATCAGACGGTCCACGTTAGCATAAGCGGGATTCGAGCGAGTGGATTCTCGGCTCGGCACGGGGCGGATTACAGCTGATTTCCACGATTTCGCCGGTTTTTCTTCATTCATGGAGAACGCCTGCAATGAACATAGAGGGTCATGAGAAGCAGCGAGGACTTCAACGCGGCTGAGGAGATTTTCGGCTTATTTCCCAGTGCCCGATTTGGATGTTTCCTGTTTGGCTGCTTCGGCCTGCTGGCGCAGCGCATGCACCACCACGCGCAGCATCTCTTCTTCGGGAGCAGGTTTTCCTGTCCAAATCTCGAACTGCCGAGCCCCCTGGTGTACGAACATTTCCACTCCCGTCACTACAGGAATGCCCTTCTCGCGAGCCATGCGAATCAAGGGCGTGTCGATGGGGTTATAGACCAGATCGAAGACAAGACGTGCGTTGATCTCTTTGGGCTCGAGCAGGCTGGCGGGCTTAACTCCGTGCATGCCGGAGGGTGTGGCGTTGATAATCACGTCGAAGTTTGTTTTCGCCAGTTGATCGCGTTTGAAGGTCTTAACCTTGGCCTGCCGAGCCAGCTTCTGCGCGGCCTCGGCGGTGCGGTTGAGGACAAATATCTCCGCGCCCTTGTCCTTGAGCCCGAAAACAGCGGCGCGCGCCGCTCCCCCTGCGCCCATAACCAGGATCTTGGCGCTCTTCAGCTGCAAACGCCGTTCCAGCGGGCGCACGATAGCCGCAACGTCAGTATTGAACCCGTAGAGTTTACCCTCCTGCGAGCGGACGACGGTATTGCAGGCGCCGACCTTCTCTGACAGTGGATCGGTCTTCTCCAGGTGCTTCAGAATCTCTTCCTTGAGAGGCATGGTTACCGCCAGTCCGCTGATCGGAACCTCACGGACCAGCGTAAGCAGATCACTGAGCTTGGTGGTCTGCAGGGCCAGAAAGACCCCGTTTACCGTCTCGCGCCGGAAAGCGGTATTCATCATGAGGGGCGAGAGTGAGTGTTTGATAGGATTGCCGGCCACGCCATAGACCTTCGTGGCCGCATCCAGCTGATCGATGCGGTAGGTCTCTTCAAGGGTGCGCGCGGCGATTTGCCCCGGGCCGGTCTCTTCACCCACATGCGCCGCGGCAAAGGTGAAGACGCTGCCAGCTCGCAGCCCCAGGATGCGGCTGATGATTCCCTGGTCGCCCATGCAGATGCCAACGACATTAGCCAGATCACGCGCACGTTCGAGGAAGCGCATCATGGTGACGTTGTCTGCCAACGTCTTGGCGGTCGACACGATCTTGACGAACTCAGGCTCATAAGGCCGGATGCGCTCGAAAATCCCGTCCAGATCCTTGGTGGTAGCAAAGTCGTGGTAGCTGATAATCAGCGCTGCGCCGTGGGCGCGAAGCTTGTCTAACTGTCCGTGCTTCAGGGCCTCAGCTGTTTGCAGCTCGATGTCTACAAGGTGGAAACCCGAGGATGCCGCCTTTTCCAGCACTTCCAACTCGGCTGCAATTGTGCCCTTAAACTTGCCCCCTGTCGCAACCCTGCGGCACGTGCCAACCGCGGTTATTTCGCTGCGTTCGCTCAGGAACTGCTTTATTTTGGGAAGTGCGGTCAGCGGCGTGGGCAGGTAGTCCAGCCGGAATTCGAGAAATGTGTTCTCGCGCACCGCTGCCGTGGCCTTTTCCACCAACTCCGCGGGAGTCGATCCGATGATCGCAACACAGACTTTTCCGATCCGCGAGCGAATGAAATGAGGAGAAAGCGCCGTCACTATGCGCTCCTTAGTGGCAGGCGCTTCGTTTGTATCCTTGTGAGTTGCTTTCATGGCGGCAATTGCGGCATCTTACCGGGTGCGCCGTGAGGATGCAACCTCTCTCGTGTGAATCCTTTTATTCATACTTCATTCCGGCTCGCGAAGCGCTTCCGCGATACCCTCTATATGGATAAGAGGTAGTACTTATGACCGACGCGACGACTGTCGTTTCTCAACCCTCGTCCCACCCCTGGAATCCGGACGGATCGGGTTCCGTATCCACTGCTAGCCTGGAGAGCTGGGTCCAAGCCGGACTGGGCCGTCACCAGCGGGCCCTCGACCGCTTACTCTCGGTGGAGGGGCAGCGCACGCTTGACAACACATTGCGCCATT
>CAYVSQ010000069.1:0-4039 GCA_964453815.1 uncultured Acidobacteriaceae bacterium | reverse complement strand
TCCAAGTGATTCACTCTTAAGATGCTCCCGGCTCGTGGTTTTAAGATCGGACTCGGGACCTAACCGATGAATCTAACTCAACTCGAAGATTGCGCGCCGCTTTGACCACGACAAAGAGTCCCCACCGACATCCGCTAACTGGTAGACTGAAGTGCCTCGGGGGTGCCTGCCCTTGGCAACCGGCCACGTTGCAAGCATGGCTGGTTCAGATCTGTGGCATTTCCAGAGGGGGAAGGAAGCAGAATAGTGCAGGTGATCGATCAGAACCTGGACATTGCAGAAGCAAGCTTTAATGCGATCCGGTTCGTATTACGACTTCTGATTTTCTTAGGAGCAGTTGCGGCCTGCCGCTGGAGCCTTCGCACTTTCCTGCTGAGCAGCAACCGTAAGTCTGCGCGCTGGCTCAACTCTTTTTCGGCTGGGAATCTCGTCGCGCTGATAGTGCTTCGCCTTTTACGTGACCCCGCCGAAAAGGTATTAACCGCTCTGGGGGAAATGATCGGTCGTTTGCGGCCGGCGTCTCAATCGGACTGGCCTCCTACCGTTTTGGTGGGCCTCTACTATGCGTTGATTGCCACCTCAGTGTTGTTCGCGGCTTTCTACGTGGTGGGTTTGATGTATCGTTTCGGCGACCGGCGTGTCGACGCCTGGCAGTCCCGCCTTCGCGCCGGCGGTACGAGCGAAACCAGTCCCCGGTTTCATGTTAGCCGGATCATTCAGGTGGGAATCCATGTCCTCTGTACCATTCTGTCCGTCATTCTTATCCTGGTTTACTTCTTTCACGGCTTCAGGATGTTTCCCCGTACCAGGATATTCGTTGCCGCTCTGATCAAGTTCCTGGGCCCGCCCCTGCTAGATGCATCTAAGGCCTTCGAGAATTATGTCCCGAATCTCAGCTACATTTTCGTCATTCTCGTATGCGGTTGGATTCTTCTCAAGGCCTTGAAGTATTTCTTCACATCTATTCAGCGTGGAAAGATCGTCTTTACTGACTTTCCGGTGGAATGGGCTGAACCGACATATAAGCTGAGCCGTGCCGGCCTCTTTCTGTTGGTCCTGGTCGTGAGCTTCCCCTACCTGCCCGGCGCCAACACTCCATTGTTTCGCGGGTTTTCGCTGTTCTTCGGTGCGCTGCTCACCTTCGGCTCCAGCGGGTTCATCGGCAACCTCCTGGCTGGAATCCTCCTGACTTACCAACAGGCATTTAGGCTGGGCGACGTGGTTCGCATCGAAGGCACATACGGAAGGATCACCAAGCAGACATTGCTTATTACACGGCTCCTGACTGTGGGAAACGAGCACGTGGTCATTCCCAACAGCAAGGTATTGGCCGCTTCTGTTACGAACTATAGCGCGCATAGCAAGAGTGGCGGTTTTGCATTGGGTATCACTGCTACCATCGGCTATGAAATAGATTCGAGGGTCGTGCGCAAGCTTCTACTCGACGGAGCGGCTCGAACCGAGCAGATCGCCACCGATTCGGCTCCGCGAGTTCTGGTGAATTCCTTCGGTAATTACTCGGTGGAATATGAACTGCGTACCTGGACCAAGAACGCCGAAGAGATATTCGACACCTGTACGGCATTGCGCCTAAATGTTCTGGACGCTTTCGCTGACGCGGGCATCGAAATCATGACTCCCGCGATCCTGTCGCTCCGGGACGCGAGCGAACTGGCGGTTCCGACAGAGCGGTTCCCAAGCCGTCCCAAGCCGGAAGGCATAAGAATCAGCGTCGACCCTACCTGACGACCCCATTGACAAGGCGCTCGCTCCCGGAGAGTTGCCAACTTAGCGCACTAAGCTATGCTGTTTCCAGAGCAGCGTATGGCCTCCGATCATCTTCAGAAGTCAGTCATCTCCGCCGACGAAGCATTGCGGCGGATTATCGAGGGTAACCAAAGGTTTCTTCAGGGCAGAGCGCGTTTTTCCACGGTCTGCAAGGAGACTCTCGCGGACCTGGCGAGAGGCCAGCAACCCTACGCGACCATCCTCGGATGTAGTGATTCCCGCGTTCCACCGGAATTGATATTTGACGCCGATTTCGGTGAACTGTTCATCATTCGCGTTGCGGGCAACGTCATTTCTCCAGAGGTCATGGGCAGCATGCAATATGCGGGCACCCACCTGCACACTCCTCTTTTTGTAATTCTGGGCCATGAGGGGTGCGGCGCGGTAGAGGCGGCGTTGGAGAGCAAGCTAAACGCGGTCGAGCATCTATCGCGCATTCAGATTCTGGTGAATGACATTCTGCCAAGCCTGCCGGATTTTGATCCGCAGACTCCACGAGAGGAGTATCTGGCACGGGCGGTCGAAGCCAACGTGAGATGGTCAATGCACCAATTGATGGATACACCTGAGGCGAAAAGAGCAGTCGAAGAGGACCGCGCGATGCTGGTAGGCGCTGTGTACGAGATCGCCTCGGGCCAGGTGAGATTTCTGCGTGAATTCTTCATCCAAGACCACTAACCCTCCCAGATTCCAGTTGGTGGCTTGCACAAAAAAGGTTCACATTCGGAGGCCTGCTAAAGCAAGTATTGCTAAGTGTTCCATTGCTGACTTCAATGATGATGATCTCCGGCTGTGAGGAGCTTCTTCATAACACGAAGAGCATCCTCATTCCCAGTTTCCAGCGTTCGGATCTCTTTGGTTTTGTCGCCGGCTTGGGAACCACCTTTGCCGTTTTGCCGGACCTGGTGGCGATGCTCAGGCGCCGGTCGAGTGCGGGCATGAACCCAAGAATGGCGGCAATCATAGGCGTCTTTCAAATCCTCTGGATCTACTATGGCATCTTGATTATTTCGAGACCCGTGGTTGTGTGGAATGTGATCGGTGAGTTGATTAACTTCTTCAGCGTTGGCGCTTATTCTTACTTTCTTCGCAAAGAAAAAACGCGAGCGGCGATTCAGACGTAATGCTGAGAAGAGGTGTGTGCTTGCGCATCACTTGAGTCAGAATGCCCAGCTGAGCCCCGAGCTGGTCCCATAGTCGCTGCCGGAAAGGCACGGCGGCGGCTGATTATCCCAGTTGCCATAGAACGATAGATTCCAGTTAAGATCGCTAACGATCTTGATGTAGTAAGACGTGTTCGTGTTTATACGAATGCGGCCCAGATCAGCCAGGAAAAGTCTCAAGCACGCGGCAAATGTGGTCGGCGGCGTACATGTCAGCCGGGTTGAAGCCGGTGATCATCCTCTGCGGGCGTAGTGTGCCCAGTGAGCGGCGAAAGCACGCTCTCCGAGGCAAAAACAATTAACCATAACCCTGAATACCAGCCTGAAAGCAATCCCGGCTCGGCCACTTCGGTAAACACTCAAAACAGCAACTTGCTCAGAGATTCCCTAGAAAAAACCCCAAGTGGCATAAGATCTGTCTAACTGGGAGTTAGTTTGCCTGCCCCAGCCGGTGGCTTTTCAGATGCCTCCGCCATCGTCCAGATGTCGGTATTCAATTGCTTTCGGTCGGTTGCAGAGATAAGATCGGCAGGCACGAACTCGCTCAAAGTATACGAGGTTAGGCGAGATGGTTATTCTCCCCCTTCTTTGGCTGGCGGGTCCGTCAGTGCCGAAGAATGCTAGAGTTTCCAGCGATGGCTTCAGACAGGGTGCACGACGAAGTAAGGCATTGCGCCCGGTCAGGCCGGTCCTTGTCCTCTTAACGTTCTATCTCCTGCTTCAACCCATAGCCAATTCTCAGCTCAAGCAAGTCAAGCGAGTGGTTGTTTTCTACGAACTGGGTCTCTCTTCTCCCGCTGTCGCGCTCGAGTTTTCCGATGCATCAATGCCGCCGCGTGATCGCGGGCGTCCGTGATCGCCGGTGCGTCTATAAGGGCGGGTCTGCGCCCACGTTGCGCCGAATTCAAGCCTGAGCTTTTTATAGTCGATTAACTCCGCATCGCAATGCCGGTCCTTCACCCTCCCGCCGTCCGCGGCACCCGTCCTCAGTCCCCGCGTCGATGTTGTCCGGAACCCCCTTTGCCGATGGCAGGATAATTTCCGGTTTGGCGACACGCCCCGAACGTCAGCTGAGAAGGTACAATTTC